>JAGDAU010000226.1 GCA_017959365.1 Prevotella sp.
CAATGACAATTTTATAACAGAGACGGAGTATAAGGATGGCGCATGGAGCACATTCTCAGCCATTTGGACTGACTACTTTGAGGATAATGACAGCATTACCAAAGAAAAGGTTGAGGCTAACAGTAAGGACTGGAGTAGTATATCTAAATACAAATCCGGAGAATATGACTACATCACCGCCGATTCTTACCAACAGGTTGTATGGGAAGAAGCAGCAAGCCTCTACTCCACCCCATTTGTCAAGACATCTGACCTTACCAGCAGCGACTTAGCATCATATACCAGCTATGACACCAATAATGATAATGTGATAACAGAGCAGGAGGTATTAGACAAGGTATGGGCTGACGCCACAGCGTTAACACCATACGATACCGATAATAACGGCACCGTGACCCGTACCGAGATAAACGATAAGGCATGGGCTGACGCCACAGACGCAACAAACGGTTCTCTGAAAGACTATTCCGCCTATACCGATGACGGTAAACTGACGAAATCTGAAGTTGAGGACAAAACGTGGAATGACCTCAGCAGTGCACTTTCGGGTTATAACAATTACTCTCAGGGAACAATCACCAAGGAGTCTGTTGCAAATGCTCATTGGAGAACCATCAGCGCTTACGACTACAACTCAGACGGCACTATTACTAAGGCAGAGGCTGGCGAGTACGCATGGAATACCATGTCCAATAAGGACTATGCACTGAAGGTGTACGACTATGACGGCGATGGTACTATCACCAAGTCAACGATATGCGACAAGATATCATCATTTGACACTAATTCCGACGGAACGATAACCAAATCAGAGGTTAGCACAGCCGCAAGAGGATGGGAGGCTGTAGGAGTCTTCGACTATGACAATGATGGTGAAATAGGTGAGAATGATGCTGTGACATATATAAACAGCTTATTATCTGCATGTTCTTTCAGTGGTATGGAAAACTCCATGAGGTCATATATGAAAGGTATATACTTTGACGGTGAAAGCGATTACAAAGCAATAGTAGGCGACAACAACAGGCCCTGGGTGACATTCTATGACAGCGAATCATCTGACAACATAGTTACGCGCCTGCCATACTACGCTTGGGAGAACCAATTCTCAACACCTGTCAGCGACCCAATCAACTATGCTACTGCAAAGGATCAATCAACAGCTAAATATGCGGGATGGAACCAGTTTATCCTTGCTTTCGCTGACGCACAGACAGACCAGCCGGAGACACACATAGAAAGATGGACAGGCAGTAAGTGGTACACGATATGCGTACCGTTCTCACTGAGCCAGCACCAGGTACAGGAGACCTTCGGCACACAGACTGAGGTGGTGGAGTTCACAAAGGTGATAAAGGATGAGAATGGCGTGACTACATTCTATTTCTACAAACCCGCGGCAGAACTTGATGAGAGCGGCTCCGGCGGTGAGAACAACAACACCAACTACATCAAACCCTACCACCCGTATATGATACACCCGGGTCTGACAACGGCACAGGTAGGCATGGGCGGTGAACACTCAGAGTACCGCGTCATACTGGGTGAACTGAACACCAGTGGCGCAGGAAGCCCTAAAGACAGCTGGTCACAAGCCCAGAAGGCGGAGAAAGCCATAACAGTTAATTTCTATGATTATTATGAGGCTGATAATTATGATAATACAGAGACTGACGGTAAGACCGCCACACGATACACTTTCTACGGCATGGCTGAGGAAGGTAAGGCATACAAGCCTAACTCGGTAGATCCATACAGTGGATATACAGAAATGTCCACCATCCCCGTAGGCTCTTTCTTCTGGGCTTACACCAAGTCCAATGGTGCTGAGACGAATGACGGCAGCTTCTATCATAACGCCGGACAGGCGATAGCATGGCCGCAGTACACGGCAATCATCTACCTCAGCAAGGGTACGGACTACATGGACTATAACGTCGGCTCTAACGCAAGGAACGGTGGAACCATCTTCGACCTTGAGGATGCGGAATATATTTATGACTATGATGTTGACACGGGAGTGCTGAAGGTAAGCCTGCCGGCACAGCCGAAGGCTGCTGACAACCGTGTCTATAACCTCAACGGCC
The DNA here is from genome assembly GCA_017959365.1 of Prevotella sp. GTDB lineage: Bacteria > Bacteroidota > Bacteroidia > Bacteroidales > Bacteroidaceae > Prevotella. The sequence continues at coordinate 2,088 of JAGDAU010000226.1, forward strand.
AGTATGTTGGCGACTCTCTCGACGGACTCACTAAGGGTATATATATTATGAATGGTAAAAAATATGTGGTAAAATGACAATAGTTGAAAGATGAAAGATAACAGTTGAAAGTTGATTACTATCACTTTATTTCATTTACCATTATTCATAAAATACTTAAGACAATGAAAAAGCAATATATAACACCTGTAGTAGAACAGTTTGAGGTAGCACACAACGCCACATTACTCTTGGGTAGCCGCGTAACGAACAACAAGTGGGCTCTCGGCGTCAACGAGGCTGATGACGAGAGCAGCCGCTGGCCGCTGAACGGAGACATACGCGAGTACACCGGCGACGGCTCTGACATCGTGGTATCCGGTAGGGGCACCGATGTATGGAGCGACTGGGAATAACCCACCCCATTATGTGTAGAATAACCAGGATAGGCTTCCAATAGCCCTCTGCTATTGGATAAGGTAATGAGAGGATAACAATCTGTCAGGGCGCACCATTGTGCGCCCTGACTTTGAATGTAATTCACTGTAAACATTAAACTTTCAACATTAAACTAAACCAAAGTGAGCGAAAGCGAAACTTTAATGCCATATTCTTTGCACATTTATAGAATATTTATTACTTTTGCGCCCAAGTTTTGCAATCCCCGTCCGTATCGGGGCAGCAGTAATATTAACAAGACAAGAAATATGAAAGTAATGAAATTCGGCGGAACATCCGTGGGTTCCGTAGGGAGTATCCTCAGCCTTAAGAGGATTGTGGAGAAAGAGGCTAAGAAACAGCCGGTTATTGTTGTTGTGAGCGCCCTATCGGGTATCACCGACCAGTTGATTAACACCGCACAGAAGGCACTTCGTGGCGACGAGACCTACAAGGATGACCTTGAGGCGATGATTGACCGCCACCACCAGATGATAGACACTATCATCACACAGCCGGCGCAGCGAGAGGCACTCTTCACCACCGTTGACATGCTTTTCGAACAGTTGAGAAGCATCTATTTCGGAGTTTTTCTTATTCATGACCTCAGCATCAAGACACGTAACGCCATCGTCAGCTATGGCGAGAGGCTGAGCAGTAATATAGTGGCGACGCTTATAAACGGTGCCAAACGCCTCAACGCGCGTGACTTCATACGCACAGAGTGGAAGAACGGCAAGGCATCACTTGACAGTGAGCTGACATACCGCCTCGTGAGGGAGACATTCCTCGCCGACGGAGGCAGCAAGATACCACGCGTCAGTGTGGTGCCGGGATTTATAAGCCGCGACCGCGACACCCTTGAGACAACAAACCTCGGACGCGGCGGCAGCGACTACACGGCATCGATACTCGCAGCGGCATTAGATGCCGAGGTGCTGGAAATATGGACTGACGTTGACGGCTTTATGACCGCCGACCCGCGGGTCATCAACACAGCATACACCATTGACGAACTGAGTTATGTAGAGGCGATGGAGCTCTGCAACTTCGGCGCCAAGGTGGTCTATCCGCCTACCATCTACCCCGTATGCGTAAAGAATATACCTATCAAGGTTAAGAACACGTTCAACCCCGAGCATCCCGGAACGCTCATCAAAGACCAGATAGTAAACGACAAGAAACCCATCAAGGGCATCAGCAGCATCGGCGAGACAACGCTCATCACGGTGACGGGACTATCGATGGTGGGTGTCATCGGTGTGAACCAGAGAATCTTCACTGCCCTTGCCGCTAACGGTATCTCGGTGTTCCTCGTATCACAGGCATCATCTGAGAACTCAACGTCTATAGGCGTTAAGGACTCTGACGCCGCTGCCGCCGTCAAAGTCCTCAACGGTGAGTTTGCCAAGGAGATTGAGACGGGAGCCATGTTCCCCATGCATGCCGAGAGCGGTCTCGCCACGATAGCCATCGTGGGTGAGAACATGAAACATACGCCGGGTATCGCCGGCAAGCTGTTCGGAACGCTCGGCAGAAGCGGTAGCAGCGTGATAGCATGCGCCCAGGGTGCCTCTGAGACGAATATCTCTTTCGTCGTGGATGGCAAACTGCTTCGTAAGTCACTCAACGTGCTCCATGATTCTTTCTTCCTGTCTGAATACAAGGTGTTGAACCTCTTCATCTGCGGTGTAGGTACCGTGGGAGGCAAACTGATTGAGCAGATACGCAGCCAATATGAGATCCTCAAGGAACGCAACCGCCTGAAACTGAATGTGGTGGGTATTGCCAGCTCACATAACGCCATCTTCTCCCGCGACGGGCTGGACCTCGACAACTACCGTGAACAGCTGAAAGCCTCTGCGCCCAGCTCTGCCGACAAGCTCCGCCGCGATGTGCTTAACATGAACATCTTCAACAGCGTGTTTGTGGACTGTACGGCATCGAAGGAGGTGGCAGCACTCTATCAGACATTCTTAGAGCACAACATATCGGTGGTGGCAGCCAACAAGATTGCGGCATCAAGCGACTATGACAGTTACCTCCGGCTGAAGCAGACGGCTCTCGCAAGAGGCGTGATATTCAGGTTTGAGACTAACGTGGGAGCCGGACTGCCTATCATCGGCACCATCAACGACCTGCGCAACTCTGGCGACCGCATACTGAAGATTGAGGCGGTGCTCTCAGGAACGCTGAACTTCATCTTCAATGAGATTGCCGCTGACGTGCCGTTCTCTGAGACGGTTCGGAGGGCTAAGGAACAGGGCTATTCAGAGCCGGACCCACGCATCGACCTCAGCGGTACCGACGTAATCCGCAAACTGGTTATCCTGACACGTGAGGCAGGTTATAAGATTGAGCAGGAGGATGTGGAGAAACATCTCTTCGTGCCTGACGATTATTTCACAGGTTCTACAGATGACTTCTGGCGCCGCCTGCCGGAGCTTGACGCCGACTTTGAGAAACGCCGTCAGGTGCTTGAGGGAGAGAAAAAGCGGTGGCGTTTCGTTGCCACTATGGACGGTGGCAAAGCCAGCGTGGCACTGAAGGAGGTTGACAGCAGCCATCCGTTCTACAACCTTGAGGGAAGCAACAATATCGTGTTGCTCACCACTGAGAGATACAAGGAATATCCGATGCAGATACAGGGTTACGGTGCCGGTGCCAGCGTCACCGCCGCCGGTGTCTTTGCCAACATCATGTCAATAGCTAATATTTAAGTTGACGAGTTGACAAGTTGACGAGTTGACAAGTTGACGAGTTGACAAGTTGACGAGTTGACAAGTTGACGAGTTGATAAGTTGTTAGTTGAGAGATCGGTATTCCGGTATTCCGAGATAACGAAAACTATCTAACATAAAACATAAAACACAAAACACACAACCTAAAACACAAAACTCATAACAGCACATTCAGGAATCCCATGATAAAGCCAAGACCAGCTCCGAGCCAGACTATAGCTCGGAGCTCTTTTTTCATCACCTCAAGGATGAGGCGTTCGCTCTCGTCCATATCCATCTCAAGGATACGGTTCTCTATGATGCCGCTGATGTTCAGCGTCTCAAGGATGCGTGGCAGCCTGTTGGTGATGATGTTACGGTAAAGTGAGAGTATCGACTGACGTGCCTGGTTAATCTGCGCGGTCTTGTCTTTCAGCAGTTCCGACATCTTACACGACAGCAGGTCATTAGTCTGAGTGGTGATGAGGTTGCCCACAATCTCCTCGGAGTTATTCTTGAGCATCTCGTTGATATTCTTGGCGAGGGCTTCCTCCACGGGTGATGCGAGGGCAGCCACAAACTCATCGGCGCTACGCTTGGCATGACTGCCGAAGAGACGCTCAAAGCCACGACCTATCATCCTTCCGAAACCACCGCCCTGCCCTATTCCCTCATCCTTGAGGGTGTCGCCAATGGTGCTGCCGAAATTATTCATCTTGTCCATCACGTGACGCACGGCGATATGGGCTATCTGACTGCCTACAGTGGAGTCTGCCAGTTTGCGGTAGATCTGCTGCGTCAGGTTAGCGCCGATGCTGGCGGCTATGCTGTCTATCTCCTCCGTGGAGATATAATGGCTCAAAAACTCCCGCAGTGTCTCGCTGTTGTGTCTCTGCCTTTGGAAGAAGGCGTTGATGGAGTCCGACAACTTACCAACCATATCTTCAGAGAGCAGCGTTTTCTCAAGTACCTCTTTATTCATGAGGTTCTCACTTATTGCCTCACCAACCGATGATGCTATACGTCCGCGTTCCTTGGGAATGATGCCCGGTGTGAATGGTACATGTATGCCAAAGATATATTTCGCCGTATGAGGCCGGAAAAGCATTCTGATGGCGATGTCATTGGTGATGTAACCAATGACAGCGCCCACCAACGGAGCTATTATATAATCAATCGTCATAAAAATCCTATACAACAAGGTCATTCCAACATTCTGGCATCAAATGAAATTCACTTTCAACATTTATCTTTTAACAATTCAAGTAATTCACTGTAAACATTAAACTCAACTCGACTGAAGCTTGCGAAAGTTGAGTTTTTTATTTTGCCAATGGCATCCATACGGTCATATCTATCTCACCACGGTTGCCCCAGGCATAATAAGGGATGAGGCGTATCTTGGTTGTCTTGGTAACCGGAGTGATGTCACGGTAGAGCTGGTCGCCCCACTGCTCCTGTGTTGCCACACGCGCCGTACCCTCAAGAGCCGTGAATGAACAACCGGCGATAGTCATCGTAACGGGTTGCAGGCTGATGTCTGCGGGTATCACGATATCATTGATATTGTAGCCACCCTCTATGTCAGCCGACTCAAGGCAGTAAACCACCGGTCCACGCTTCACTGCCACCTGGTTTTTGTTCTCCTCAACGAGAGGGTTAGACTCTATGAGGCGTGTCTTCAGCGGCATATCGAGCACTATCTCATCACCTTTTTTGAATTTCCGCTCTACAGGGATAAAGGTGTTAGGACGTATCTCAGCACTCAGCGGCTCACCATTGACGGTGATGGTCGCCTCATGGCACCACTCCGGTATGCGCACATAAACGGTGCTGAGGTCTTTAGCCTTTTGAATGGTAAGCGTTATCCTGCCATCGTATGGATATGCCGTTGACTGCCTTACCTCAAGGTCTTTTGTCTTCAACTCATTCTGACCATACACGTTACACCACAGTTTACCGTCTGCCACACAGTAGGCGTACTCCTGAGCCTGACACAGGGTGCGCAGCGTGTTGGGCGGACAGCAGAAGCAGCTGATATATCTCTGTCTTGACTTGGGCCATCTCATCTTATACGGAAACTCCTTGGTCTTTCTCAGTGCATTGGTGTAGAAATAGTCTTTACCGTCAAGGCTCACACCGCTGAGGATGCCGTTGTACAGCTCATTCTCCACCATGTCGGCATAGCGTGCATCACCGGTGGTCTGCAGCAGTCGCCACGAGAAGAACAGCTGTCCGATGTCGGCACATGTCTCGTTGTGAGATGTCTCATTAGGCAGTTGGAACTGTCTGCCGTATGCCTGATGTATCTGTTGTATGCTTGGCTGGTTGTAGGTGGTGCCGTCTGGCGACACACCGTCGTACAACGCTCCGCAACCGCCGGTGATATAAATCTTCTTGTTAACGATGTCCTCCCATATAGCCTTCATATTCTTCATCAGCTGCTCCTCACCTGTCTCAGCGTAGAGGTCTGCCACACCGGCATATAGATAGTTGGCTCTCACGGCGTGGCCCATTGCCTCATACTGCTGGCGGAACGGTATGCGGTCCTGGTTATGATCCTCACCGTTTTTCACTGAGTCACGTATGTTGATCAGCTCGGTTGCCAGTTCAAGGTAACGCGGGTCGCCGGTGGTGCGGTACATCTCTGCCACACCCATATAATGCGACGGGCAGATGGCGTTGCGTGCCAACTCATCAGAGGCCGTCTTATAGAAGTTATATAGGAAGTCGGCGGCCTTGATACCGCAGTCGAGGAGTGTACGCTTACCCGTAACACGGTAGTGTACTATGCCGGCAGTCATCAGGTGACCTAAGTTGTAAGTCTCAAAATTAAGTCTGCTGGCGAAGGCTCCCTTCTGGTCTTTGCCTATGGTGATGCCTATCACGGTATTGTCGTGACTGTCAATACCCTTGTTGCGCTCGCTGATGACCACAGGGGTGTGGATATATCCGTCGGCACGCTGTGCCTTTGCCACCTGCTCTATGAATTTATCCATCAGGGCATCGAGCTCCGGGTCTTTGGTTACAGCATATACAGAGGCTACACCCTCAAGCCACTTATACATATCACCGTCATGGAACGGCGGTCCGTGATGAACACCTTCAACGGTACCTGCCGCCACCTCAAAGTTGCGGAAACCATGCGACACCTTGGGGTCATTCCATGTGTCCCACATATCAAGGATGGATGTGCCTGCCATCACATTAAACCTGTCGCCCCAGAAGCCACCTGTCCATTTCACACTGCCCATAGGGGTATTGGCCATTATCGCCATCTTGCTCTTGCTCATGTCCACCAGTCCGTTGTGCTGAGCCCATGCCGATAATGCCGGCAAGAGTGCCATGCAGAGCATAATTACGGATTTCTTCATTGTTAGTTAATGTTTTATGTTTTGTGTTTTATGTTTTGTGTTTTGTGTTTTATGTTTTATGTTTTATGTTTTGTGTTTTGTGTTTTATGTTAAATAGTTCCCGTTCCCGTTAACGTTCCCGTTAACGTTCCCGTTGGGACATTTCCCGTTGGATTATCATTTATCGGTCAGAGACCGATAAATGATAATCGTCTTTCCACAGTCCTCGGGAAGGAGTTTCGTCTTTGCCTCCTTACCGTCATACCACACCTCTACGGTTACACCGTCGTGAGCATGAAG
>JAGDAU010000227.1 GCA_017959365.1 Prevotella sp.
GTTATCTTTCAACATTAAACTTTAAACCAATAAGTTGAGCGAAAGCGAAACTTCAGTTAACACAAAACATAAAACCCAACAGATGTTTTTATGACAGAAGAGGCAAGAATACAACAGCTAAGGGCTTTGCTGCATGAGCATAATCATAATTACTATGTCCTTAACCGTCCGACAATAGGCGATGAGGAGTTTGACATGCTGATGCATGAGTTGCAGGACTTGGAATGTCGGCATCCGGAGATGTACGACCCCAACAGCCCTACCCAGCGTGTGGGCAGTGACCTTAACCAGACCTTCACGCAGGTAGCACACCGCCACCCGATGCTATCCCTTGCCAACACCTATAACGAGGGTGATGTGACAGCATGGTACGACAGCGTGAGCCGCGGACTCGCGGGAGAGCCTTTTGAGGTGTGCTGTGAGATGAAATACGACGGACTATCCATATCACTTACATACGAGGAGGGACGCCTCACCCGTGCCGTGACACGCGGCGACGGCACCGTAGGCGATGATGTGACCGCCAATGTCAAGACGATACGCAGCATACCACTCATCCTGCAAGGCTACGGCAAGTCTCCTGAGCCAGGCATGCTCTTCTCCATGGAAAGTAATATACCAAGGGAATTTGAGATTAGGGGCGAGATACAGATGCCATGGGAGGTGTTCCACCAGCTGAATGCCGACCGTGAGGCAGACGGCGAGCAACCCTTTGCCAATCCACGTAACGCTGCCAGCGGGACGCTTAAGAGCCAGAAGTCCGACCTTGTAGCAAGCAGGCGGTTAGACGCTTACCTGTATCACCTCATCGGTGATGACCTGCCAACAGACAAACACTACGAGAATCTCATGGAGGCTAAGGAATGGGGATTTAAGATCTCTGAGGGTATGCGTAAGGCTAAATCACTGCAAGAGATCTTCGATTTCATCAACTACTGGAACGAGAAGCGCAAGGATCTGCCAGTGGCAACAGACGGTGTGGTGTTGAAAGTCAATTCCTTACGCCAACAGAGGGTGCTTGGATTCACGGCAAAGAGTCCACGCTGGGCAATAGCATATAAATTCAAGGCGGAACGCGTAGCGACACGCCTCCTGCAGGTGACATATCAAGTGGGACGCACGGGCGCCGTCACCCCGGTAGCCAATATGGACCCTATACAGCTCGCCGGAACAACGGTGAAACGTGCCACACTGAACAACGAGGACTTCATCCGCAGTTTTGACCTGCATGAGGGTGACTACGTATATGTGGAGAAAGGCGGTGAGATTATTCCAAAAATCGTGGGTGTAGATACTACCAAACGTCTTCCCGACGCACAGCCAATACAATTCATCACCCACTGTCCGGAGTGTGGAGCCAAATTAGTGAGATACGAGGGTGAGGCAGCCCATTACTGTCCTAATGACAGCTGCTGTCCGCCACAGATCAAGGGGCGTATAGAACATTTCATAGCGCGTAAGGCGATGAACATCGACTCCTTAGGTCCGGAGACCGTTGATGACTATTACCGCCAGCGTCTGATCAGCAATATAGCCGACCTTTATCTCATTGACGTACAACAGATTAACGGCGACGGCTCCAAGGAACGTAGTGCGCGTAAGATAGTCGATGCCATAGAGAAATCGAAGGAGGTTCCCTTTGAGCGTGTACTCTTCGCCCTTGGCATCCGTTTCGTAGGTGTCACCTCCGCCAAGCTGTTAGCCCGCCATTTCAAGAATATCGACGCACTTATGAATGCCACGGCGGAGGAGTTGACAGAGGTGGAGGGTGTTGGTGATGTCATTGCCGCCAGCGTGATAAGTTATTTCCAAGACCCTGTAAACAAAGAGATTGTAGAGCGTCTGAGAAGCTACGGTCTGAAAATGGCTGTTGAGGAGCGTCACGATGAGGATGCCTCGAATAAGTTAGAGGGTAAGAGTATCGTGATATCCGGTGTCTTTGAGCATCACTCCAGAGATGAGTACAAGGCTCTTATTGAGCGGCACGGAGGTAAGAACGTCGGCTCCATCAGCGGCAAGACGAGCTTTATCCTTGCCGGTGAGAATATGGGACCTTCCAAACTCCAGAAAGCAGAGAAACTTGGTATTCCACTTGTCAGCGAAGAAGAGTTCCTGAAGATAATCGAGTAACCTTACTAATCAATAGGACTCCGAGCCTGCTCGCCTGAGTACCTATAAAAAGTAAATAATCACGAAGAAATAGTAAATAGGACTCCGAGCCTTGCTCGCCTGAGCACCTATAAAAAGTAAATAATCACGAAGAAATAGTAAATCACTCAAATCTGATAGCCTTGACCGGATGGATATGAGATATCAGATATGACGGACCAATAAGAACCAGTATGCTGACAATCATCGTGGCTACATTGAGCAGGACGATGACGGGTATGTTCAGTTCTACCGGTACCACACTGACGTAATACGTCTCGGCGTCAAGTTTTACCAAACCGGTATAATGCTGCAACACCACCAGTCCGATACCCAGGATATTGCCTATCAGCAGTCCCCTGACCAGGATGAATGTGGCAAGCCATATAAAGGTGCGGCGAATCATATTGTTGCGTGCTCCGAGTGCCTTAAGTATTCCTATCATCTGAGTACGCTCCAGTATTATTATGAGCAGACCGGAAATCATGGTGAAGCCCGACACACAGATCATCAAGGCAAGAATAATCCATACATTCAAATCCAAGAGGTCGAGCCATGAGAATGTCTGCTGGTTACGCTCCTTGACAGTATGGGAGATATACGGGTCGCCATTACGGTCTTGCGACTGGTTTACGATGGCTGCCACGGTGTATCTCATATTTCCAAGGTCATCGAAATCGTTGATTGTCAGCTCCGCGCCACTCGCCTGATCCTCCTCCCAGCCGTTAAGGCGTCTCACGGTATATAGGTCTGTGAACACCACCGCCTCATCGTACCTTGAGAAATAAGTCTGATAAACAGCAGCAACCGTCAACTTACGCATCCTGACATCATCGTTTTTGATAAAATATGCCAAGATACGGTCACCACACTTAAGCCTCAGTTTGTCAGCCATATACTGCGAGATGGCTATGCGGTTAGTACTTATTGTGTCACTGAAGTGAGGCAACTGTCCGCTCACCACGTTAGACGCGATGAATGTAGTGTCGTACTCCGGTCCAACACCCTTGAACACCACGCCCAAGAAATCTTTGTCTGTTTTAAGGATACCCTGTTTGAAGGCATATCTCTGTACATGCCTCACACCGTCTATAGCCTTCAGCTTGGTTATCATGCTATCGCCCATCACAATGGGGAAATCATCATAGTCATTGGCATTGAGATAATTGGTAACGATAATATGACTGCCAAAACCTACAATCTTATCCCTTACAGTATGTTTGAAACCAAGTATGACACACACCGACACTATCATGACAGCAAGCCCCACTGCCACACCTAATGTGGCAATCAACACCGCCGGCTGCGACACACGTTTCTTGTCACCGCTACCATGGATTCTGCGGGCTATAAAATATGATATATTCGGCATTTGTGGTGCAAAATTACAAAAAAGAAGTGAAAACATATAATATTTAAAAAAAAATATCTACTTTTGCACCCTGAAACAATATTTAAGGTAAAAAAGACAACCACAATGCCAGAAATTTCAATACGTGGTATGGAGATGCCGGAGTCACCGATTCGCAAACTGGCACCTCTTGCAGCAGCCGCCAAACGACGCGGCACAAAAGTGTATCACCTCAATATCGGTCAGCCGGACCTACCAACACCAAAGGAAGGTTTAGAGGCTTTAAAGCATATTGACAGGGATATCTTGGAGTATTCTCCCTCACAGGGTTATCTCAGTTATAGGGAGAAGCTCGTGGATTACTATGCAAAATATAACATCAATGTCACCCCTGATGATATCATTATCACCAGCGGTGGTTCTGAGGCTGTGCTGTTTGCGTTTATGAGCTGCCTCAACCCAGGTGACGAGATTATCGTGCCAGAACCGGCATACGCCAACTACATGGCATTTGCCATATCCGCGGGAGCCAAGATACGCACCATAGCGACAACGATAGACGAAGGTTTCTCACTCCCCAAGGTCGAGAAATTTGAGGAACTCATCAATGAGCGCACAAGGGCAATAATGATTTGCAACCCCAACAACCCCACCGGTTACCTTTATACACGCCGTGAGATGAACCAGATACGTGACCTTGTCAAGAAATACGACCTCTACCTCTTCTCAGACGAGGTGTACAGAGAGTATATCTACACTGGCTCGCCATATATCTCGGCATGCCACCTTGAGGGAATAGAGCAAAATGTCATTCTTATCGACTCAGTGTCAAAACGCTACTCTGAGTGTGGAATACGTATCGGTGCGCTGATAACAAAGAATGAGGAAGTGCGTAAGGCGGTTATGAAATTCTGTCAGGCACGTCTCTCTCCGCCACTCATAGGACAAATTGTGGCAGAGGCTTCTCTTGATGCCTCAGAGGAATACCTGCGTGATGTGTATGATGAGTATGTGGAACGCAGGAAATGCCTCATTGACGGTCTCAACCGCATACCCGGCGTTTACTCACCGATACCCATGGGTGCTTTCTACACCGTTGCCAAGCTACCCGTTGATGACAGTGAGAAATTCTGCCGATGGTGCCTGGAGAAATTCAATTATGAGGGCGAGACAGTTATGATGGCTCCCGCCTCGGGTTTCTATACCACTCCCGGTGCTGGTCGCAATCAGGTGCGTATAGCCTACGTGCTGAAGAAAGATGACCTCGAGCGTGCCCTTGTCGTGTTACGTCATGCCCTTGAGGAATACCCCGGCAACGAATTAAATTTAACAAAATAAAGATTTAACAATTATAAGATTATAATGAAAAGCAGGACAGCTATTTGGTTTGAGACAAAGATAAGCTATGAGAAGACCATGGAGGATGGTCTTCAGAAGAAAGTAAAAGAACAATATGTGGTTGACGCACTCAGTTTCACTGAAGCAGAGAACGCTATCACCGAAGAGATGTCATCATACATCAGCGGCACATTTGATGTCACCGACATCAAAAAAGCATCAGTTAAGGAGGTTTTCTTCAGTGATGACGAGAAAGATGACCGCTGGTACAAACTGAAGTTGGAGTTTATCACCATTGACGAGAAAACAGAGAAAGAAAAACGCTCAAGCGTGTGGTATCTCATGCAGGCAGCATCACTCCCCACGGCAGTGAAATACATTGGCGAGGTGATGGGCAAGACAATGATCGACTATGTTGTCTCAAGTGTTGCCGAAACAAAAATATTTGATGTCTTTGAACATAAAGCACAGTAATGATACGTGAAAACCTACGCAATGTGACTGACAGTCTGCCTCCTGGTGTCCGTCTTGTGGCTGTAAGCAAATACCACACAGAGGAAGACATCCTTGAGGCATACAATGCCGGACAACGCATATTTGGCGAGAGCCGTGAGCAGGAACTGTCCCGCAAGCGACAGTCACTGCCCGAGGATATCGAGTGGCATTTCATCGGACACCTTCAGACTAATAAGGTGAGGTTTATAGCACCTTATATCTCTATGATTCACGCTGTTGACTCCCTGCGCCTGTTGCGGGAGATAAACAAGCAGGCTCTGGCATGCGGAAGAGTCATAGACGTACTCCTGGAGTTGCACCTTGCTCAAGAGGACACAAAATACGGACTTACACCCGACAGTTGCCGACAACTCCTTGATGGTGGTGAATGGCGGCAGATGACAGGTGTTCGCATTCGCGGACTGATGATGATGGCTTCAAATACCGATGACACAGACCAGATACGCAATGAGATGACGCAAGCCGCCAACCTGTTTGACGAGTTGAAGAGCGAGTATTTCGCCGATGTGGACTATTTCAACGAGCGCAGCTGGGGCATGAGTCACGATTATCCTATTGCCGTTGAGTGTCGTGCCACCATGGTCAGGGTAGGCAGCAGAATATTTGAGTCTTGAGATAAACAAGTACCGCCTTTTACAACCCATTTAAAATAAGCAATATGAAGAATTTCCTTTCTGTGGTTTGCCTGATGCTTATATCCATGTCATGCAACTCCACCAACGAGAATGGCAATCAGATTAAAACGGATGCTGACAACAACAATAATAACGTCGTTAACCAACAGAGACGTGACAACCTGCCCGACACCATGACCATTGCCATGTGTGGAGATATCATGATGGGTACCACATACCCCACGGAACAGTTGCCAGCCAATGACGGCAGAGACATCTTCGCCGACACTAAGGAGATAACAAGACGTGCCGATATAGCATTGGGAAACTTAGAGGGTGCCCTTTTAGATGATGGGCCAAGTCGTAAGGGCAGCGGCCCAAACAGCTATTCCTTCCGTATGCCCACACGCTATGGCGCACTGCTCACTGATGCCGGTTATGACTATATGTGCATGGCAAACAACCATGCCAAGGACTTCTACGACACTGGTATCATAAGCTCTGAGAAAGTGCTTGACAAGGAAGGTATCAAATACTCCGGCATAGCAGGTAGGGTAGAGTCTGCCGTGGTTGAGCGTAATGGCGTGAGATACGGTTGCTGTGCCTTCGGACATAACAGTTATACGATGAAGCATTCCGACTTAGCACTTGTGAAACGTGTCATCGATGACCTAAGGTCTAAATCGGATATCGTCATCGTAACATTCCATGGTGGTGCAGAAGGTGCCGACCGTCGTCACCTGCCCAATGGTCAGGAGGTCTTTCTCGGTGAGAACCGTGGTGAGTTGCGTAAGTTTGCTCACTTCTGCATTGACAACGGTGCGGACATCGTGTTTGGTCATGGGCCTCATGTGGTAAGGTGTATGGAGATTTACAAGAACCACCTTATCGCCTATAGCCTTGGTAATTTCTGCACTCCCTACGGCATGAGCCTCGCTGGCATCAAGGGCTATTCACCTGTATTGGAACTTAAGATTAACAGCGACGGTACATTCCAGAGCGGTAAGATCCACTCTTTCATACAACAAAAAGGCGTAGGACCGCGCAAGGATCCGGCTTGCAGTGTGGCCCGTGAGATAAAGGAACTCACCGAGAGCGACATTCAGGATTCGCCGATACTTATTGATAACGAAGGAAACATCACCACTAAAAAATAATCAGAGATGTCAAACTTGAGATTTGAGGTTATGGCTGAGGCATTCAGGAAACGGCCACTAACAGTAGAGACACCAAAAGAACGTCCTTCAAAGTTTTTCAGCAAATACGTCTTCAACAGGCAGAAGATGTTCAAATATCTTAGCCGTGACGTATATGAGAAGATGGTCGATGTCATGGACAACGGCACACGCCTTGACCGTTCGATAGCCGATGAGGTGGCAAAAGGCATGCGCCAATGGGCTGAGGAATACGGTGTCACACACTACACCCACTGGTTTCAGCCTCTCACTGACGGCACAGCAGAGAAGCACGACGCCTTTATAGAGCATGACGGCAAAGGTGGAATGATAGAAGACTTCTCCGGCAAACTGTTGGTACAGCAGGAGCCTGATGCCAGCTCATTCCCGTCAGGTGGTATCCGCAACACCTTTGAGGCACGTGGATATTCAGCATGGGATCCAACAAGTCCGGTGTTTATCATTGACGACACCCTATGTATTCCTACGATATTCATCTCTTACACCGGTGAGGCACTCGACTATAAGGCTCCATTGCTAAGGTCGCTTAAGGCTGTTAGCAAGGCAGCCGTTGACGTATGCCAGTATTTCTATCCCGATGTCAAGAAAGTTATCTCAAACCTTGGATGGGAACAGGAGTATTTCCTCGTTGACGAGAGTCTATATTCCGCCCGCCCGGACCTGATGCTCACCGGCCGTACGCTAATGGGACACGACAGTGCCAAAAACCAGCAGATGGACGACCATTATTTTGGTACCATACCAGAGCGTGTACAGGCATTCATGAAGGATTTGGAGATACAAGCCCTGGAGTTGGGAATACCAGTCAAGACAAGGCATAACGAAGTGGCTCCCAACCAGTTTGAGCTGGCTCCCATCTATGAGGAGACCAACCTTGCCATCGACCACAATATGCTGTTGATGTCGCTGATGAGAAAGGTGGCAAGGAAACACAGTTTCAGGGCGTTGCTGCACGAGAAACCATTCGATGGTGTCAACGGCAGCGGTAAGCACTGCAACTGGAGCCTCTCTACCGACACAGGCATCCTGCTCCACGGAGCTGGCAAGACAGCGGAGGAGAATTTGAGATTTATGGTATTTATCGTTGAGACCCTTATGGCTGTTTATAAACACAACGGCCTGCTGAAAGCGTCCATCATGACCGCTACCAACGCCCACCGCTTAGGTGGCAATGAGGCTCCCCCAATGATTATATCATCATTCTTAGGTAAGCAGTTGTCAGACATTCTGGAACATATCGAACGAAGTGACAGAGATGACCTTTTCGCCGTTGAGGGCAAACAGGGTCTTGAGCTCGACATTCCCCAGATACCAGAGCTGATGATAGACAATACCGACCGTAACCGCACCTCACCCTTTGCCTTCACTGGTAACAGGTTTGAGTTCCGTGCTGTCGGATCAGAGGCTAATCCCGCCGCGGCAATGATTGTTCTCAACACAGCTGTGGCAGAAGCCCTCACCTCTTTCAAAAACCGTGTTGACGCTCTTATTGCCTCCGGCACTGACAAGACAATGGCTCTGATAGAGGTTCTCAGGGATGACATAAAGACCAGCAAGCCAATACGCTTTGATGGCAACGGTTATTCTCAGGAATGGGTAGAGGAGGCAGCCCGCCGAGGCTTGGACACCGAGACCTCATGCCCCGTCGTCATAGAACGCTACCTTGGCGAGGACAGCGTGAAGATGTTTGAGAGCATGAACGTGATGAGCCGCAACGAGCTATCTGCCCGCAATGAGGTGAAATGGGAGACATACGTTAAGAAAATTCAGATTGAGGCCCGTGTGATGGGCGATATCTCCATGAATCACATTATACCTATCGCCACCCACTATCAGAGTCGCTTGGCAAAGAACGTGGAGAGCATGTTTAACATCTTCTCCAACGATATGGCTACCAACCTGACAGAGCGTAACATCAAGATTATCGAGGATATAGCCATCCGCACCAAGAATATCGAGACAGGTGTAGATGAGTTGGTCAGTGCACGTAAGATAGCCAATAAGATAAACGATATCCACCAAAAAGCCATCGCTTATCACGACACAGTGGCTCCAAAGATAGAGATGATACGTGAGCAGATAGACAAACTGGAGCTTATCGTAGCCGATGAGTTATGGACTCTGCCCAAATACCGGGAGTTGTTATTTATTAGATAAGCCAAGACCGGCTCTCTTCTCCCAATAATAAATAAGCCAAGACCGGCTCTCTTCTCCCAATAATAGATAAGCCAAGACCGGCTCTCTTCTCCCAATAATAAATAAGCCAAGACCGGCTCTCTTCTCCCAATAATAAATAAGCCAAGACCGGCTCTCTTCTCAGAGAGCCGGTCTTTCTTTTGCTTTTGGATAGGCAAACTACCAAACCTTTCCAAAACCTACACTCATGAAAGAGTGCAGTAAAAAATCTGCATTATCCATCACTTTATGATGCAAATCTCTTTGCGTTGCAAAAATAGTTATTATCCTGCATTTCACAAAGCAATTTCAATTAAATTATTCTCATACCTTTTTGAATTTCAAACAGAATGTAGTACCTTTGCCTAAATCCGAGTGTACAGTGATCTCCGCATTACTCTTTTCAATGATGGTCTTAGCCAATGCAAGGCCTATACCATTACCGGCATTTCCACTTGAGTTACTTGCCCGGTAAAACGGATCAAAGATATGTTCTATTTCCGACGGTGGAATACCTATCCCAAGGTCGGAAACTTTTACCATCGGGTTATCAACGACAACGCTGACAAGCTCATCATCAGAATATTTGCGGGCATTGTTAATAATATTTCTAATAGCCATCTGAAGAAGGTAATATTTGGCTAACACCGTGAAATTCTCATTGACAGAAACGGAAATATTATCATAGTCAGCCGTTATCTCTTTTACCAATGCCTCCATATCTACTTTCTCAAGTTCTTCTTCGGGTGTTGCTTCTGAAGTACTTGACAGATTAAGCAATTGATTTATTATGTTTATCATACGTTCCACATCCTCACTGATGCGCTGAAGTGAGTTGCGGTATTCTTCCGGCTCACGGTCGCGCATAAGCACTATGTCACACTCACCCTGAATAGCCGTCAGTGGATTGTTAATCTCATGGGAGGCGTTATTGACAAACAGACGCTCCGTGCGATATGCCTTTTCCACCTCATTAAGTGATCTCACAGCATAAAGATGAGCAAAGAAATATAATATGACAGAGAAAATAACCACAAGCACGGCAAGCGACCATCCCACGATGCGACCAATGGCTTTGGCATAATGATTCGGACCTATAACCAATATAGAGTATGTACCCTTTACATCATAATACAACAACGCCACACCGTCTTCGCCATTATAAATAAAATCCACGATAGAGTCACTGAGCAACTCCTCGAACTGTTCCTCAGTAAGATATTCACACAGTTGTTTTTTGGTTTCCTTGTCACTGATGTTTAGTATCAGCTCCTTTGAAGTGGGTACGGTGTTTTGACGGCTTCGCTGCAGATTCTGATATTTCAGTGAATCCATCTCCTCATATTCAAATTTCTCTATCGCAATCAGCTGTGCCTTGTCCTCCAAGTACCTGTAGTGCAACTCACTTACATTCCACGATACAACATGATAAAAGACCAAAGCCACCACCAATACCATACCAATGGCAATCAGTGAGAAAAAGATTGATATTTTACGACCAAGATTCAATCTCATAGCACACCCCTTTTAATCGTCTTTCATCATATAGCCTTCACCCACCACAGTGTGTATCAGTTTCTTAGAGAATGGTGCATCTACCTTTGAACGTAAATATCTTACATACACATCAACCACATTGGTGTTGGTATCAAAATTCTTTTCCCATACCTCCTTTAGCAAAGTACGGCGACTAAGCACAGTACCCTGATTACGTATAAGGCATTCCAAGAGACGGTATTCTTTTGTGCTGAGATCTATCTCGATTCCTTCTCTCTCCGCTTTACGGTTTAATGGGTTCAAAGACAGGTCTCCACAGAACAACTTTGCATCCGGTACTGCATCCCGACGCCTCAAGAGCGACTCTATACGTGCCTTTAGCTCCATAAACTTAAATGGCTTAACCATATAGTCATCAGCTCCCACTTCCAGACCATGTACAATGTCATTTGTAGTACCCAAAGCCGTAAGCATCAACACAGGAGTAAGATACCCATACCTGTCACGATATTTCTTGCATACCTCAAGCCCAGAGAGTCCCGGCATTCTGATATCCAGGATTATCAGGTCATAACCCTCCTCCTTCTCAAGCAACTCCCAAGCCTGGGTACCGTTATCAGCCACAGTAACGTCAAAATCAAAGTCACTGAGCCCTCTTTTTACGAAATCAGATATATTTTTCTCGTCTTCTGCTATTAAAATTCTTCTTAATGCCATGAAATATTTAAATTATTGAATGGTTTTCTTTCAATTTACAAAGTTACACAAAAAACTTTTATTCACATATTTTTAAAGAATTAATTTTTTCTCATTGTCTGCTTTTCTTACAATCTTGTTAATTACTGTTAATTTCTGCATATTTCTCAAATAAATAACCATTTCTATGAGAAATAAATATTATTTTTGCATGCTTAATATAAAATTATTATAGGCTTGTCAAAAAAAAGACTGGTCAATTTTTTTATGCATAATACTCAGACAAATGACAAATATAAACTCTATTGAAAAAAGATTTACCATCATCTTAATGGCTGTTCTTTTTTCTTTCTTTCCCCAAAATGCTGACGCAGAGAGTTACACTGAGAAATTCAACAGCTTCACCTCATTGCCAGAGGGTTGGACCGTGATTGGCACAAACAACTATTACAAAATTGACTCATACGGAGATATTAATCATAGTGGAACAAATAGTAGTTGCATATATGTCACTTCAGGCAGCAACTATAGTGATGTTTTAGTTGCACCAAAGGTCATTGGTAAGGTAACATTCTTTGTCCGTCAAAAAGCTAATAATTCAGCATCGCTCAGGGTGTACGAATATACTAAAGTTAATGGCGAGTATGTCCAAGGCGCGGAGATAACATCCGCATATAAGACATGGCAAAAGGGATATGGCAGCTCATATACTAATTGGACAGAGGTAACCATTGACTGCGGAGAAAACGGCAAACGACTGGGATTTCTAATGAATAACGCCTGCCTTGACGATTTCACCGCTGAGGGCGGCATTGCCGCTGACAACGACCAGGATGACAGTGGAGAGGTGGCAGAAGTAAAGACTCTGAAGGCCACTGCTTTTGATATGACATCCGATGTCAACATCATGGCAAATGAGGAGAATATGTTTACAGCCTCATTTACTGTTACAGTAGAAAACACCGGTAATGTAACCATACCTGCTGAAGAAGTGAGCGTGAGCATCACCAATAAAGACGGAGATATATTTGCCACAGCAACGGCGGAGGCAGACCTTGCTGTCGGCGGGAGCGTCACCCTTCCTATCAGTGTTACCATGGACGCCGGTGATGGTGGCTACTTCTCATTCTATGCAAAAGAGAATATCGGCAACACATACGCTAACAACAGTGGTGGCTACTCCATAGCAAAAACTATCAACGTAACAGCATATATAGCCAATTTCGCCATCAGCGAGAAAGATTCATATCTAAGCATGAGCAGCGGCGATGGCATCGATTTCGGCTATGTGCAGACAGCCAAAGCCAAGGGATTTAAGATCAGTAATAGCGGCACCGCACCGCTTAACATTACTGCCATCACTGTTCCAGAAGGTTTCAGCGCATCAGAGACAACATTCACCGTTCCCGCCGGTGGTGAGAAAGAGTTTGAGATAACAGTTACTCCCGAAGAAGGCAAATACGGCTCCAAGAGTGGCGATGTAACGATAGCACACACCAACGGTTCGTTTGTCTTCACCGTGAGTGGCTACACCGTTGACCCGGCTCTCTTCTTTGAGGGTTTTGAGACCAAGGCAATACCTGAAACCTGGACAACAGGAGAATCGTGGACGGTTACAACACTGAACGGTAGCGACAATTACTATGCTGAGCAGAAGAATTTCAACGGCACGGTAACCATGCTTGCCACTCCCAAACTGACTATAGCTGATGGCGAGCAGATGACCTTCCAAGCCCGTCGGGCATACTCAACCAACACACCCACCCTCATAGTAGCCTATTCAACAGACAATGAGAATTGGACAGAGCTGAAAGACTACAGTGCGAGTATCGAATCAACCATTTTCGACACATACACCATCAGCGGCATCCCCGCCGGCGACTATTTCATTGCTTTCAATGGCAATTATGTGGGTATAGACAATGTGTTGGGTTATAAGATATGCACCAACGCACCTAAACTGAGCGTCACAGACGCCGATGACAATGTTATCAAGAGTGGTGTTTCCCATGATTTCGGTGTTGTCACTGCTGACGCCACACTCACCATAAAAGTGAAGAACATAGGTACCGCTGATATGAAAACCACCATGGAAGCAACAGAAGGTTTCTCCGTATCCACTACAGAGGCAACCATAGCGCCAGGAGAGGAGCAGGAGCTTATCATTACTATGCCGGCGGAGCCTTTCGGCATACATGAGGGTACCGTTACTGTCAGCACCGCTGATGACTCCTGGACAATGACACTCACCGGAGAGACACGTGATCCGGAATTGCTCTTCGTTGACTTCCAAGACAAACAGATGCCAGAAGGATGGTACGCCTCAAGCGACTGGTCTCTGACATTCGAAGATTTCGGCAGCGACAACTATTTAGCGGAAAACATCAACCGTGATGGTAAAGCCACACCGTTTATTACCACTCCTCTGAAGGTTGAGAGGCCGGAAGGCGATATTGTCATTATGCCGACATTGAACTTCCGCGCAAAGAGATACTCTGAGGTGGAAACCTACGATGCCATACTCAAGGTGAGCTATTCCGCTGACCGCATTAACTGGACAGAGGCAGAGGATATCTCAGCATTACTGACAAACGAATGGACAAATTTTGAGATAACAGTACCTGAGGGTGAATACTACTTTAAGTTTGATGGTGCCAACGTACAAATTGATGACATCAACGGCTTAAAGATCGGTGTTCCCGGAGAACATATCGTGCAGGTTACAAATGCCATCGTTCCGGCTGTAGCTACCATAAACAATGTATATGAGGCAAAGGTCAGCCTTATCAGCCTTGCCACAGAGAGTGAGGAAGTGACAGCGACATTATTTATTGATGGAGAGACCATTGACACCAATACCGTAACACTCAACAAAACCGACAACACCGATATGACATTATCCTTTACCCCACATGAGGAGAAAGAGGGTTTGGCGGTATATGTGGAAATAACATCAGCAGCAGGAATTGAAAAAGTCGGCGAGGGCACGCTTGACATTTTGGCTGAAAGCGACGAATACTATGCCCACACCATCAGCGGCTCCATCACCAACTCTAACGGCACCCCCCTGGAAGGTGTAGAGATAACCCTCACCTCCACTACCGAAGAAGCCATCTACACCGGCACAACCGATTCAGAAGGCAATTTCTCCATAAAGGTATGGCGTGGCAACCTTAACTACACCCTTACAGCAACCAAGGAGGGTTATTATGACGCAACTGATAATATCTCTTTCGTTGTTGACATAGATGACTTCCTGCTAAGCATGGAACCGGATGGCTCTATAGACACAGGTATCAACACCCTTGACAACATGTTACCATCAGAGAAAGATACACCCATCTACAATATATCAGGCCAGAGAGTGTTAAACACTTACAAAGGACTGGTTATCAGGAATGGAAAGAAAATAATAATAAAATAATAATTCAAATTACCAACATGAAAAAGAAATTCTTAATCGGTGCACTGGTTGCCCTGTTCGCAGCCCCCACCGCATTGTTCGCACAATCAACAGTACAGGATGTGCAAATCAATGGTTGTCTGATTAACTGGTACGCATACGGCAAAGACCCTACAGACGGCACACCTAACACATGGTTTCAAGTACCGATAGGTGGCTTTGGAACACCATGTAACTATGGTGCTGTCTATCTGACCATCGATGGCAATGCCACCGAGAACTCTGGTATTAAGTCCGTTGACTATCTTGCCCGAACATGGCTGATGATGGGCCTGCAAGGTGCCGTTGGCGTATATACAGGTGACGCTTACTACACTATGTACGAGCATGAGGTGGGTACAGACATAGAAGGTGAGTATGGCAGTGAGACACGTGAGATTGTTACACGCAAATGGAACCCTGTCACATGGACTTACACCACTTTGGAAAAGAAATGTAAATACAGTCCCACCGACCTCACCTACGACCCTATCAATGATGTTGTATATGGTGTGTTCTACATCAACTCCGGTGACGAGAGTGGCTACAAACTCGGAACATTAGACATGGAGACGATGGAGGTGAGTTTCATCTCCAAGCAATTCATGTGGCTTGGTTCTGAGATGCGTGCCCTCGCCATCTCACGCGACGGCATCATTTACGGTCTTACATCAAGCGGAGATGTCTATACCCTCAGCAAGGAAGACGGAACATTAAAAACCGTCGGTAATGTTGGATTCAAGACACAACAGCGTCTGATGTCCATGACATTCGACTTCCGCACCAACAAGCTCTATTGGATTGGCTTTATGAACGAGGGTAAAATCCCAGGCGCCACAGATGGCACCAACACCACCCTATCCATCGCAGAAGGCGGTCGCGACACCGGTCTCTATGAGATAGACATCAATACCGGTAAAGCCACATTGATTGGCTCTACAGACGCAGATGACGGCACAGCCGGCAAGATGCAGATTACGGGATTGTGGGTTGAAGGCAGCTTTGAGAAGAAGAATATTGACCAGAAGATAGAGTTTGTAAGCGTTCCACCGCAGGTATTAGCTGGTGAGTCATTCCAGATTATCGCCAATGTCAAGAATATTGGTAAACAAGCCGTTGGTGAGGATGACTGGAAAGTCAACTTCTATGTAAACGGTGGGTTGGTCGGCTCTAAGAGCGGACGCGACCAAGAGCCAGGCGAAAGCCGTGATGTGAAATTCGATGTCGCAGCCCCCGCTTACCCAGGCGCTCTGAAGATATATGCAGAACTGGTTAATGATAAAGATGAGCAAGCAGCCAACAACAAGACAGAAGAAAAGCCTGTTGCTGTTATCTCCACAGTCCTTCTGCCAGAGGTGACACTTGTGGGCGAGGCTGCCGAAAGAGGTATCAAGCTGACATGGGAGGACCCGGACGGTTATTTCACTGACGGTGCAGAGGATTATGTCGCATTCACTTACGACAATCTTGGCGCATGGACAATGTACGACGGTGACAAAGGCTACACACAGCGTCCGAGCGACTGGAGCGGCTCCATCAGCTATCCTAACGCCAACACCCCGAAGGCATTCATCGTCTTCAATCCCGCACAGTCAGGCATCTACAATACTGGCAGCGCTATGATGTTTGTGCCACATAGCGGCTATCAGTACTTTGCGGCTTTCTTCACCGCCGTGCCCGATGAGAGCAGTGAGTCTGGCGGCAAACAAATAGCCAATGATGACTGGATGATTTCTCCTGAGCTGAACGGCAAGGCACAGACCATCAGGTTCTTTGCAAAGGGTTATCAGGGTACAGAGTACACCGGATATGAGACAGAGACCAAGTATTATGAGAAAGTACGTGTGCTATACTCCACCACAGACACCAACCCGGAGAGTTTCGTTGAGGCAGCCGATACGATAACTGTTAATCCAAAGGAATGGACAGAGTACACATTTGACGTACCTGAGGGTGCCAAGTACTTTGCCATCAACTGTGTCAGCGATGACGGTTTCGTATTGATGATTGACGATATCGAGTTTAAGACGGCTCCAAAGGAGGTTAAGAGTTATAATATCTATCGTGACGGTCTGTTTATCGCCACCGTTGACGGCAATGTTCATGAGTTCACAGACCCACGTGCACAGAACAATGATCAGTTTACGGTAACTGCTGTATATGATGAGGGTGAGTCACGCCCGTCAAATGCCGTCAGCATCAGCCATACCACCGCTGTGGAGAATATCCGGACATCTGCCGGCAAAGCAACAACAGACGGTATCTTCACCATCAATGGCATGAGAGTTAATGGCATGAACCGCCCCGGCCTTTATATCATCCGCCAGGATGGCAAGACCAGTAAGGTAATGGTTAAATAAGTTCGTATTATGAGAAAAATCATATTGGCACTGATGATACTCTTCTGTCTGCCGGGCGTCAACGCCCAGCAGATGGTAGAGGTACCAGATGGGGTTAAGATTGAGACATGGAATGTCTCTGCTGTCTTTCATACTGACGGTACTGAAAATGTGGCAGAGGCCATGCAGGTGGCATTCGATGGCACTGATGTGTATTTCAATTTCCCCAACCCCATCAACGGCAACTCCTGGATAAAAGGTGTTTTAAGCGGCAATAAAGCCACTTTTTCAAACGCACAGTATATCGGCACATGGAACGGCACGAAATACTATCTCTTTGGCATGAATGATAAAGGCTGGGATGACATCACCTTTGACTATGATGAGGAGAAGGGTACATTCTCAACACTTGACTATATTGCGCTGAGAGACGAGACAGACCTTACCACGACATCACATTGGGGATATTTTGACAATATCCTCATCTATAGCTCCAACGATACTAATGCTGACGGAACAGTCACACCTCCTGCCGGAGTGACACTGGAAGACTGGTCAATGGCATACCGCAGCATCAACCCAAACAACGAATCACAATATGTTGACGACACAGAAACTATTAAGGTTGGCATAGCAGGAGACGTTGTATATATCCAGGGACTATGCGGATATATATCAGACGCGTGGGTGAAAGGTGTCATCAGTGGTTCCACCGTTACAGTCAGCAAACGTCAGCTGTTTGGCTCATACAACGGCACACCTCTTTATATTATGGGTTACTCAGGCAATGGCGAAGAGGATGTCGTGTTCGACTACGATGCTGACAATGGCAAACTAACTGCAAGGAACTATATCCTTAACATTACCGAAGATGGTGTCATGTATGTTGTACTCAGCAATGTGGTAATCACAAAGAGCGGCAGCGGTGGCGATAAGCCACTGCCAGAAACACCTGTCACACCACCCTCTAACATCAATCCTGTGGAATACTCATTTAAGGCTACACAGATTATATATAATCAGGACGGTTCGGTAGCAAGCATGGAGCCTGTTATGTTTAATGTCAACGTGGGCTTTAATGGCAGCACAGAAGTGTATATCCAGGGTGTGTATCGCGATATGCCCGATGGTTGGATTAAGGGAACCATCGATGACGGCATCGTTACGTTTGCACAAGGACAGTATATGGGTCGCACCATGACAAAATCCGACATTTACTATACTGGTCTGTTTGTCAGTAGCATGTCAGATGGTCAGATGACATGGGATAACACCAACAAGACCTTCAGTGGCGGCAGTTACTATGTATGTATCAACAGCAGCAAGACAACACTGGCGCCCTACGAGGTGTTTGCCGGCGTTACCATTACACGCATTCCCGATGTAGAAGCCGTTCCGGCTAATCCGGAATTAGTCAACTATATACCTTATAATGCAGAATGGTACTATGGCTATGCCAATGTTCATTTGCCGACACAGGATGTCTCAGGCAATCCCCTACTCAAGAGCAAACTACACTATAGGATATGGTATCTTGATGATAATGGGAATCCTGCTAAGTTTGTCTTCAGCAAGGTAATGTACCGCAACCTGCCGCAAGTGAGCATGGACAAGATTCCATATTCCTTCAATGACAATCTTGACTTTTTCTATTTTGGAGAACAGACCTCTTTCAATATCTTTGAGGAATGGATACCACGCACCGCTATGGGCGTACAATCTGTTTACACCGGTGGCGGATCAGAGAACGCATCGGAAATTGTATGGTATCAGCTTACCAATACAGATACAGGTATAGAGAAAACCGTTGTCAGCGGCAAGGTGGAAAGTGAGGTATATTACGATCTTCAGGGTCGCCGTGTGAGCCCCACGCATAAGGGTATTGTTATTAAGACTCAGGTAATGAGCGATGGCTCCCACCGCACCACAAAGATTATTAACAGGTAAACCTATAGTTATTATATTACCATTTTTCAACTGGAATAACCATAGAAACTATAGTTAAAATACCTCTTTAAACAAATAAAACGCAAAAAATCTCTTTTGCGTTTTATTTTTTTTATGAATTATTTTGTTCTTTATATAAAGTTGATTATCTTTGCAAAAAA
Source organism: Prevotella sp. (assembly GCA_017959365.1). Lineage (GTDB taxonomy): Bacteria > Bacteroidota > Bacteroidia > Bacteroidales > Bacteroidaceae > Prevotella. The sequence goes on from JAGDAU010000227.1 coordinate 19,421, forward strand.
TTAGGAAAATGATGAAAAATATCTCAAAGATATTGCTTTTGCTCGTTGCCGTTATGGCTATGAGCAGTTGCAGTTTGTACAACGATGTCAGCAACCGTATCACAGGCAAAGACCGTAAAGAGGTTCCTGATTTAGTAGGACAATACGTAAAATATGACGTTGCCGAAAACTATCAGTTGAAAAACGGTGGTTCTCGTCCAGTGTCGCCACTGATTATCAACGAGTTAGAGTTTAAGAGCCTATTCGAGAAATCAAAAACGGCAATCGGTGACCCCACGCCCATTGACTTCAGCAAGCAAATTGTGCTGGCTATCGTATTGCCACCAACAAAAGTCAATACCATCATAGAGCCTATATCTGTTAAGGTAAGCGACAATGAGTTACGCTACAAATATAAAATAGAGAAACGCGAGAAGATGGCTTGGGCCATGCAACCATTGCTCATCCTCGTCCTTGACCGCAAATATCTGCGCGACCGTTTCTCTTACTATCCCACCGTTATCAAGCGCGACTTAGAGAAAGAAGCTAAGAAAGAGGCAAAAGCAAGGGCTAAAGAAGCAAAGAAAGCAGCCAAAGCAGCCAAGAAGGGAAAATAGCACTTTGGCATCACACTACGAAAGAAGCACAAATAATATATCATATTGTCTATTAACAAAGTATTATCGTTTGCTGTGGCGGTGCTGGTAAGTACTGCCACAGCTGTTTTTGCACAGGATGACCGGTCATTACAGTATCATCCTGAGGGTGAGGCTTTCGTATGTGTCAACGGCAACAACCAATATACCCGCGCATTGTACGGCAGCCATACAGACTGGCGTCTTGAGACAAGTGACCGCCCTATCTTTGCGTCTTTTAAGAAGAAAGGACAGTCAAAGAATATCCGTATATACATTAAAGGGAAAGACATATATGATTACCCCCTTGACAGCGCTGAATACTGTAAGGCTGAGTATAAAAACGGTATGCGGCACTACACCATCAGAGACAGAAAATGGGGCGATGGCGAGATAAGACTACATGTCGGTACTTTCTTAGACCGCGACAGCGCACTGTTTCATTTTGAATTTAACGGCATTGACAGGAATTCACTTATTTCATTTTCCATCTCCAACGTTAAAAACAACAAATTCTCACGTAACGGAGACCTAAACGCTGACAAAGGTGACTTCTCACCTACAAACGATGATGTGAAAATATACAGTTTTGGACTTGATGATAAAGACCTGATATTCGAGGCTGGAGGACAGACGATAGACAACCATTGCGACCCGCTACTATATCAACAGATGCAGGCAGAGCGGCAAGAAATCAGCAACCAACTGCAAATATGCTGTCCGGACAAATGGCTGTTGCCTGTCATCAATGCCTTACCTCATGCTGCAGAGGGTATATGGGATAACAAGACACAGTCTTGGATGCATGGGGCTGTAGGATGGCGTATGCCGCTACCCGGATGGCGCGCTGCCTTCATAGGGGATATGCTTGGGCAGCACGACAGGGCACGCAGGCATTTCACCGGTTATTGCAACAGCCAGGTCACTAATGTGACACCTGTCATACCCCACCCGACCCAAGACAGCACAAAGAATCTGGCACGCGCGGAAAAACGCTGGGGCACACAGATGTACAGCAACGGATATATATGCCGCTATCCCAATCGCAACGATGTGATGCACCACTATGATATGAACCATAATTTCATTGACGAGCTGCTCACTCATCTGTCTTTCTCCACCGACAGTACGTTCGCAAGACGCGCATACGATGTGCTACGCAGGCACATAGAATGGGAGAAGCGCTGTTTCGACCCCGATGACTATGGTCTTTACGACGCATATTGCTGTATATGGGCAAGCGACGCATTGTATTATAATGGTGGTGCCGTTACTCATAGTAGCGCATATATGTATCGTGCCCTGAAAGGTGCTGAAAAACTCGCTGTCATTCTTGGTGAAGACCCTGAGTTCTTCAGCCATGAGGCAAAAAAGACCCTTGATGCCATGAACAGACGGCTATGGCTGCCAGACGGGAAGCACTGGGCTGAATATCAAGACCTCATGGGACTGAAACGTATCCACCCAAATCCGGCACTATGGAGTATATACACTCCCATTGACTGTAACGCCTGCTCACCCCTTCAGGCCTGGCAAGCGACAGCACGATTTAACAGCGGCTACCCCAGGCGGTCTGTAAGGTGCGATATATCGCACCATACAACCCATTTTGTCATCCCGACCTCCATGTGGCAACCCTACGACTGGAGTACAAACAATGTAGCTGCGGCAGAAACGATGCATACTGCATTAGCTTGTTATAAGGCTGGCAGAAATGACCTTGGCTACAGCCTTATGATGGGTAATATCCTTGACCAGATGTACCTTGGAGCATCACCGGGCAACTTCGGCCAGTTGAGCTATTACGACCGTATCCGTGGAGAGATGTACCGAGACTTCGGAGATTGTATCGGTATCAGCAGCAAAACTATAATAGAGGGCCTCTTCGGCATCCGTCCGGATGCTTTAGAAGGTAAATGCGTCATTCAGCCCGCCTTCCCCTCCACCTGGGACAGTTGCTCCATCAGCACACCATATCTCAGTTACAAATATCACAAGGAAGACAAAAGACATATTTTTGACATAACACAGAATTTCTCCAAGCCTCTTTCCATCACCGTAAGACTACAGAAAGGCTGGCAAAGCATGGAGTGTGTCGGAACAATGGAAAAGACACAACAAATCGTCATTACCGACACCCTGGACCAGTGCGTTGACGACACATCAACAAGCACCATCAACGATGATGAGAACCGATATTGGGGCAACGGCTTTGATGACATCAAGCCTCAGAAGATGAGCATGGTAGATATCAGCAAGTCATACAACGCCAACGTAGATGACATCTTCAAAAACTCATACCTCTCACCAAGACCAAATGTCACGACACTACAGATACCATGTCAGGGCATTGGTGACTGGTGCAGCACCGACAGGACAGCCGTCATAGCCGATAGCCTGCTGCGCACACACACCTATAACGGCATATTGCAGACGTCACTCGGCATACCATTTCGCCTGCCGACTGTGGGGCATGACATAGCTTATACATCATTGTGGGACAACTATCCTGACAGCATTACCATCAATATTGGTAAACACGGCACACACGCATATCTACTCCTTGCTGGCAGCACCAACCAGATGCAGTCGCATATAGACAACGGTATGATTACCATCACCTACACCGATGGCTCAACAGAGAGGATGCCGCTTCATAATCCCTACAACTGGCCTCCCATAGAGCAGGATTTCCTTATTGACGGCTTTGCGTTCCGTAGTGCCACACCACCACCCTATCGTCTTGAGTTGTCAACAGGCGTAGCAAGGCGTACGCCCAACAACCCTCAAGACCCTTCAGAGCGGTACATCAACGGTGGTGCTGCCACGCTCCTTGACGTGCGTCTCAATCCTAAGAAAAAAGTCCAATCCATCACTATCCGTACATTATCCAATGACATTCTCATTGGAGTGATAGCTATAACGATACAGACAAAAGGATGAACACCTGTAAAACAGATGTGAGCCCGAACAGTTTTAGACTGTTCGGGCTCACCTGATATAATTGTAAAAACAGATTATTACTCTAAAGAAGATATTTCCTGTACGAGGGCATCTATCTCAGCCTGGCTCATTCCTAATGCCTGACCAGCAACACCGATTGCCTTACCAACAGTCTCGCTGGCATTAGCGATTGCCTTAGCTGTCTCCTCATCGGGTTCGTAATCAGGATTCTCCTCATCGAGTTGCTTAAGAGTTTTGGCTAAAGCGGTGCAGAGATTCTGCAAATCCTCTTTGGTCTCTACATTGGCCATCTCCTCTCCTACAGCCTGGTAAGCACCGGCTATCTCAAGAGCAACCCCGTCAAGTTTAACATCTTCTGCTTCAGTAGCCTCTTCTGAATCCTCAGCAGCTGTAGCTTCAGTGTTTTCAGCGTTAGCTGCCGGCTGTGCTGCGGGAGCTTCTGATTTACCACCACATGAAACCATCACCATTGTTGCGATTGCAACAAGACATGTCAAAAAAATCTTTTTCATTTTTAATAATAATTTTGGTTTATATTTTGCCTACTCCCTTTATAGCGTTTCGGCATTCTCTATATATGGCTTGTAAAGTGCGATATTTCGCACTATAAAATCACTTTTCCTCTTTCCCTGTCAGCAGGTCAACAAGGGGTTTGTCTTTAAAGTCGTGTTTCTTCTGATCCCAGAAACCGAAGTCTGCATCGTAGCACCATGTAGTCCATGCAATGTTATTCTCCTTGAACACTGTTAGCATATCCTTTGTCCATTTGTATGCCAGTTCACGGTCAACGGGCTCATAAACACCCCACTCACCGCAGAACAGCTGCAGGTTATATTTCTTTGGCACTGCTATAGCGTCCTTGAAGTCGGCACGTATCTTGTCAATGTCCCATTTCTGCTTAGTATATCCCTCTATCAGCGGCTTCACAGAGTCGGGAGCAGCCTCATAATCTTCTTTGGAGACAAGTATTCCGGGATAGTTAACCTTACCCGTATATTTTCCTATTGGTGTCCACCATGCTCCGTAGTGGGTCAGTATATGCGGGTCATAGTAATGGAATGACAGAACGATATTCTTATCGTTCTCAGGAACCTTAAGATATTTCATCGTCTCAAAGCTCTGCCAACGGTTTGAACCGATTACGAGTGTGCGTTGTGGCTCACGCTCGCGTAATGCTTTATGTACCTTTACGATAAGCTGATTCCACTGCTCATGGTCATCAGCCACAGGCTCATTCATAAACTCGTATGCCACAGAGTCTCTGCTATAGCCCTTCAGCTCATCCGACAGCTGATACCACATTTCGATAAGGTCTTGCTGTGCCTTTTCAGACGTAAAGAGCGTATTGGCATCAGCGCCACCCTCATTGACAGCATTGAAATAATGCGAGCGTATGATGTGTAAGTCAACTATAACACGCAGGTGATGCTTTATAGCCCAGTCGATAGCGTTAGTCATCAACTCCCATGCCTCTGGCAGTTTGTTGCCTTTCTCATCCCAGAACTGCACCTCATCTATTGGCAGACGCACAAAGTCAAATCCTAAACTGTCCAAACGCTCGAAGTCATCCTCCTGGATGTGCTGCTTACGTGCCTCGCCACGTTCTTCCGACTGCGACAGCCAGTGGCTGATGTTTGTGCCTCGATGAATTGTAAAATTGTTCACCTCATCTGTTGTCTCACTCTTGTTTGTGCATGCCATGAAAGCTAATACCGATGTAGCTATCAATGCCATTGAAAATAACGTTTTTCTCATAATTATTAGGGGTTAGTAATAGTTATAACCAGTTGTATATTGCTAATGATTTTTCTAAAGCGTTATGACATTATCGTCAATTGACTCATTGTAGCGGCAGAGAACACCTCAGAAGCCATCTTTTGTAACTCTAAGGCTGTTATACCGTCAACCTGAATGAAAAGTTCCTCTATGCTATGGCACTCATTAGTATGAAGGAAATGCCGCCCCATGCCGATGGCATAATTCTCACGGTGGTCGTAGCCAACGGCTATCTGGCCTTTTATCTGCCTCTTGGCAGCTGCAAGAGCTGCCTCATCTAAGGGTTCGTCAATCAGGCGATCAAGATCTGAGCGCACCAACTGTAAGCACTTATCGATATCGCTGGGGTCACAACCGAAATATACAAACCACAGTCCGGTATCTGTATAACACATACGGCTGCCATAGACAGTGTACACCAGACCATGCCGCTCGCGCAACGACAAGTTGAGCCAGCTGTTCATGCCCGGTCCGGCAAGGATATTGTTGGCAAGATACAAAACGTGACGTCTGTCATCATGCATTCCAAAGCCCCTGTTTCCAACAGCCACATGCGCCTGATGTGTGGGTTGGTGTATGATATCATTATATGGTGTATATGGTATCGGTGCTGCCATCATGTCTGTTGTCAGTTTCGTATTGATAATCGGTTCAGCCATAGGGAAGTCTGAGGTAAGACGACTGATGAGACTCACTATATAGTCCATTTCAATGTCACCGTCAACGAAGAATACTGAGTTCTCGGGTCTATAGTATCTCTTTGTAAATGCCACAGCGTTATCATGGCAGTAGGTTCGTACCTGATCTGCCTCGCCCAGTATATTATGCCCAAGATCATGATCTGTGAAGAGACGGCTCTCAAACTCGTCGAAAATCAGTTCCGATGGATTGTCATTATAACTCTCTATCTCATCACATACCACCTCGCGCTCCTTTAAAATCTCCTCTTCCGGATAAACACTATGGAACACTATATCTGTGAGCAGACAGGCAGCCCGCTCAGTATGTTCCTTGAGTATGGCACTATAGTAAACGGTATCCTGTTTGGTGGTAAAGGCATTCAGCTCACCTCCCACCTCCTCCAACTCGCATAATATGCGCATGGAGTCCCGCTCGTGTGTTCCCTTAAATGTAAGATGTTCGCATAGGTGTGCTATGCCGTATTCATCCTTTTGCTCATTGCGTGTGCCACCAGCCACACAGTAGCCGCAATAGACCACCGGTGATGCTGTGTGTCGTAGAATTATTCTAAGACCGTTAGGTAATATCGCTGTCTCCATAATAATCTTATCTCACTCATCCTTCAATTATCCTCTCCAGAGCACATTTCAACCTCTTTTGCAACTCCCTCTTTCTTAACTATTACTTTTTTCTTGCCTTTTATTCTATGTGTCAGTCTCACTGGTATGGCATAGAAAATAGCAATAGCAAGAAGTATGATATTAAGCATGCTGATACGCATGAAGTCGTAAACGGGCCGGAAGTGGCTAACACGTTTTTCCTCTGGCGGCTCGTAGGTACGTATGTCAACGGTGTTGATAGGTAGCTCATGCCATGCTATAAACACCAGCATCTCAAGCTCAGCCTCATAACGTGAGGTGATGAAGCGCGCGCGACGTATTTTGCTGAGAGGATACATCCTGAATCCGCATTCTGTATCACGCAAACGTATGCCGGTCTGGAAATAAAACCAGAAATTCATCATGCGACGGTAGAATGTAGAGTCAATGGGTTGACCATCCTGATTGGTCATCCTCTCTCCTACCACCATGCCGTTCTCCTGATATGCCTTGGTGATGGCGGGGATATCCTCTGGCAGGTGCTGACCGTCGGCATCAATGGTTATAGCATACTCAAAACCGCTATGGATGGCTTTTTTAAATCCTTCCTTCAGCGCATGCCCCTTACCACGGTTCTTGGGATATGATATTATTGTCACATCCTCTATGCCACGCAGAGCCTCCTCTGTTGCTTCCGGCTCACCGTCTATCACCACTATTATGTCGTGGGTAAATGGCATAATACGCCTTACCACATCGGCTATGGTATCTTCATTGCGATAGGTAGGCACTACCACGCAGATGCGTTCCCGGGACAGTATTTCTCTTGTAGCCTCCAATATGATGTACTATTTAGCTATTTACTATTTTATTTAAAAAGGTCAAGCTCTTGCTGCATGGCTCCACCCTTATATGGGTTACGGCCTAAATGCATGTATGCTAACGGTGTCACCATACGCCCACGTGGAGTGCGCTTGATGAAACCCTCCATGATAAGGAACGGCTCATACACCTCCTCAAGGGTACCGGCTTCCTCACCAATGGCGGTGGCTATGGTAGTCAGTCCTACAGGACCACCATTAAACTTGTCTATTATTGTAAGCAATATCTTGTTGTCTATCTCATCCAATCCATACTGGTCTATGTTGAGGGCTGTCAATGACAACTGGGCAATAGCCACATCAATGCTGCCGTTACCTCTCACTTGCGCAAAGTCTCTGACGCGCCTTAGGAGGGCATTGGCAATACGTGGCGTACCTCGTGAGCGGCGCGCAATCTCAAAAGCAGCCTCTTCCTCAATAGGCACCTGCAGGATGCTCGCACTACGACGAATAATGCGCGCCAGTGTCTCCGGATCGTAATACTCTAAGTGCATATTGATGCCGAAACGGGCACGCAGTGGAGCCGTAAGAAGACCGCTTCGCGTTGTGGCACCGACAAGGGTGAATGGGTTTAGGTCTATCTGTATGGAGCGCGCCGACGGTCCTTTATCAATCATGATGTCTATGCGATAGTCCTCCATTGCAGAATAGAGATATTCCTCCACTATAGGTGAAAGGCGGTGTATCTCATCAATAAACAGAACATCATTGGGCTCTAATGATGTCAGTATACCAGCGAGGTCACCCGGTTTGTCAAGCACGGGTCCACTGGTCAGTTTAAATCCCACTCCTAACTCATTGGCAATAATATTACTCAGCGTTGTCTTACCTAATCCCGGTGGACCGTGCAACAGAGTGTGGTCAAGTGGCTCGCCACGGTATTTAGCTGCCTCTACAAACACCTCCAGATTTTCCACAATACTCTTCTGTCCGCTGAAATCAGAGAATGACAGTGGCCTGAGAGCATTCTCGAAATCCTTCTCGGTGTTGTTGGTTGTCTGTCTTCTTATATCGAAATTATTGTCGGTCATAAATTATTTAGTCAGCATAAATGCCCTATCAGACATATTAACTTGCAAATTTAAATATTTATTCCGAAAAATCCAACATTTTCCCTAAAGTTTTCATTTCGTTAAGAATTCGACGCTCTTTTCTTTGGCATTCTTGATTATTATGCCTAAATTTGCCTCGGCATTATATTAAGAATTAACAGGAATTTGCAAAGAAGGTCTAATATAGAGACGTATCCGTTGCTGCAATCCCAGATGGGTATCTTTCTGGCATGGGTGGTTGAGCCTCAGACAGTGGCTTACAACCTTCCCTCTATAATACCGTTCAGTAAGAATATTGACCCGGAAAGGCTGCAAAATGCACTGCTCACCGTTATACGTGAGCGGAAGGAGTTGCATACTGTTTTCGTCAGAGGCGATGATGGTTTGCCACGGCAATATGCGGATATGGATATGCATATTCCTGTTGTGAGCCGGAGTATGACGGAAGAGGAGCTTAAACAATATACTGACAATGCTTTTGTTCAGCCGTTCACACCCTATGCCCATAGTCCTTTATGCCGTTTTGAGGTTGTAACGACGGACTGTCACACATGGTTGCTCGTTGACATACACCACAGTATCGGTGACGGCATGACGATCGTCAGCAGTCTGATTGGCACCGACATCAACAAGGCTTATAATGGCGAGCCATTAGACTCCCATCCTTGGGGTATGTATCAGCAGGCAGAGGCAGAGCAGTCACTCTTTTCCACACCACGTTATCAACTGGATAAGAATTATTATTCAGAGAAATTTGCCAAGGCAGACTTTGCGTCACTTGCACGTTCTGCAGACGACGATTGGGGTAACCCGATAGTGGTGTCTGAATACATGCCTGTGGGTGATATCGACAAGTGGTGTGCAGACAGAGGCGTAACACCCAATTTGCTTTTTATGGCAGCTTTCAGCACTGTTATGAGCCGACTATGCCGAACTGATGATTTTGCCTTTTTCACCATCAACCATGGGCGTATTGACCGTAGATTGCAAAGGGCGTATGGTATGTTTGTGAGGTCTGTACCTATCATGAGCGTAGCTAATGAAAATAGCACTTGTGAGGACTATGTACGCTCTTTCCGGCGGGAGATGATAGGCAGTCTGCGACATACAGCATATCCGTTCACACATTTCTGCCGCGATATGGGGCTTACGGCGGAGTACCGCCGTTCACTGACACGGGGCGTGACGTTTGGCTTCCAGACCCGGGCTGTCAGCGAACAGATAAGGATAAATGACGATATCTCGTATGGCATACAACTACGGCGTGGAAAGGTAAGGAATGACCTCAACTGCATGATTTATATGGATGACACCCATTACGAGATACGTATTGACAGCAGCGACAACCTTAACGATGAACATACATTACGTATGGCAGCGAAGGCTATCATGACCGTGACGGGAAAAATCATGGCCCAGCCGGAGAGCAGGATATGGGATATAGACATCGTTGACAATGATGAACGGGATAACCTCCTGAGGTGTGGTATGGGAGAGGATATGCCTTTACCTGACAACACTACATTTATTGACCTCTTTCTCAAGCAGGCTGCTCTATGCCCAAACAAGAATGCTGTGGTGGCAGAAGACGGAACATATACTTATCACCAGTTGGAAAGACTGTCTGACAATATTGCCAGCAGCATGAGAAACCACGGGATAAGAAAAGGTGATGTGGTGGCAATCATAGCGGAGCGTAGTCGTAACTTTCCGGCTGCAGCAATAGGTGTGATGCGCCTTGGTGCGGCATATATGCCGATAGACCCCCAACAGCCTGAAAAACGCCGCAACAGACAGCTTGAATTCGCCGGTGCGAAGGTGGTAATCACTCCATCTGAGATAGAGGAGTTTGAACGACACGAGGGGTGCGGCGAAGCATCGACGTTTACAGACCGTGACAATATCAACTGTTGCACCCAGAATGATAATGCCTATATCATATATACGTCAGGTTCATCCGGCATACCCAAGGGGGTGGCTGTTTCTCACAGGGCATTGCTTAATTTCGCATCATTTATCTCACAGTGGTGGCCACTGACATCGGACAGCCGTATCACATGCCACTCTCCTTTCGCTTTCGATGCCTCGATAGAAGACCTTTTCCCGCCACTTATGGTTGGCGCAGAGGTTCATATACTCTCAGAACGGCTCCGCCATGACATAGTGGCGCTGAAGGAGTATATCCGTCTGAATGGCATAACAGGCGGTTGCTATACGACACAATTCGGGCAATTGCTCATTGAGGCGGGGGCAGAGCCACGAGACTATATATGCCTGGGAGGAGAAAAACTGCAACGTAAGCCATCAGCACCATGTAAGGTAATCAACACATACGGTCCGACAGAGTTTACCGTAGATGCCACATACCACTTCATTGGCAACAGAGACAATGATGACATCCCCATTGGGAGACCTTTGGCAAATACTTTGGCTATGGTATGTGATCACCATGGCAGACTGCTACCCTGGGGAGCAAGAGGTGAACTATGTCTGTATGGACCTCAGATAGCTAATGGATATATTAACGACAATCAACAGACAGAACAGCGTTTTGTGACATGCAGCTACGCCGATGATAAGATGTACCGCACAGGAGACATAGTAAAATGGAGCGAGCCGGATGGTGCCGGATGTCGTGATCTGCTGTTTTTGGGCAGGACAGACCGGCAGGTGAAAATCAACGGTTATAGAGTGGAGCCAGAGGAAATAGAACGTTGTCTGACAAACCATTGTATGGTAAACAGCGCGGCTGTTGTGGTTCAATGTACCGGCGACAAACCACAACTTTCCGCATTCTATACAACCGATGATGATGCGTTGACCCCACAAGTGGTGAGAAGCAGATTGTCAGAAAACCTGCCGCAGTATCTTATTCCGACACGTATAGTAAAGATTGACAAGATGCCTCTTACTTCCACAGGGAAGATAGACCGTGAGAGCCTTGCCAACGCTAAGCTGCAGACCCGTCAACACGACCATGTGGCTCCAGATAATACTATTGAGAGTACAATATGTGACTGCTTTGCAAATACACTGGAACTGGATAAAGCGGGAGCGGAGGATGACTTCTTCGACCTTGGTGGCAACTCTATCGACCTTATGAGGCTGCTGATGGTATTGGAAGAGCATGGCATACGTATTGCCTACAGCGACGCCTTCAACAACACTACTCCGCGTGCTATGGCTCGTCTTGTGGGCGTTAGACAGCATACAAACACAGAAAACGGAATAAAGGTATATCGTATTGACGATAACTATAATTATGACGCCATACACCATCTGTTAGCAAACACTCCGTCTGCTGCCTCGCCCCGTCAGTTGGGTGATATCTTACTCACCGGCGCCACGGGATTTCTTGGAGTCTATGTACTGAGATACCTTATGCTACATACCGACAGCCGTGTCTGTTGCTGCCTAAGAGCAGATAGCGCCACCAATGCCATGATGAGGTTGAGAGAGAATATGGAGTATTATTTCCCCGA
>JAGDAU010000228.1 GCA_017959365.1 Prevotella sp.
CACGCGGACCACGCAGGGTCTTGTGGGTGGTAGATGTAACGATGTGAGCATATTTCACCGTATTATCAAGCAGACCGGCAGCGATAAGACCGGCAGGATGTGCCATGTCAATCATAAGTATTGCGCCAACCTCGTCGGCAATGGCACGCATGCGCTTATAATCCCACTCACGGCTGTAGGCAGAGCCACCACCGATAATCAGCTTTGGCTTGTGCTCACGCGCTAACTGCTCCATCTCGTCATAGTCAACACGTCCCGTCTCTTTATTGAGGTTGTAACCAACAGGCTTATAGAGGATACCGGAGGTGTTGACAGCGGAGCCGTGTGAGAGGTGGCCGCCATGAGCAAGGTTTAGACCCATAAAGGTGTCACCCGGCTGCATCACTGCAAGCAGTACAGCAGCATTAGCCTGTGCTCCAGAGTGAGGTTGTACGTTGGCGTACTCAGCGTCAAAGAGTTTGCACACACGGTCGATGGCGAGCTGTTCCACCTCGTCTACAACCTGGCATCCGCCATAATAACGATGACCGGGATAGCCCTCTGCATACTTATTTGTAAGCCATGACCCCATGGCTTTCATCACCTCGTCGCTGACGAAGTTCTCTGACGCAATAAGCTCAATGCCCTTCAGCTGTCTCTGATGCTCTTTTTCGATTAACTCAAAAATTTCTGTCTCTTTTCTCATATACCTTATTATATTATTATAGATTAATGTTTTCTCTATACAGGTGTTTGAAATCTCGTTTATGGCGAGATTTACTTTGATGTTGATGACCTTAATATTTCCACCTTGTTTATGTCTTGTTCTTTCTCACAGTAGTGGCAGCGCAACACACCCTTCTCTTTGTCAACGAAATGAAACACCGTGGACATAGGCTCATTGTTGGTGATACATACCGGATTATTGCATTTCACTATGCCAACGATATCATCTGGAGTGGTAACAGCTTTCTTCTCTACCACCTCATAATCATGGATGATGCTGAGTATGACATTAGGCGCCACAACCGACAGACGGGAAATCTCATTGTCGGTGAAGAATTTGTCAGACACCTTGATAATTCCCTTCTTGCCAACTTTCTTTGACGGATAATTAAATCCTATTGTCACAGGAGTCTTTATTTCCTGCAAGCGTAACAGATTAACCACCTGATTGGTCTTCTCTGCAGGGATATGGTCTATCACTGTGCCGTTCTCAATAGCGGCAACAAGTCTTTCTTTCTTGTTCATATTATAGTCTTGTCTTTTTTAACATCTTCGATAGTTATGCCAAGTACATCGCATAGAATAGCCTCACGGGTGTATAGACCGTTCTTTGCCTGCTGGAAATAATAAGCGTGCTCGTTGGAGTCAACATCGTATGCTATCTCGTTGACACGGGGCAGGGGATGCAGTATGCGCATGTTTGGCTTGGTGTTGTCAAGCATGTCAGCGCGCAGGATATACACGTTTTTCACACGCTCATACTCCATAAGGTCGGAGAAACGCTCTTTCTGAACACGTGTCATATATATAATGTCTGCATCGGCAATGACTTTATCGTTGAAGGCGGTGTGTTCCTGATATCTGATGTCATGCTCCTTGCAGTACAGCTTATACTCATTGGGCATGGACAACTCCTTCGGAGCCACAAAATGGAAGGTGGGGTTGAAGTGGCGCATAGCCATAATAAGGGAGTGGACGGTGCGTCCATATTTCAGGTCACCTACAAGATATATGTTCAGATCCTGTAACGTACCTTGTGTCTTGTAGATGGAATAAAGGTCAAGCAGACACTGTGACGGGTGCTGATGGGAGCCGTCGCCTGCGTTGACGATGGGTACCGGGGCTACTTCGCTGGCATATAACGCTGCTCCCTCAATATAGTGTCGCATGGCAATGACATCGGCATAGTTGGAAACCATCATTATAGTGTCCTTTAGCGTCTCACCTTTTGTTCCACTCGTCACCTTCGGATCGGCAAATCCTATTACGCGGGCGCCAAGACGGTTGGCAGCGGTCTCAAAACTCAGACGGGTGCGGGTGGATGGCTCAAAAAACAATGTCGCTACCACTTTACCCTTCAGTAACTCCCTGTTAGGGTTGTTCTCAAACTCCTTAGCCATCTCTATCAAATACATTATCTTGTCTTTTGACAGGTCGGCTATGGTGACAAAATTCCTTTTTTCCATCAATAAATGACTGTTTATTCTGAAATAGTGCGCTAAATTACAAATTTTTCTTCAATATCATTTATATTTTGCTCAATATCCTTTACATCTTTATATTCTTTAACTACATGAAAGCAAAAAAAACCTTATTTTTTTTGCTGTGTCCATAATTTAGGCTACCTTTGCAAGTTGTTATAATATATAAAGATGAGAAAAACATTCGTTCATATACTTTGGGGCGGACTTTTTACTATAATAGGACTGCTTGTTGTGGCTTTCGTAGCCGTTTGGAATGGTTGGGTAGGATATATGCCGGACATGTATGAGTTACAGCATCCTATTGAGAAATATGCATCATTCGTCTATTCCGCTGATGGAAAACAACTCGGCACGTGGAGCAAGGACAATCGTGTCTATGTAGAATATAACAATTTGTCTCCACATCTCGTGCACGCACTGGTGGCCACTGAGGATGAGCGGTTCTATGAACATTCGGGTATTGACTTTATAGCTCTTGCCAGAGCTGTTGTCAAGCGCGGTATTCTTGGACAGACAAGTGCCGGTGGTGGATCAACCATTACCCAACAGCTTGCCAAGCAGCTGTACTCAGAGAAAGCCCACAGCACAGTGGAGCGTCTGATGCAAAAACCCATTGAGTGGATTATTGCTGTTAAACTGGAGAAGAATTTCACAAAGGAGGAGATAATAGCAATGTATCTCAACCATTTTGATTTTCTGCATAATGCTGTAGGTATTAAGTCTGCGGCAGAAACATATTTCGGTAAAGAACCGAAGCATCTGACACTTGACGAATCGGCAATGCTTATTGGCATGTGTAAGAACCCGTCAATGTATAACCCTGTGAAATTCCGACAGAGAAGCATAGAGCGTCGCAATGTCGTACTCTCTCAGATGGTAAAGTCCAAATACATATCACAGGCGGAGTGTGACGAGGCAAGCAGTAAGTCACTTGAGAGTATGAAGTTTAAACCCATTGACCGTAACCAGGGTTTTGCGTTCTATTTCCGTGACTACGTGCGTGACTATATGATGGCTAAGAAACCTGTGAAGTCAGATTATCCGTCTTGGAACCAGCGTCAGTATGTACTTGATAGTGCCAACTGGGCTGAAGATCCCCTCTATGGTTGGTGTAATAAGCATTTTAAGAAAAATGGCGATCCATATAGCGTGTATAATGATGGTCTGAGGGTTTACACCACTATAGACACACGTATGCAGAAGTATGCTGAGGAGGCTGTGTATGATGACCTCTCCCGTCGTCTTCAGCCTGCATTCCGCAATGACCTTGCCCACAAACCATACGCACCCTTCACGGCTAAACTGTCGAAGGCACAGATAAAAACCATCATGAACAGCGCTGTACGCCGTAGCCACAGATATAAGGTGATGAAAAAGGCTGGAGCCAGCGTAGAGGAAATAAGAAAGGCTTTCTATACACCAGTCAAGATGACGGTATTCACATATAATGGTGAGAAAGAGATGACGATGTCGCCTATTGACTCCATTAAATACTATAAGTCATTCCTGCGCGCCAGCCTGGTATCCATTGATCCAAAGACTGGACATGTGCTGGCATACGTGGGTGGTCAGGATTATGAGCATTTCCAGTATGACATGGCATTCGTGGGAAGACGTCAGGTGGGATCAACCATTAAGCCATATCTTTACGCTCTTGCTATGGAGAACGGATCAACTCCATGTACTACCATCCTAAATCAGGCAAGAAGCTATAATGGTTTCAGACCGAGAGGCTCAAAGTCTATGCTTGGTGCTAACGTTACGCTAAAGTGGGGTCTGACAACATCTAATAATAATGTGTCAGCATACCTTATCGACCAAGCTGGACCGGCAGCCTTTGTGGATATGCTTAGGAAATTTGGTATCTATAATCCTGATATCATACCAGATTATTCTCTCTGTCTTGGCTCTTGTGATATAACGGTGGGCGAGATGTGTGGCGCTTACACGGCATTCGTCAATCATGGACAACGCGCCGCACCTATTTTTGTCACAAAGATAGAAGACAGTAAGGGAAATACCCTCGCCACATTCAGCCCGCGTATGTATGAGGTGATAAGTGCCGAGAGTTCATATAAGATGCTTGAGCTCCTCAAGAGTGTCGTTGACCGTGGTACAGGTCGTTCCCTCAAGGGCATAGCAGGCATCCATGGCGATGTGGGTGGTAAGACAGGAACAACCAACCGCAACTCTGACTGCTGGTTTATGGGTGTCACACCACAGTTGGTCACTGGTTGCTGGGTAGGTGGTGAGGAAAGAGACATTCACTTCGACAGTATGGCCTTCGGTCAGGGTGCAAAGGCTGCATTACCTATAGTTGGTAAATTCTTAAGAAAGGTATATAGCGACAGCAGTTTGGATTACTCCGCATCAGTGAAATTTGATGTTCCTAAAGACTTTGATTCTTGCGAGAAAAAGGATGATGTGGTCAATGGTGATGAGATAGACGAGATTTATTATTGATTTATATCTGTACTTGCAAGTTTTTTCGTCGCATTAACATTTTTTAGTCTAAAATATTTTGTGGGTTCGGAAATTCGCCGTACCTTTGCATTCGCTTTCGCCTCGAAAAGAGGCATGCGAGAATAGTTCTTTGAAAGATTTACAGGACAGGAAAAGTAGTACAAGAAGCACGCCCTTTTTGACGATTTTTTTTCGTTGACTGGGGCAGGG
>JAGDAU010000020.1 GCA_017959365.1 Prevotella sp.
GATGTACTAGATGTACTAGAAGGACTAGACGGACTAGACGGACTAGTCAGACTAGTCCGACTAGTCCGACGCTGTCAAATAACTCGTTTACTCGTCTACTCGTCTACTTGTCAACTCTTCAACTCTTCAACTCATTTTGTAAAAATTCCAATTACATTTTGCTTTTTTTTGTGAAAATAATTGGAAGCAATAAATTTTTTTTATATATTTGAAGCCGAAAAAGGGAGGTTATGCTTATGAAACGGTATAATTGTTTTATATTGCTGTTGGCCATGATGTTAATGTCGGCCGTTGGCGTTATGGCGCAGTCCACGCTCCACATTATAAGCGGTGTGGTGCGTGATGGTGACACCGGGCGCAAATTGCCTCAGGCAAGTATTTCCGTACCTGGAAGCCATGAGGCCACAGTGACCAATTCTGATGGATTCTTCACATTAAAGACATCATCGCCTCCCTCCTATATCATAGTGTCGTGTCTTGGCTACAATGCCATGAAGGTTGGCCTTGATGGCATCAACGACCGCAAACTCAAGATACGCATGCAGCCCGGCACCATAACGCTCAGCGAGGTTATAGTGTCGAACATGAACCCCAATGAGATAGTGGCAGCCGCTGTAGCAAAGATTCCCGAGGTTTTCAGCAACAACAATGAGATGCTGCGATGCTTCTACCGTGAGACCACCCAGAAAGGCCGGCGTTACATATATGTTGCCGAGGCAGTGACAAATGTGTGGAAACACAGTTACAAGCGTGTTTCAGGTATCGACCGCGTGTCGATAGAGAAGGGGCGCAGGCTCGTCAATGTAAGGTTAGCCGACACACTTGGCGCCAAGATACAAGGAGGTCCCACACTGCCTGTTGACCTTGACTTGATGAAAAACTTGGATGTCCTGCTTCATCCCAACGAGTTGCAGTTTTATAACCTGAGGATGGAAGTGCCAGTGTCGTTAGGAGACCGCCCGCAACTTGTGATATCCTTCCATCCGGCATTCATCACCGACCATGTGCTATACCATGGAAAGATGTATATCGACAGGAATACGCTTGCATTCACACGTATAGAGATGTCGCTTGACATGAGTGATGAGGAAAGGGCCACTGCAGCCATCCTTATGCGCAAGCCACCGGGGGTGAGGTTCCACCCGCGCAGCCTTGACATCACCGTGGCCTATGGCTTTGACAATGGTGTCAGCCGTATGCACTATGTCCACAGTGAGGTGAGTTTCACTTGCGAGTGGCGCAAGAAACTCTTCGCCTCACCATATCACGTGGAAGCAGAGATGGTGGTGACCGATCTTCTTGAGGATGAAGGGGCACGAATCAGTGCGCGTGAGGCATTCCATCCATACAATTCATTCTTCGACAAAGTGGAGATGTTCGACGACCCGGACTTCTGGGCAGACTACAATATAATAGAGCCTTCGGAGTCGCTTGAACACGCAATAGGGAAGATTCGGAAAAACAGTCATTAAAATACCAGTTTTTTTATCATTTTGTAACTTTATTGTGTTCATTTGCTGCTGATTTAAAGCAGCATTTTCTATTTTTTATGCATTTTTACTTAAATTTTTTTGCTGTTATGCAAAAAATGTTTAATTTTGCCGCCATTCCTATATAATGCTGGTATGAGCGTATGAGCGGATACGCATTGTTTTTTGACGATTGTCATATTAATTTTGAATGTCGATTCAATAGAACTTTTGAGTTTCCGCCTTTTGGATTTGTATATGACCTAAAGACTATACATTATTTAATTAATAATTAGTGAGAGAGTTTATGATTAAAAAATTAACTATGTTTCTCGCGTGTCTATTCCTCTCAGTGGGAATAGCAAACGCACAGACAAAGGTCACTGGAACTGTCATCTCCCAGGAAGACGGCTTGCCTGTAGTGGGAGCTACAATCCAAGTGGTGGGCTCTTCAGAGGGCACAGTGACTGGTCTTGACGGAAAGTTCACTCTGAACATTCCAAGTGGCAAGGTAACCACGTTGCGCATATCGTATGTGGGAATGCAGACAATGGAAGTGACTGCAGCACCCAATATGCGTATCCAACTCCTTTCGGATGACACATTCCTTGAGGAAGTGGTCGTAACGGCTATGGGTATCTCCCGTCAACAAAAAACACTGGGTTATTCCGCACAAACCCTCGACAATGAGGAGTTGGTGTCAGGACGACTCACAGATGTTACCTCTGCCTTGGCAGGTAAGGTGGCTGGTGTGCAGATTAATGCCAGCTCTGCCGACCCAGGTACTGCTAACTCAGTGATTATCCGTGGTTTCAGCTCTATTAACGGCAATAACCAGCCGCTTTATGTTGTTGATGGTGTGCCCCTCCAGCAGACATCAGTCCTCTCGCAGGGACACCAGGAGGCCATGGGTGGTATCTCCAACATCAACCCCAACGACATTGAGTCGATGACAGTGCTTAAGGGTGCTGCTGCTACCGCTCTTTATGGTAGCCGTGCCGCCAACGGTGTGATTGTCATCACCACCAAGTCTGGTAAGCGTTCTGATACCCGCAACTTCTCCATCACTTATGATGGTAGTGTACAGTGGCGCCAGGTTTCCACTCTTCCCAAATTCCAGAACAAGTTCGGCCAGGGTTGGAACGGCCAGCAGACATTCATTGAGAACGGTTCTTGGGGTCCAGAGTTCGATGGCTCAACACAGGTTTACGGTCCTATCTGGAACCACCAGCAGCTTATCCACAAGTATGAGGCTTTGGAGAGCAATATAGAAGACTTCTTCGAAACAGGTCTCACCACCAGCCACAGTGTTGCGCTCAGCGGTGTATCCGATGACCAGAAGATGACATATTACCTGAGTTATGGCTATTCAAGCGACGATGGTGTCATTCCAAGCAAAAAGGACACTTACAAGCGTAACACCATCGCCTTCCGCGGCAGTTATGCTCCTACAAACTGGTTCAGACTGTCATCAAGCATGAACATGGCAAAGACAAAGACAAATATCGTAGGTTCTTATCAGGGTACATCAGTTATCGACGGTATTCTCGAGTTCCCACGTGACTTGTCACTCGTTGACCGCCAGGATCTCAGCAGCGCTCTCAACACTCCTGAGGCATGGTAC
>JAGDAU010000229.1 GCA_017959365.1 Prevotella sp.
CGCCCCAGAGAGAAAAGAACAGTGGGGACCGGTACTATATAACATATACCTTAATCTTAATATGGGAGCTCAATTTGAGGAGACGGAAAGAATCATGAAAGAATGAGGGTATTTACGATTTGACGATTTACAATTTACAATTTACGATTGATTAGTCTTGCTTTTGATAGTTAAAACTATTTAACATAAAACACAAAACATAAAACACAAAACACAAAACACAAACCTCAAACCTCATATTCTGTTGTGTCATTGATACCGGCAGCGGCGAGGGCAGCCTTACGTTCCTTACATGTAGCGCAACGTCCGCACTGTTTGTCAAGGCCCTTGTAACAACTCCATGTCTCAGAATAGTCTAACCCCAAGCGTTTGCCAATGCCTGCTATCTCTGCCTTGGTTATGTCTGTGTAGGGTGCGTCAAGGGTTACGCCGTTAAACGTACCGCAGCGGGCAGCCTCACTCATGGCTCTCACAAACTCTGGACGGCAGTCGGGATAGACGGTGTGGTCACCACCGTGATTAGCCATCATAATATGGCTTAGATTGTTGTTCTCAGCTATAGCTGCAGCTATAGAAAGCATGATGCCGTTACGGAACGGTACAACGGTAGATCTGATGTTCTCGTCATCATAGTCTCCCTCGGGAATGTCGTCACTGCCAGACAGCAATGAACTGTCAAGCACTTCTTTCATAAAATCCAGCTTTATGACGATATGTTGTATGCCTAAGCGTTGGCAGTGCTTCTTTGCCAATGGTATCTCTTTGGCGTTATGATTAGAGCCATAGTCGAATGATACCGCCATGGCTATCCGGTCTTGTTTGTCGTAGAGCATTGTGACAGAGTCCATGCCCCCGCTAAGAATAAGAATAGAATTTTTCATTTTTTTATTATTTTATTTGAAGAGGGGATCTTAGGTCTTCCTAGGTGCTCCTATGTATATTCCTAGGCTTTCCTAGGTGATCCTAGGTATTCCTAGGTTTTCTTATGAGGCATTAGCCAAAGAGGAGGCGGAGAGCTTCCTCCACCTTCCTTACCGGATGCAGGCGGATGGTATATTTAGAGGTGTTAAGCCCCTTCATATTATACTTAGGTATTATGATGTCTGTGAAGCCCAGTTTCTGAGCCTCAGAGATGCGTTGCTCAATCCTTGCCACTGGACGCACTTCGCCGCTGAGACCCACCTCACCGGCGAGGCACCATCCCGCTTCGATGGGCGTGTCAACATTGCTTGAGAGGACAGCCGCTATGATGCTCAAATCCATAGCCAAGTCAGTGACCCTCAGTCCACCGGCGATATTGATAAACACATCTTTCTGTATCAGTTTGAAGCCCACACGTTTCTCCAAGACAGCCAACAGCATATTTAGCCTGCGTTGGTCGAAGCCGGTAGCACTGCGTTGTGGTGTGCCGTAAGCCGCTGTTGACACCAATGCCTGCGTCTCAAGCATAAACGGTCGGAGCCCCTCTATAGCTGAACTGATAGCGATGCCCGACAGTCCCTCGTGGTCTTGTGTAAGCAACAACTCCGAGGGATTACTCACCTCACGCAATCCTGTTTGCCCCATCTCGTATATTCCTAATTCGCTGGTGGAACCGAACCGGTTTTTGGTAGCTCTCAGGATGCGGTACACATAATGCTGGTCACCTTCAAATTGTATCACTGTGTCAACTATATGCTCCAGGATCTTAGGACCTGCCAACGACCCTTCCTTGGTGATATGTCCAATCATTATTACCGGTACACCGCTACTTTTGGCAAAGCGAAGCAACGCGGATGCACATTCCCTAATCTGGCTCATGCTGCCTGGTGAACTGTCAACATCCTCTGTTTCCATCGTTTGTATAGAGTCAATGACAACCATCTCCGGATTCACCTCTTTGATGTGAGCAAAGATGGCCTCAAGTGATGTCTCGCATAGGATAAGCAGATTGTCATTCTGTTGCAGTCCCGCTGCTTGTCCTATTCTCTCTGCTCTCATCTTCAGTTGATGTGCGCTCTCCTCGCCACTGACGTATAGTATGCGTCTGTCGCCCAACTTCATTATTGTCTGAAGCGTAAGAGTACTTTTTCCAATACCGGGCTCTCCACCTAATAGCACAATGCTGCCAGCCACCAGTCCACCACCGAGCACCCTGTTCAGTTCACCGTCATGCATATCTATGCGACGGTCATCAGACGCCGTGATGTCTTTCAGCTTCATAGGTTGGTTTTTCCCCGTGCGAGCTTTCAGTGTCTGTGCTGCATTGCGAGCAGCCATAGAACCCGTGTCAGAACTTATTCTTATCTCCTTAAAAGTGTTCCACTGCCCGCATCCAGGGCATTTGCCAATCCACTTAGGAGACTCCTGTCCGCAGTTGTCACATACGTATGCTATCTTGTCTTTTGCCATGTTTAAGTTGACGAGTTGATTGGTTGACGAGTTGACATGTTGATAGATTAACTTTTTCCATATCTCTTTGCAAAGTTACTATTTTAATTGTTTCCTGCAAAAAAAATAAAGATAAATAATTTGGAGGTTTACATTATTTACAGTATTTTTGCAACGATATACGGTGATATCTGTAATGGGTGTTTATCATTGTATGGAAAAATATTTGTACATTATGATTATGAGAAAACCGCTATTTTTTTTCACGCTATTGCTATGCTGCATTGCGGGAGTGGCAATGGCTCAGGACTATAAGACAATAGTTATTGTAGCCGGACACTATATAACGGATCAATATGCCAAAACTATCCAGCAAGGTGAAGGCATAACAGGTACTGTGTACTATAACCGTTCTCAGAATACCCTTTACCTTGAGGATGTCAGTATAACGACCGAGGATTATGCTATCTTGTGTAAGGAAGATGTCCGTATAGTAGTAAGTGGCACAGTCACTCTTAAGTCAACGGATGACAAGGATTGTATCTCTGTGGTTTCGGGGCGTAATGTAGTTATAGAAACCACTACACCAGGCTCAAAACTAAATCTTGTATCTCATGAAAATGCCGTAGGCTTAATGGCAGATGCTTTTCTCACTGTTAGTGGTGGGCTTGAGGTCACATGTGATGCAAAATATGGCATTCATGGATTGAATTATAACAATAGTACCGGTGGTTTCTTTTCTGTTACGGGTTCAGGAACCATTATAACCGCCACGGGTTTTACAGGCTCTGTAAGTGGTCTTGCTAAAAATCTGAAATACCTTGACGCGCTATATTCGAGTTCTTCAGAAGTGGCGCTTGTTCCCGCTCATCACTATGGTGTGTCAATAGGAGGAAGATTGCAATTCTCTGACGCCAACACCTCTTTTGACTGGGGTGTCTCTCCATACGTGGAGTATGGAACAGTGACATACAACACAGAGAAAAAAGTCCTTACACTTGATAATGCCACTATAGATATCTCGTCTTTGCGGGACGCAGCTGCGGGTATTGATATATGGGGATTTGACTCAGAGACGCTTAGTATTAATTATATTCTTTTAAATACTATCAAGTGTAGTAAGAAAACAGGAGTAACGCATTCGGGCATCAGCTCTAAAGCAGGTAATCTTAGCTTCCAAGGAATAAAACGTGATGGTTATGATGCGTCTTTACGCATTTATGATGGAGCCAATGGTATCATTGGCACAGATAAATCATCATTGGATATGAAAGACGCCAATGCTACAATCCACGGCGGCATCAGCGGCTTTGGAAGTATGACAATGGACAACTGTTATATCAGTGTACCTGAGAACGGTTATTATGATACAGACAAGCGTGCGGTATGTTCCCGTGACGGCTCCGTGGCAAATGATGTTTCAATCAAGGTTGGTAAATTATTACTCCGTGGTGATATAAACGGTGACGGTTTTGTAAACACCACTGATGTCACTGCCCTGTATAATGTCATCTTCGGCACCGATACTACCACAGACAGGACAATCTGTGACTTAGACGGCAAAGGAGATATAAATACCACCGATGTCACGGAGCTATACAATATTATGTTCGGCACAGCGGAATAATTAAGGGGCTTAAAGCCCCTTTGTTTGTTGTTTTATGTTTTTAGTTTGTAAAATAATCCCTTGAAAATTTGGAGGTTTACATTATTTGTCGTATTTTTGCAAAAATTAATGATGATATCTTCAATGAGACTATTTTATTAAATTGATAATTTATTCATATTACGATTTTGAGACAATCTATTTTTATTATCACGCTATTGCTTTGTAGCATTTCAGGAGTGGCGGTGGCTCAGGACTATAAGACAATAGTTACCGTGGCGGGTCATGATATAACAGATCAATACCTCAAGACTACACAACATGGTGAAGGCATATCAGGCACTGTGTGCTATGACCGTTCGGAAAACACCCTCTATCTTGAGGATGCCACCATCACAACAGATGGTGATGGCATAGTTTGTCACGAGAGTTTGACAATTGCTATTAAGGGTACGGTAACGCTGAAGACGACAGGTTTTGGTTGCGATGCATTAAATGTAAAATCATTATATAAAGACGTAATTATAAAATCTTCCGTCTCTGGTGCAAAATTTAATATGACCAGTTCTTACGGCTATGGCATACATATAGCCTCTTATTCTAAACTGAGCATTTCCGGAGGTTTAACTGTTACTTGCGAGGCAAAACAACGTGGTATTTACAGTGGGGATGCTATTGAGGAAGGAGGCCATTTGCATATAGGTGGTGGGGGGACATTGAAAGTGAAAGGTGAGCATGGATCTGTGGTGGGTCTGGGTTCACTTAATGCAGAGATCTCGAGTCCGTCAGGAGCGATATTTAACGATGAACAACAACAGCATCAAGTTCTCAAGGATGGCGCCATTGTCACAACAGAAGTTACTCTTGTAGCACCAACGTACTATAATGTGGCTGTTGCAGGTACCCAATTCTCAAGTGCCAACGCAAAATACACCAATTCCAAAAACCCATATATCAAGTCCGGATATGTGCATTATAGTCATAGTAATGGAAGGCTGACGATGAGTAATGCGACAATAGACGTATCACAGATATACGAAACGAGAGCTGCAATAGATATTTTAGACGTTTCGGGGACGAAGGAAGTCACAGACATTTATCTGATTGGTGATAATAAAATTATTATTGGAGATAATCCTAATGTTTATCATGGTATATTTGCCCAAATAAAAAATATGAATATCCGTGGAGCGGCAAGCGGAAGTGGCGTCGCAGTTCCTACACTGACCATAGAAGGTGGTGAAGGATCTGGCATATATTCTACCAATGGGAATAATGCTGATCCAGAATTGTATATAGGTAAAGAGGGCTATATTTCTCCTGAGTTTTATATTTCAGGATGTGGGTGGAACGCTATAGATGCAAATGGAGACTTGCATTTTTATAAAACAAAGGCTGTATTGTCATCTGTTTTTGCTGCGATAAATGCTCAGGGTAATGTCTCGTTTGAGGGATGTGACATAGCGAGCCCGTCTAACGCCTACTATGATGAGACAAAAAAGTATTCCCGTCTCTATAATCCTTCTGGTAATCATCAGGTGTGCACATCTCTTACCATAGACAAAGTGGATACATACGGTTTGGTTATTAATGGAAGAGAGGTTAACTCTGGCACCAAAGACAACATCACATTTGGAGTGAAAAGCGGTAAGGTATGGTTTAATGATGAGCTAAGATGTCTGTATCTTGACAATGCAGACATAGAAGGGGGTGTCTTCTTTATGCGTTCCGGTGATAATGAGAAAGCCCGCTTTGTAGTCCGTCTTAAAGGCAGCAACAGGATAGAGGCTGATGGTTTTGGCGCCATAATGTCAAATGCGAACCTTCTCATCTGCAGTACCGGTGAGGGCGGCCGCCCCAGTCTGACATTAGATAACAAGTCTTCTGATCACACCACAAGCGCTGCAATAATGTTTGCTCCTGCTTATACAGAGGATAACGTCTTAGGCTTTAATGATGTTGATGTCGTATGTAATTACTCTTCAGACCTTTTGGGTGTGGAAAACTCGAAAATCAGTTTCTACAATACCAACCTGTCCACATCAGAGGGTATAAAAGGTTTTGGTGAAATGAGTTTAGGTAAATGTTATATTTACACTCCACAAAATGGTTATTATGACACAACAAACCGTTATGTATGCTCAGAGTCCGGTGCAGAGGCACTAAAAGTCATTATCAAGGCAGGTAAGAAACTTCTCCGTGGTGACATCAACGGCGATGGCTTTGTTAACACCACAGATGTGACAGTACTGTACAATGTCATCTTCGGCACCGACACTACCACAGATAGGACAATCTGCGACTTAGACGGCAAAGGAGATATAAACACTACCGATGTCACGGAGCTGTACAACATCATCTTCGGTACAGCGGAATAAACAAAGGGGCTTTACAGAAGCCCCTTTGTTTATTGTTATCAGTGTTAAACCCAAATCGGTCATTAGGCCGACTTTTCTGACGCAAATCCTAATGATCGTTTTGGGTTAAAAAATCGCCCTTAAATTTGGTTATTTGCCTAAATAGTTGTATTTTTGCGCTCGTTTAATAAACGGGAATGAAACGTATATATTTTTTTCTTATTCTTATCACACTTGTGGCATTGGGAGGCTGCGGGAAATCGAAGAGTGAGCGGAAGGCAGAGCAGGCGGAAGCAGCGGAAAGAGAACGTCAGGCTTTCGCTGCCGCATTCCGTGTTGCCGTGACACCGACCCTTGACTGTCTCCCGGTTTTCCTCATGATTGACAGTTGTGTGGTTGACACATCAAAACTGGATGTACGTATGCTGATGTTCACTTCACATATAGATGTGGATACAGCCTTTATAAACGGCAGGGTTCACCTGGCTTTCTCTGACCTTGTAAGGATGGAGCGCATCCATAAGCGTAAGATTGCTGTGGGCTATCTCGCACCTACGGCAGCGCGATGGGAACTGATAGGCAATAAGTCAGACCGTATCAACCGTCTGTCGCAACTTGGCGACCGTATGCTTGCCATGACACGTTTCTCTGCCACTGATCTTCTGGCGGACATGGCTATCAAGGAGGCAAAAGCAGAAAACAAGATTTACAAGGTTCAGATAAACGATATTAATATCCGGTGTCAGATGCTTGCCAACAATGAGATGAACGCACTCTTCCTGCCAGAGCCTCAGGCTACGGCAGCCCGTGAGAAAGGCAACAAGGTGTTGTTCTCGTCTGTAGATAAAGACGTGCGTCTCGGTGTCATTGCCATCAAAGACGCAGAGATATACAATGACGAGCGCAACAGACAATTAGATGAGTTTTCCAAGGCATACGACAAGGCGTGCGACCTGATTAACAAACGCGGACTGAAGTATTACTCAGCCCTGATAACCAAATACTGTGGTGTTGACGAACACACTGTGGCTGCATTGCCCCAAATAACATTCCCCAAATGCGGAAAGTTAAGGGAAAAAGACCAGAAGACCGCATTGAGCTTTTAAGTTTTATGTTTTGTGTTTTATGTTTTGTGTTTTGTGTTAAATAGTTAAGCGCTATCAACTTGTCAACTAACAAACAACTTGTCAACTAACAAACAACTTGTCAACTAACAAACAACTTGTCAACTAACAAACAACTTGTCAACTAACAAA
>JAGDAU010000230.1 GCA_017959365.1 Prevotella sp.
CGTCCGCAACTGTTCAATACCCCCGAGCCCAAGGACGGCATTCTTGGTCCGGGTGATAATGTGACGTTCAATTTCTCTGAGGCGATAGAGCATAACTACCTCAGTGCCATAACCAATTTCGAGGTAGTTGGAGAGACCAATGAGACAAATATTCAGGAGAATCCGTCACTACAATTTGATGATAAAGGCTTTGCCGAGACAGAGGCACGCCGTAACTACGCTGGTAAGGACTTCACCCTTGACATGATGATTAAACCTGATGATAACGGTAAGGCAATGCCTATCTTCAGCCACGGTTCCGACGGTGTTAACCTGCAGTTGTGGGTTACAGAGGACCAGCATCTGAAGGTTATCGTGGGAGATAAGGATTATCTGTCCACCAAGACAATAGAGGGTAATGGCTTCCGCCACATCGCTATGGTGCTCAACAACCAGGAGCGTACACTGGAGTTGTATAATGACTCATTGATAGGCCGCTTCGAGGATGTGCAGTATAATGGTTTCGGACCGGTTGTCTTTGGTGCTACCAATGAAGTGAATGTCAATAAACGCCAGCACTATTCCGGCCGTATGCTTGAGACCCGCCTGTGGTCACGCGCCATGACTCAGGGATTGATATATCAGACCTATGCCGAGCGCCAATTGACGGGATACGAGATGGGACTCGCAGACTATTATCCCATGAATGAGGGCTTTGGTGATTATGCCTACGATAAGGCTCACGGTGCTCATGCCAAACTGAATAACACTTCATGGGCTTTGCCACGTGGCATGTCGCTACACCTTGATTATGCCAAGAAGCATGGTTTAGAGTTGAAGGGAGAGTTCCTTAAGCGGCCAAAGGAGGCTGATTACACGCTTATGTTCTGGTTCAGGACCGATTTTAATGGTCGCGGTGCTCTTATCAGCAACGGATCTGGACGTAAGACCGACACCCATGCCTCTGAGAATTTCTTCATTGGATTTGAGGGTCCGGAACTGAAATACCGTAGCAATGGTATGGAACTCATCATCCCCGGTGACTACAGCGATGACCAGTGGCATCACTATGCCATGACAGTTAATCGCTCCCACAATATCGCTAATATCTACATTGACCGTGAGTTGCGTCAGTCTTTCCGTACCGACTCATTGGGCGGTATAGGCGACAACGATGTGTTCCTTGGTAATATGGTATGGTATGAGCAGGGTGCTGATGACGCCAATGTGAAGCGTGAGGATAATGCCTTCACCGGTAATATGGATGAGATCTGTCTCTTCGCACAGGCTCTGCCACCTACTCTCATCGAACGCTATAGCACCAAGAGCCCAGGCGGCAAAGAGAAAGGTCTTATAACCTACATCAGCTTCGCCCGTCAGGAAAAAGACGGGAATAATGACATCGTTCTTGTGCCATACGTTTATAATCAGGTGATAAAGAAGGACAAAGACGGAAAAGAGATACAAGACAAAGACTCCGTATTCGTTGATCCTGTCAGCACAATACTAAGCTTTGTGGATACAGAACTCGGCGCTCCGGTGCAGCCGTATCAGGAACTGAAAAACCTTGACTTCAATTTCGTAGGTCGTGACAACCAGCTGATGATCAACCTGAATGAGTTTGACTCAAGGATTAACAAGCGCACATTCTATGTCACAGTGACAGACATACCCGACATGAATGGTAACTATATGGCGTCACCATCTACAGTGTCGTTCTATGTTGACCGTAACCCGCTGAGATGGGAGAGCCGTACCTGGGTGGATTACACATGGCCAGATGAAAAATCCATATTCTATGTCCGTATTATAAATACCAGCGGTGCGTCACACACATACGAGCTGAAGGGGTTGCCGGCATGGCTCTCTGTTGATAAGCCAGCCGGTATCATAGAACCGAAGAGCGAGGAGGTTATATCCTTCAAGGTGTCAGATGGTATGAATGTGGGCACCTACGATGAGGTAATCTATGTCGTTGACGAGAACGGGCTATGTGAGCCGCTGCTGTTGACTGAGTATGTGCTAGGTAAGGATTACGAATACGAATGGAAAGTTGATCCGGCACTCAAGCAGCACTCCATGAATATTGTAGGCCGTGTGCTTATTAACAACACCATTATCACCGACTCGCGTGATATAGTAGGTGTCTTTGATGCCACAGGACGCTGTATGGGTGCAAACAACGTGAGTTACAACTCGGAGACAGCGGAGAGTATGGTTTATCTTACAGTCTTCGACAGCACTTCTGTCGCGACACCGTTAACATTCAAGCTATGGCACCATCAGACAGGCAGAGTTATGGTACTCCAGCCGTCGGAGAAAGTGACATTCCAACCAGGAAAGATTGTAGGTACAATAAAGTCTCCTATTGAACTTTCAGCAGGCAACATGTATATACAGGAACTGTCTCTTACGCAAGGTTGGAACTGGATCTCACTGAATGTATATAACAATGACTTCAGGAATATCAACAACCTGCTGAAGTATTATCCATGGCAGGATGGTGATATCCTTACCGATGACTCGCAGGGTCTGACACTCATCTATAAGAACGGACAATGGGTATCCAATATGGATGATGTTGTCAGCAGTACAATGGTGTTGCCAACGCTCACATATCGCATTAAAGTGAAAAACGACATTAATATAGAGCTTACCGGTACAAGCCTCGAACAGGAGTCGATGCGCACTATAACCGTTAAGAATGGCTGGAACAGCATTGGCTATACACCAATGATCAATCTCGATGTCGAGACGGCGTTGGCTGATTATAGCAACTATGCCTCCGACGGTGATGTCTTAAAGTGTCAGGACGGCTTCTCTATGTACACTACCGATTTATACGGTACCGGTGAGTGGGTCGGATCACTACGTTACATGATTCCAGGAAAGGGTTATATGTTGAAACGTCAGGGTAAGGAAACTGTTAAGTTCAAGTATAACTACTATGATCCCAACAGTACCTTCTTCGCCAGTTCACAGAAAACACCCCGCAGGGTCAATCCGCATCTGTATCCCACCACGATGTCGTTGGCTGCTACAATAACAGGTGTGACGCCTGAGGCCGGTGA
>JAGDAU010000231.1 GCA_017959365.1 Prevotella sp.
ACTTGTCATCCTTTGAGCATGACACAACAAGCGTCATGGTAACAATCGTTAATATAAATCTGAAAAACTTTTTCATTGTTTTATTGCTTTATTTTTACTTTCACTCTCTCATTTCTGAATACCTGCCTGTATGCCTCCTTAGCGTCAAAGTCCACCTTGGTCTTTGTGAAGTCGGGCACATTGTAGGCATCCATCATCTCATGGTAAAACTTACGCGGATTACGCTGTGGCAGGAGGAACGGCTTCGTTGCCTTACCGTTATCGTCAACAGATGACAGGAACAGCTGTGTGTACATGCCATCCTCTCGTTTACTGCTGAAGACAAACCACCTGCTGTTGCTGCTCCAGTTGTGGTAGCTCTCCACATCTTTGCTGTTCACCTCATCCATCCTGCGCACCGACCGGTCTTTCATATTCATGAGCCATAGGTCAGCGTCTGGCTGACAGACGGGGAAGTTACTACGGCTTGACACAGTGTACATAAGCCACTTGCCGTCATACGAGGGTCGGGCAAGGGTATAGCTGCGGTCATCTGCAGGTCCGTTGAGCAAGGTATCCACCTCCGTGCCATAGCTGCCACTGTTGGCATCAAAGGGTATGGCACACAGGCTGCATTTCACTTTCTCATACTCTCGCGGAACGGCACATGGTTTAGAGGTACTATAATACAATGTCTTTCCGTCTGCGGAGAAAGCCGGGAAAATCTCAAGGTCAGGACCTTGCAGGCTGGGGGACAGCAGGAGCTCGTTGGTTCGTGTATCAAGGATTATGATATCACTGAACAAGTGGTACACTTCTATCCTCTGTCCTGTGCCAACGAAGAAACTCTGGTGAACGGAGTTGGTGGCGTAAGCACAGTAGTTGCCGGAGGGATGCCATGAGGCATAGCTGCCCGCAGCCTTGGTGCTGTCGGTCTTGGTGTCGAGCCATGTCTGCCTGCCATCACGCTGTATCAGCGTGCCGCCTCCCTCACCTCTTATCTGTGCGGTGAAGCAGTTGGCGTCTGTGCGGTTAGGCGTATGACAGTTCATACACCTGCCGGGCACCGCCGTCTCCGTCAGTATGGCATACTCGCTGAAGGAATGAATATCCCTTTGATATATACCGATGTCGCCACCCACCTCATAGCCCGGCTGTATTCTACGGTAGGTCAAGCCGAAGTCGTCAAGGCGGTGTTTGCTGACATACATGCGGAAGTCATTGTATTTCTTCCATACATCTCCCTTTTTGACACACACGGTGAATATTATCGACTTACCGATGTTCTGCTCCGTCAGGGCGTGCCACTCGTCAATATCGAAATCAGCCCACTCTCCCTGAGTGTGTATCTCTCCGCTTTTCTCTCCACGGGCTACCACATCCACTTTGTCAGCCCCGTCAACATTGAAGTTCAGAGGTGCTATACCAGCAGGTATGGTAACTCCGATATAATCGGGATATATGCTTGGCGCCATGTCAACCTTTGTGACATTCTCCACACTCTCGCTGCAGGCGGAGAGCATGACAAGAGCCATTAGTGTGATAATGATATTCAGTTTCATTGACTCATCCTCCTCTTTACGTATGTGGCATAGGGTGAATTACTTACATTTCCATGAGCCTGTATGCATCTCACGGCATCCTGATAGCCTGCGGGCATATAGGGATAGCCTCCATATTTCTGTACCCAACCCATATACTGCATCACGCCTTTGATATCACCCTTCAGCAGCATCTGACACATAAAATAGTCTAATGCCAAGGTATTATCCTGATTGTCGGTAAACAGCAGACCAAGCATCTTGTCTATCTCCTCATAGCTGTAGAGCATGTCTTTCTTAAAACGCATACGCCGCTGACGCCCCCACTCAGGATGGGTGTTGATCTTTGTCTCATTACCAAGATATGTCAAAGCATCCTTTGCCCAAGAGCCATAAAAGAGACTATGGCTAAGGATGTCAAGCTGTTTGCGTGCTGCTGCATAATTACCGTTTACGATGTGGCACTCTGCCATACGTTTTGTACACCTGCCACTCAGTCTGCCATTAAGGATAGAGCACTGGATGTCTGAGGAATACCTCAAAGAGGAGTTTATCATCCCTAAATGCCAGAACACCTCCGAGGCGGGCAGGTTGGAGGTGAGATCTCTTGTCATAGGCATTATCAGAGCATCATCACCGCTCTGGTAATACTCAAATATCTTCTCGGCAAGAAGCCTCTTCTTTGCCAACGCAAGGTTGACGCAGTTACTGCTGAACGCATTCTGAACCTGGTATCTGTCAGCACGTTGTATTATCTCATCCCACCTGTTGTTGCGCACAAGGTAGTCTTGCATTATCAACTCATATTTGTCGGTGTCGTAGCCGAATGTCACTGCGCAATAGCAAAAGACAACACATATCACAGACGCAGCGACAACAGCCATCCTGCCAGAGAGATAACGCTTAAACAGCCGGACGATGACAACAACAGCCATTATCACCATAGGTATCATCACCTGCAGAACCGGCGTATGAAGCGGGATGCGGTAGTAATTGATACCCATCAGCACCGATGTAGTGGGATATTGTGGCAGTAGGAAATAATTAAACAGCGACCATGCCAGTATAGACACAAGCACCGTTCCTGCACCTTTCTTGGAAAAGACACAACGCATGGCGACATAGAGCCATGCTACCGGTCCGATAAGCCATGCCAACAATGGTGCGACCACCACGTCTGCCACATACCATCTGTCACGCATCAGCACCGCCGTAAACAGCGCAATAATGATTGCCACAGGAAATGACATCAGCACACTCTCGTCTCCGGCATGCCACAGCATCAGGATAACAGGCACCGCTGAGAGGAGCCAAAACCCTACCCCAGTATCAAATCCCGTCATCGTTCCCGTTTCAGTTTTCACCGTGGCAGCCTTATAAACAGCCATCAACAGAGCGACATATACCAGGGCCTGCACTAAAGCCCCGAGCCAGCCTATATAAAAGAACTGCACAAGGAACTCACCTATCCAGTCAGCAAGGCCTCCACAAACGGCTATCCGCTGACAGAAATAGTCACCCGTCCACAGAAACAGCTGATACTGTTCCTGATACGACAACGCCTGCGGGTAAGCCAGCAACCAGAAGAGGAATACCGCTAATCCCACAGCCGAGAGTCCTGCCACTTTCATCAAAAAACCTTTATTTCTCATCATCCATCATTAACGACCTGCAAAATTACTCATTTTATTTTTATTTCCTGTTTTTTTGATAAAAAAATGCGGTTATATGAAAAAATGGTTTTACCTTTGTGGCTAAATAACGTCAAAAGAATATAATAAAACTTTTAACGCTATGAAACAAGGAAAACAAACATGCGAGACACTGAAGAAAGTGCGTAAGCAAATCGCTTTGGCAAATGATATAGACTACGAGCCAGTGAAATGTGACCATAAGGGTGACTGCACCGGCACATGTCCTGCCTGCGATGCAGAGATAAGATATATAGAGAAACAGCTTACCATGCGGCAGAGGCTGGGCAAGGCCGTCGCCGTGGCTGGTCTGGCTGTCGGCATAGCGGCAGTATCAACAGGATGCCGCTCCGTCTCCAACCCCCGCCTTGCGGGAATGATTATGCGTCCGCCTACAGAGACACCGCCACATGTAGGGTGCGACTCCACAGGCATAGGCAACAACCTGCAGGGCAGCCAAAAGCCCGGATGCGAGAAGCCGGACACCGGTGAGATAATAATCGACCCCAAAGAGTATCAGTTAGACGGTTACGTAAGACCTATCAAGGAGGAATAGTATTAACCAATAAACATATTATCATGAAAAAGTATCTTTTGATTTTTGCATGCCTTATCCTATCGCTGCCAATGATGGCTCAGGCATGGGGCTACGTGAAAGATGAGGGCGGATACACAAATATCCGCAGCGGTCCCGGCACCAACTACGGCATTGTTGAGAAACGCCGTGACGGCACCGCCATTATGTATTCAGCCGGCACCGGCAGTTGGTTACGCGCCTATACCGATGACGGGCGTTTCGTAGGTTATATCCACACCAGCAAGGTAGTGAAAAAAGAACCTCGCAACCCGAGGTACAGCGACAGTTACTATACCGACATCCGTCAGGGCACGGTGGTAAGAGAGGGTGGCTACACCAACATACGCCGCGGACCCGGCGTCAACTATCCCATAGTGGACAAGGTAAGAGACGGCAGCACGATATGGTATAGCGGCAGAGGTTCATGGCTCAAGGTTTATTACGGCGACGGCAGTTTCCGCGGATATATGAGCGCCAATAAGATCATCAGATAACCCAAACCGTCGAATAACTTCGTCGCTCATTTTTAAATGACTACAAAACAACAGTAGCTATATGCCTCATTTTGAGCTATAGCTACTTACTTTATTTCTAAACCTCAAAATTATTTGGTGTTTTTGTGGTGATTTACTTGGTAACTTTGTGGTGATTTACTTGGTAACTTTGTGGTAATTTACTTGGTAACTTTGTGGTGATTTGCTTGGCAACTTTGTGGTAATTCACTTGGTAATACACGTTGCAGCAGTTGTGGTTTCGTTGTGCCTTTGCAGCGCAATGAATCCATCACGTCTCAATATGCATGATATAGGTATAACAAAACAACGGCAGCTATATGCTTCACCTGAAGCTATAGCTGCTGTTGCTATTATGTATAGGTACAACTACCTGAAGTTGAATGTTTACAACAAACTATACAAAACCCCTCAATCTCCGTTTTGGGAAATTGAGGGGTTCCTTTGCCTGCTATTCCTCATCCCACACGCTGAAAGTGTATTCCCTCGCATCAGGGTCTTTTCCACCCTCTGTGTCTATGCCACCATAGCCGGTGTTGGGGGTGGTCCGGCCGTCACCGTCACCAGTCACACTGCCGCTTGCGGCAAGAAAATCGCATGCCTTTATCTCAGATTCCTTAATCTCTGGAATAATATATGATTTTTTCATAGTCTGTCTGTTTTTACTTTACAACATATTTCTTGCCATTCACAATGTATATACCCTTGGGTAGTCTGTCAAGCTCAATGTCTTTACCTACATACTTACCTGTAATGGTGTACACATTTCCATTCTGATACGTTTGAGGCACAGGAATACCGTCTATCGAGGTAATAACATCATCACCCACGAAGAATGACACCCTGGCACCGAAGTCGGTATTCTTGTCAAGTACCGCATCCAGCTCAAACCATCCACGGAACGCCTTTATGTTCGTCTTACCGACGGAATACCAGAACTCATTGTCAGAGATAAACAGCCCGTCTGCCGGCACTACTGTCTTGACAAACGTACCGGTAAACTTACCGGCTGTACCCCACTCGTCTTCCTTGGATACCTCAGTAACGGCATCGAAGAGAGTGACATCATCTGCCTCAATGGTATCAACGTCCTGACTTGTCTTTATAAGGAACAGCTTACCTCCTGTCATGCTCTTCCTGGCTGTCATCGTGTAGGGTGTGAAGTGTATCATGATGGCGTCAGGAGTCACGTCCTCATCATTGCTGTACTCGGTATCAAAGCCGCTGAACTCCGCAAGTTTGACATCCGTTCCGAATATC
>JAGDAU010000232.1 GCA_017959365.1 Prevotella sp.
CAATACCATCGACACACTCATCAAGGCCATTGGACTGCCTAAAGAGCAGGTCTGCACACACTGCTTTGACGGATCATCCTACTTCTTCGGAGAAGAAAAATAGTTGAATGTTGAGAGTTGAAAGTTGAAAGGTCGGTATATCGGTATATCGGTATATCGAAATTCCGACATTCCGACATTCCGATGTTACGAGGTCACGAGGTCACGAGGTTACGAGGTCACGAGGTTACGAGGTCACGAGATAACAAGATAATGAGATAACCAAAACTATTTAACACAAAACACAAAACACATAACACAAAACACTTATAAAAACAAAAGAAGTTGAGCTAACGCTCAACTTCTTTGTTTGTTTAAGCCTCCTCCGGGGTAATGAGTTTATAGCCCTTACCATGTATATTGATAATCTCTATCTGGTCATCATCACGCAGGTGTTTGCGCAGCTTGGTGATATACACATCCATAGAGCGGGCGTTAAAGTAGTTGTCATCTATCCATATTGTCTTCAGCGCAAAGTCACGCTGCAGAATCTCATTGGCATGTGAGCAGAGCAGCGCAAGCAACTCGTTCTCCTTCGTTGTCAGCTTTGTCTGCTTGTCATCGATAGACAGCAGCTGCTTCTGTGTGTCAAACACGAAACGACCGATATGATACACAGTGCTCTCCTTATTCTTCTTACCCTTAACGCGGCGTAGTATAGCCTCTATCCTGAGTACCAGCTCCTCCATTGAGAATGGCTTGGTGATATAGTCATCGGCACCGATCTTAAAGCCCTCTAATATATCATCCTTCAGCGTCTTTGCAGTAAGGAAGATGATAGGCATCTCTGCATTAGCCTGGCGTATCTCCTGACCCAAGGTGAAACCATCCTTCTTAGGCATCATCACATCAAGTACACATATATCAAATTTTGTCTTCAGAAAAGCCTTATAACCAGCCTCACCATCGGGACACAGCTCTGCGCTGAAACCCTTAGCCTGCAGATATTCCCTTAGAAGCATTCCAAGGTTCTCGTCATCCTCACATAATAGAATTTTCAGTTTGTCTTCCATAAATCTATGTTTTTAAAGTGTAAATAATATTATTCATTATCTCTTATTATCGGCAACTTGACGGTAAACTTCGTTCCCTTGCCTAAGTCGCTGTCAACACGTATCTCACCTTTGTGGATCTCTACTATCTTATGAACATACGCCAGTCCAAGACCAAAGCCCTTCACATCATGCACATTGCCGGTATGTACACGGTAGAATTTCTCAAACACCTTCTTCACATTCTCCTTCTTTATACCAATACCGGTGTCACGGATGGAGAAATACAGGTGCTCGTTGGTGTTCCAGGTCTTGATATATATATCAACCGGCTGGTCGGGCTTGCGGTATTTCATTGCATTGTCCATCAGGTTGTGAATCATATTGGTGAAGTGCACCTCGTCAACATATATTGCAGAGTCCACTGCCTCAACCTCCATATATATCTTACCACCCGTATGCTCTACCCTGAGACGGAAGGAGTTGGCAACATTCTCAAGCATCTCATTAAGGTCGAAGATCTTTTTTTTGATGATGGCCTTCTTTTGGTCGAACATTGACATCTGAAGCACTTTCTCCACTAAGAAGCGCAGCCTCTTCGACTCATCACCCAGCACACCGCGTATGTGTTTCATCATCGAAGGACTCTTTGTCACACTCTCGTCATTGAGCATCTGTGCCGCAAGCGATATGCTTGCTATAGGAGTCTTCAACTCATGGGTCATGTTATTGATGAAGTCATTACGTATCTCAGAGTATTTCTTCTGTCTGAATATCTGGAATATGGTGAAGATGAATGTTATCAGCAGTATGACTGTGAAGATGATACTTGGTATGATAAACTTCACAGACGAGAAGATATACTTGTTCATGTCTGGGAAATGCACCTTCAGAACACCAGTCTTCGTCTCTGAGTCATTAGGGAACAGCGTTGTCTGATAACTGTATTCCTCACCTTTCTCATCATATTCCGAACAGCGGTAGATCTCACGACCGTCAGCAGTAGAGACAGTGAAATGGTAAGGTATTGTTATGCCGTTGCTTATAAGCTCTGACTTCAAGTCTTGGTCAAGGAGTTTGATGTTAAGACGTTCCTTCAGAGGTTTGTCAAGGGATGAGTAGAGGATGTTATATATCACCTCGTCGAGAATAGCCTTCTGATATACATATCTGTTTCTTACGATCTTCGACATCGACTCCTTTGCCTGCGTTATGGTGTTCTTGTCGTTGTGAACAAAGGTGAACTTGGGCACAGAGGAGGGACGGTTGGCTATTGTCTTCATCGCAAAGGCAGTATAACCGGTGGTATCGGTGCTGTTAGCGGCAATCTGATGACTGGTAATAGTGTCGGTGGCTAATGCCGTGCTACCCTTCTGCTGTTTCTGGTATTTGTTGATGTCACTCTCCAAATAACGCAACGCCTCATTCAGCTCCACATTACGTGAAGCCTGATACAGGGCTCTGTTGACCGACTCGTCAAACTGATCTTTCTTTGTCTGAGCCATCTCCTGTATGTAATTCAGCTGAACAAGCAGGAGGGCAAGGAAAGAAAGCCCCATGATTATTGCTATTGCCCAAATCGTTGTTTTCTTCATGACTGCAAATATAACGTGAAAATTTTCAAATTAACATATTACTGTTAAAATAATCACGAAGATTTTACCTATTTTAACAGTATTGTAATTTTTGATTGCATATTTGCAATTAACACAATACAATAATCTAAAACTTGAGTGTCAGCCGGAGGAATATTGTCGGCACTATTACCATAAGCAGGTTGAATGAGCAGAGAACATAACAGAAGGTCATGTCCGGCTCCATGTCACCTAATAGTTTGAGTGTCAGAGGAGCGCAGGCGTTAGACAGTATTACGCAAGTAAGGTAAACCCATCCGTACGCCCTAAGCCATCCCCTACCCTTTATGATTAGTCCAAGTGACAGTATTGTGGCTGCGATGATTCCTGTCACGTTGACTATGGTGGTCAATATATCATATAAGGTGTATTGTGAGCATATCGTCATACTGCTGTCACCATAGTCAAAGGGTATCATATTGATTATCAATGGCAGTATATCACATATCATCACCACAAGGCATGGTATATGAAACCATATATGACGCTGACGCAATTCGTGACGAAAGGTGTTCAATATATATAATAACGCAGCGACACCAAAGATATCTATGAAATTAAAGAAACCGGAGATACGCATCAGAGTGTCTGCCACAACAGCTAACAATGAGTCTAAATACAGTCCCACCAACTGTGACAGGAACACGGTGACAAAAGCTGCCAGCACACTCACCACCATACAGATGTTGAGTGTCAGAGCCTTTGCCCTCGATATTGTAAAAAAACTCTCTCTTATCGTCATTATCCTGAGCATCTAACAGTTTCGCTTTCGCTCAACTGTTTCTGGTTTAAAGTTTAATGTTTAAAGTTTAGAGTGATATAGTTTGGGTGCTTGTTTTCTGATTTAGCACAACTGCAAATCTAATTCACTTTCAACTTTCAACTATCAACTATCAACTATACATCCTTAACGTCCTTGCAAAATTACTCATTATTACTTTATTACCCTATCTTCACCAAAGCCAAAATATCCCCTACCCCAAAATAAATGACTTACGTCAAGGAATGAAGAAACCTAAAACCTCACAACCTCATAACCTCATAACCTCAAAAATAAAAACCTCAAAAAACATTAGGCTATATAAAAAAATATCGTAACTTTGCGGTTTGTAAGGCGAGATACATTTCGCCATCACCGCTTTGTAAGGCGAGATACATCTCGCCCATCACATAAAAACATATCACTATGATCTACAGACAATTAGGAAAGACTGGCAAGCTGCTCTCTACCATCGGGTTCGGGGCCTCGTCACTCGGTGGAGTGTTCCACGGTTTCGACGAGCAGAAAGGAATAGAGGCTGTATATGCCGCTATTGAGGAAGGCATCAACTATATTGATGTGTCGCCATACTACGGCCATTACAAGGCTGAGACGGTATTGGGCAAAGCCCTGAGGAATATACCCCGAGACAAATACTACATCTCCACAAAGGTGGGGCGATACGGTAAGGATGGGGTCAACACATGGGACTACAGCGCCAAAAGGGCAAAGGAGAGCGTCTATGAGAGCATGGAACGCCTCAACATCGACCATGTGGACATCCTCTTCGTACACGACATCGAGTTTGCAGACCTCCACCAGGTGGCTGACGAGACGCTGCCAGCGCTACTCGACCTCAAACATGAGGGTGTGGTGAGTCATATCGGATGTACTGACCTCCAATTAGAGAACCTCGACTGGATGGTTGACAACACTCCAGAGGGAACAATAGAGGTGATGATGAACTTCTGCCACTACTGCCTCAACGACGACAAACTGACTGACTTCATCGACAAGTTCACAGCAAAGGGAATAGGCGTCATCAGCGCCTCACCATTCTCCATGGGACTGCTCACAAGCCGTGGCGTGCCTGACTGGCACCCGGCACCACAACCACTTGTGGAGGCATGCCGTAAGGCGGCGCTCCACTGCCAGGCAAAGGACTACCCCATAGAGAAACTCGCAATGCAGTATGCCACATCACTTGACAAGATAACGAGTGTTATCTTCAGTACTACTAAGGCTGAGAACCTCAGACGTAACATCGAATATGCCTCCGAGCCCATCGACTGGCAACTCGTTGAGGATGTGAGAGACATCATTGGTGACCAAAAACGTGTATCATGGAAGAATACATAAAGATCGTTGACGCCCACGCCCATCTGTGGCTCCATCAGGACACCACCGTCGATGGCAAGCGCATATACCCCCTGCGCGACGGGCGGTCTATGTTTATGGGGCAGGAGGTGCAGATGCTGCCGCCGTTTATGATTGACGGCATCAACAGCGCCGAGGTGTTCTTGTCAAATATGAATTATGCGCGCGTGAGTGCCGCCGTCATAACGCAGGAGTTCATCGACGGCTTGCAGAACACCTACCTGCAAGAGGTCAGAAGTCGTTATCCGGAGCGTTTCTTCGTCTTCGGCATGTGCGACTACCGCCATCCGGGCTACTATGCCGAGGCGGAAGACCTCATAGAGGCGGGATTCAAAGGTCTTAAGATACCTGCCGCGCGCCTTATCGACAGCAGTGGGCGTATCATGCTCACCAATAACGAGATGATGCGTATGTTCCACCTTATGGAGGAGAAAGGCATCATCCTCGGCATCGAGCTGGCTGACGGCGACACCCAGGTGGGTGAGATGAGAGAGATTATCCAGGAGTGCCCCGCCCTGACGGTGGTCATCGGACACTTCGGCATGGTCACACGTGACGGATGGATGGAGCAGATACGCCTCGCCCGCAACCCCAACGTGTATGTCGAGAGCGGTGGCATCACATGGCTCTTCAATGATGAGTTCTACCCCTTCCCCTCTGCCGTAAAGGCTGTCAGGGAGGCTGCCGACGCTGTGGGTATGGACAAACTGATGTGGGGCAGCGACTACCCGCGCACCATAACAGCCATAACATACAAGATGTCTTTTGACTTCTTTGAGAAAACCGACGAGCTGACAATGGAGGAGAAACGCCTCTTCCTCAGCGACAACGCCGCCCGCCTCTTCGGCTTCACCCACCTCATCGACCTGCCATATATTAAGAATATGTCGGAATGACAAGTTGACGAGTTGACAAGTTGACGAGTTGA
Source organism: Prevotella sp. (assembly GCA_017959365.1). GTDB lineage: Bacteria > Bacteroidota > Bacteroidia > Bacteroidales > Bacteroidaceae > Prevotella. Next base: position 5,731 of record JAGDAU010000232.1, read on the forward strand.
CAAGTTGATAGATCGATATTTCGGCATTCCGATATTCCGGCATCCCGAAAACTATTTAACAAAAAACATAAAACACTGATTTGTAAACGGCGATATTTCGCCGTCACATAAAACACAAAACATATAATGAAGACATTACAGATTACTGCTCCCTTTCAGATGAGGGTGGCAGACACAGAGAAGCCGCAGTGCGGCAATGGTGAGGTGATGATACGTGTCATGTATGCCGGGTTCTGCGGCAGCGACCTCAACACCTACCGTGGCAATAACGCCATGGCACAGATGCCTGTGACTCCGGGCCATGAGATAGGAGCCGTCATTGAGGAGGTGGGGACAGGAGTGCCGGAGACGCTTCAGAAAGGCATGACCGTCACCGTCAATCCATACACCAACTGCGGTGTGTGCCCCTCGTGCCGCAACCGCCGTTATAACGCCTGCCAGCATAACGAGACGCTCGGCGTGCAGCGCAACGGCGCCATGAGCGAGTATTTCGTACTGCCATGGCAGAAGGTGATACCTGTGGAAGGTATCAGTGTGAGAGACTGCGCTCTCATAGAACCGATGAGTGTGGGCTTCCACGCTGTCAGCCGCGCACAGGTGGTAGATACCGACACTGTGATGGTCATTGGCTGCGGCATGGTGGGTGTGGGTGCCGTGGTGAGAGCCCTCACACGTGGAGCCACCGTCATTGCCTGCGACATCGATGACAAGAAACTTGATGTCATGCGCTCCATAGGAGCCCATCATGTCATCAACAGCATGACGGAGGATGTTCACCAGCGCCTCTCCGACATCACCGGCGGTATGATGCCCGATGTCATCATCGAGGCTGTTGGCAGTCCCGTCACCTACAACACCGCCGTCAACGAGGTAGCATTCACCGGTCGTGTGGTGTGCATCGGTTATTCCAAGAACGATGTGTCCTTCACCACAAAATACTTTGTTCAGAAAGAGCTTGACATACGCGGTTCACGCAATGCGCTGCCCGAGGACTTCGAGGGTGTCATCAAATACATGCGCAAGGGCACCTGCCCGTACGACACTCTTATCTCCGGCATCGTTAGTCCGGAGGAGGCTGCCGGTGCCATGGCACAATGGCATGAGCATCCGGGTGATGTCTTCCGCCTCTTAGTGAAGTTCTAACAAAAAAAACCAGTTTTTTAGTTGAATAAAAAACTGGTTTTTTTGTTATTTTCAATCTTCAACTTTCAATCTTCAATTTACTAAGTTCCCGTTCCCGTTAACGTTCCCGTTATTACCCGTTCCCGTTGAAAGAATTATTAATTTCTAATTATTAATCGCGCAGCGACAACTATTAAATCTTAATTTTTAATTTTTAATTCATCAACCGTTCCCGTTAGAATTACTTCCCTGTGCCGAAGATAATGTTATATAAAGCGGTGACATCAGTGGTGTTTACATCACCGTTGGTGTCATCGTCAATATTGCATATTTCACGGTCAGTGGTAGTGTCGGTGCCGAAGATGGCATTATATAATACTGTCACATCAGTGGTGTTAACCTCTCCGTCACGGTTGATGTCACCTTTCTCATACCCCTTTTCCTGAGTGATGATGATGGGTGTGGTAGTGCGCGTGCCGCGCCCGGATATATAAATCTCCGCCTGTCGGGAGCTGGAGCCTTCGGGCAGTGGCTGCGCGGTGAAGGTGAGGTGTGTCAGGCCATGACCGTAGGCGTTGCCGCTGGCACCGCCGATGTAGTCCCTCTCGCTCTCGTCAACGGCTACGGAGAGCCATTCCGGCAAACCCTCAAAGGTGTATGCAGATGTGGTTAATGTGGCGGATGAGGCGTTCATTGGTACGGCAGTATATATATCTACTGTCTGAGTATCATCCGTCTTACCGTCAACGGTGGCAACACCACCCTCGGCGGGAGCCGTAAGTGTCATGCCTCCTCCCTGTGTCTCAAGGCGTATGGCGTCGTATAATCCACGTATGCCTATACATGGTATGAGAGACCCGTAGTTGTACATCGTCTGCAGGTCATTACCTTGTGCGTCTTGCAGTAGCAGTGACGATCCGGTGGTGGTGCTACGGTCCACATCATCCACAAAGGCTCCGGCGAGTCCTATGTCAACACCTTGTTTGTTGAAGCCGCGTATGGTGACGCAGAAACGGTCGATGAGTGTCAGTGGTGCTTTGTCCGGGGTGCTGAAGACGAGTGACAGCATAGCCACCGATGTGGTGGCGCTGAGTTGCTGCCTGCCAAGGAAAACAATGTCGCTTGCGCGGCATGTCATGGTGTCTATCGCCTCACGTATCATTGGCACGCCCTCCTGGTTATAGACGTAGTCGTAGAATGTCAGCGTCAGCTCACCATCTGCCGGCATATAGTCGGTGGAGTAAGATATGGCTGGTATGACGACGCTTTCCACCCACAGCGGTCCGAGCGGTCTCTCAAAAAGCTGTGTCACACCATCCACATAATATGTGGCGGTACCATTGGTTAAGGTCATCGTTCCGAAGTTATACTTAGTGTTATAGACGCTGAGCGGCCTGAAGTTCAGCAGGTTGACATCTCCAGACGTACCTACTATAAGGCGTTGGTCATAGACACTCATCTCAGCCACGTCGCTCACCATAGCCATAGACAGGTGGCTGTCGTCCCACCCCTCTGTCCCCTCACCTAAGGTGTAGCTCTTATTGCCGTTGGTTATTGTTGGCAGCTGTTCGCTGTAGAGACCTTGTGGCATGGGCTGATATTGGCGTGTCAGGTCGCCTTGGGCGTCTGCAGTGGCAGGCTGCCCTGCTATGGTCCATGTCACGGCTGTCGTAGCGCATTTATTCTGCCAGGTGATGTCGCACCAGGGGCGCACTATCACGGCGGTATGAGACATGCCTTGCCAGTTGGTGTCGATGCCCTGATAGAACGCTCCCGCCGGGCGTTGGTAATAGACGCCGTCGCTGTATGAGCGGCGTGTGACAACCCCGGCGCCGGAAGCACCGGGCACCCTGGCTGCTGAAGCGCTTGGTAATACGGTGCTGAATACGCCGGGAGAGGCGGTTTGCTCCTGCGGCAGTGGCAGCAGCCAGTTAGGTGTCGTCTGCGCCATGGCGGTGGTAGCGGTAATGACAGCAGTGACTATGGCAGCCATCATCAATATATTTACAGTGCTTTTTTTCATACTTCCGGAAATTTTCTGCAAAAATACTAAATAACTCACACATAAAGAAATATTATGGCGATTATGTTTTATGTTGTGTGTTTGATGTTGTGTGTTTGATAGATTTCGTTATCTCGCAACCTCGAAATGCCGGAATATCGGAATGCCGAAACTTCGGCATTCTGTTCCCGTTAACGTTAACGTTCCCGTTGAAAAAACCTTTATTAACATTTGGATGGGCTGTTTTTGTTTTTTTGTTTCCAAAATGTTGTGTACCTTTGTAGCTGTAAAACAATCAATGTTTTTTAAAACTATCTAATTACCTGATATGAAAGGAGAAAAACGTGTTTTCGGGGGCGACAAGGTCGCTCCCGTAAGAGAGAGTGTCAACTGTAGTGAGAAACCGGAAAGCCATGGAAAGGAGGAACAGAGAGGTGTCAAGAAGCCAAATAAAGGCGGTAAGCTGACGAAGAAAGAGCGTGAGAAGCTACGCCGACGATGGTTTAAGCGACACGGCTTGATCGGCACTCCCTGCAAGGCGCGGCTGTTCATTGAGGATATGGTGATTGACAACGACTATTGCGACAACAATATCGAGCGCGCAATACTGTATATCATGCTGCATGCCGCTTCCGACTGGGGACGCCATAAGAGCTACGCCAACGCCGTAGAATATATCAACACCACACTGCGGATGAGACGGAAAGGGATTCATTCTTTCTAACAAAAAAATAAGCGGAGCCTGTTGCTCCGCTTATTTTATTAGTTTAAAGTTTAGCATTCGCTCAACTTATTTAACAATGAACTTTTTGCCGTTCTGGATGACAACACCCTTATAGCCCTTAGCAACACGCTGTCCGGCGATGTTGTACATCGGAGCATTGGTGTCAAGCTTGCTGCTCTCAGCGGACAATGTGCTGATGCCAGTGGCAGCCTCGTCGAGTGTAACAACAACCTTGTTGAGTTGAGTGTTACCGCTGATGTTAACGACAACGGTCTCAGCGCCATCGGTGAGTGACCATACACCGTCAGCATACTCGCCTATTGGATTGCCGTTCTCGTCGGTTATGGTGTTACCCTCATTCCACTTGTTGTTATCAAACTCAATCTTGACAATCTTCCTGCCCTCTGGAGCGGTGAAGGTCATAGTGCCGCTGTACATACGCAGCTGCGGACCGTTGTTGGTGCCCCAGAAGCGGTTTGGTGTGGTAGCTTCCTCAACGGCAGGACTGATGACGAGTGTTACACCTTCGTCGTTGTTAAGTGTCAGCTCATCAGTGATATCACCGGCGTCAGAGTCGTTGCTTGAGGTAGCGATGCCCTCCATGGCGTTGAAGTCGAAGCCCTCGGGCTCCTTATTCTTATTGAGAACCCACCATGTGATCTCACTCTTGTTGCACTCGCCACCGCCGTAGTAGATAGCCTGTACGCCGATCTTTGTCCATCCGCCGATAGTCTCGAGAGCCTGGCAGAGATATACCATATAGTCTTCGCCCTCAAATGAGATGTCGTAGTTGTCGGTGAATACTGAGCTGATCTCACTGAGTTCCTCCGTCAACTTCTTGTACTCTCCCGGTGTGAGTGTGAGCGGCTGCTCTATGCCATCCTCTCCAACAACCCAGATCTGATAGAACAGCTTGCCTTTCTGCAGCTCGTTACCCTCAGCGTCTGTTGTTGGCAGGGTGAAGTCAAGCTCAGAGTATCCCTCTTGGGTGCTAACATACACGTCAGTGATTACCGGAGCCTGTGGAGTGACAGCAAAGTCTGTCATCTTCTTCATCAGCACATCGTCTAACCAGTTCCAGTAGTAGATGATATGGCGGCTGCTGTTAATAATCAGGTCATTTTTTGATGTGATCTCACCTGCCTCTGCGTTGTAGTCCAGCACGATGTCAACAAACTCCATGCCCTCTTCGTCAGAGGATGTCAGGAAGTAGCTGTCATCACTGAAGAAGCCTGATTCTGCACCGAGATACTGGTTGGCGGGAATAGTGATGGTGTTGTCCTCTGCGTTGAAGGTACCCTTTGACCATGCTGACGGCATGTAGTCGGATATGCCCTGTATATAGACATCGGTTCCGTCGAAGCCAACAAACACGTGTGTCTTGTAAGCGGTGGGATCTTCCTCTTCTGTCGATTCTCCCTCGTCGCCATCAGCCTTGCGTACCTTCTTAAATGAGAATACCTTCTTGCCGTCCTTGGTCTTTGCCTTCAGCATAGTGGTAGGACGTGCCTCAGGCCCATCTTCCTCTTCCTCATACTGTGCCCAGTCGAATGCGGTGAAGATATACTCGTCTGTCTTGAGATCCTCCGGTGGAGTGATCTCTACCAGATCAGGCAGCGCAGTCGGTGTGAGCTCAATATAGCGGTAGTAATCCATCATAGTATTCTCTGGGTCGGTGACATCGGTGCAGAGTACAGCTACCAAGGTACCGTAAGCCTGCATCTTACCGGTCAAGGTGTTGATGTCAAGGTCAATCACCACGTCGCAAACAGTACCCTCATCCATGTTGAAGCCAGTGAAATAGATCGGGTCTGACTCACCTGACCATAAGCTCTCATAGTCGCCCATATACTGTCCTGCGGGGAAGGTGACGGTCTTGGCAACAGGATCTAAGGTGCCCTTGATCCATGCGTCTTCTAATTCTATAGGTCCGCCAACACCCTGGACATACACATCAGTACCGTCGATAACCACCTGGATGGGTGCGTCATAGTCGCCGTAGTATTCTACGGAGCCTAAATAAAGAGTGATAGGATCAATGCCGTCCGGAGGAGTGATCAGCTCGTTTGTCTCTTCGCCGTCAAGGGTTACTGTAACCTTGTTGAGCTGGGTGTTACCGCCGATGGTTACCGTTACCTTTGTGGCACCCACCTCTGTGGACCATACACCGTTGGCGTATGCGCCGTTGACCTCCTCGTCGCCTTCAGCAGCGAACTCGTTGTTGGCGTTCCACTTACCATAGTCAAACTCAATCTTCATGATCTTCCTGCCCTCGGGGGCTGTGAAGGTCATGGTGCCGCTGTACATACGCAGCTGAGGACCGTCAGTTGTGCCCCAGAAACGGTTTGGTGTCTTTGTTTCATCAATAGCGGGACTGATGACGAGTGTCGTGCCGTTATCATCGTTTAGGGTCAGATCCTCAGTGATATCACCGGCGTGAGATTCGTCGCTTGACGTAGCGATGGTCATGGCGTTGAAGTCGAAGCCCTCCGGCTCTGGCGCTGTCATGCTGAAGACAGGCGCATCCCAGTAAGTGTATTTAACCACTTCTGTGGCAGAGGCGGATTCTATTATCTCTGATGTGGTAGCGGTCAGGGTACCTGCCTCGCTGTCGTATGCGAAGACGATGGTTTCTGTAGCGGTCTTTCCGTCATCACTACCTACGAGGAACTCCTGTCCATAATCGTCCTCACCCACAAACTGTCCGCTGGGGAATATGGCATTGCCATCCTCTATGGTGCCCTTGATCCAGGCATCCTCGAACCAGTATGCCAGACCCTGGATATAGATGTCTGAACCGTCGATAGCAACGTTCACTGTGGACATCTGGCTGGTGTAGTCTTTAAATCCGGAATTTGTGTTGCAGTAGAACTTTCCTCCTGTGGTGTACCAGGTGTTGCTCTCCACACCGTCGGGCAGCTCAACCAGGTCTGGTGTCTCGGGCTCTGTCTTGCTGAAAGCGGGGCTTTCCCAATAACCGTATGCTAACACTTCGGTGGCAGAGGAGGACTCTGCTATCAATGGTGTGGTGGCGGTCAGGGTACCTGCCTCGCTGTCGTATGCGAAGATGATGTTGTCCGAAACGGTCTGTCCGTCCTCACTGCCAATGAGGTACTCCGATCCATAACCGTCCTCACCAAGCAACTGTCCGCTGGGGAATATTGCATTGCCTTCCTCTATGGTACCCTTAATCCAGGCATCCTCAAAGAAGTATGCCAGTCCCTGGACATAGATGTCGGCGTCTGCGATGATGACCTGAATCTGTTTCATCGCGCTGGTGGCAGCTACCCAGCCATTTTTATTATCATAAACATAAAAACTGCCACTGGTGGTGTACCAGGTCTCTGCCTCACCACCAACAGGGGGCTCTACTAACTCTGACTTACGCTGCGCACGGATGGTCCTGGTCTTGGCATCCTTGTGGATACCCTTGACGGCGAACCTTGGTGCTGCTGTCTGAGTGCGTACTACCGGCGCGGTCTTAACGACCGGTTTCTGCGCTAAACCGACAATAGACATCATGACTACTGCCAGTAAAAGAGTAAATCTTTTCATAAGCATTAAATATTAAAATTGTTAAACACGATAAATAATAATTGGCAAAGTTAAGACAAAAAAACAAAATATGCAAATAAATAACAATATTTTTTTAGACGAAGGACAAAGGACGAAAGACAAAAGAATAAAGTCAAAAGACTAAAGTCAAAGGACAAAGGACAAAGGACAAAGGACGAAAGAGATGCCCTGGCAAGACAGGGTGCCCGGCGCTTTTGGCGGCGGGAGAGAGGCTTTTGGCGGCGGGGATAAAGACACTTAACATATTTTAACATTGTAACATCAGATTTTTACCAATAATATTTTGCGTTTTTGTCTTTTCTTTATAATTTTGCAACGTGGTATATAGTAAACCGAATACAAAAATCATAAAAAAAACTAATCGACACAATATAATATAAGGAGAAAACAAAGAGACTTCTTTCAACGGGAACGGGAACGTTAACGGGAACGAATACAAAGC
>JAGDAU010000233.1 GCA_017959365.1 Prevotella sp.
CGCCTGCATAACCGCAAACAGTATGGCACCTGTCATAAAAAGCCATGACATTACAGCAGGCAGCACCCTAAACACAAAACACCCGACAGAAACCACCATCAGTGCTCCCCCCACCATAAAAATCACGGACTCTATCTTACTTAATTTCCTCATCATATTAAACATTAAACTCAACTTTCGCAAGCTTCAGTTGAGATTATAACGGGAACGGGAACGTTAACGGGAACTGACCCTACCCCTGTCCCTCCCCTCAGATGGGAGGGGAGTGCCATGCGGCATTCAATTAACGTTTCCGTCGTGTTAATCTATATCACTTTCAACTCTAAACATTAAACTGTTAACTAACAAGTCGAGCGAAAGCTCAACTTGAAAAGTATCAATCGTCACTCAATATAAAGATATCCTCATCAGCTCTCTTCATGAAGTATTTCTCCCGTGCCACCTTCTCAACGGTCCTCGCATCAGAATTCAGCTGATCAATCTTACGGATATCATCCTCATATTTTGTCTCATACTCCTGTATCTCCTCTTTCAACAGCTCTATCTTATAGCTGTTCTGGATACGCTTCACCACACTGGTATCATCAAGGAAACCAATCCAGATAACAGAAATAATAATAACCAGGTGATACTTAAAACGGTTAAGCACACTGAAAAAAGTATTTATCTTACTCATTACAATAATATGTTTTTTTTGTAGAAAGTTGAATATTGAGAGTTGAAAGAGACACCTACACCAGTTGCAGATTAAGGCTCTCAACCAAATGTCTCAGGGGCTGATTTTCTGTCTTCAGCTCCTCATACACCTCATACACAGTCTTACGCCGCTCCACCTCCTCCTGTTTTGACAAACGGAGGTTGAAGGTCACATTCTTGTTATTAAGCTCCTTTACAAGTGTCGATTGGATCCTGCGACGGATGGCTGTCAGCTGACCCAGCAGCATCTCATTATCTACCACGACCTCCACATCCGGCATTGTAGTGATATGAGGAACAAGATTTTTCATCCTCATTGCCAACCCCTTAAACTGCTGTATGCCCACCATGCGGTTGCACATCGCTATCCAAGTACGTAGGAGCTGCTCGTCATCAAACGACTTATCCTCAACCGCCGAAACATCCTCAACATGCTCTTCCTCAACGACTATCTGTTTCTTGGGATTGAGGAGGTTATTGAAGTTGAGCATCAAATCCTCACGCCGCTTACGGGGGCGTGAAGAGATATTAGAATCATTCTCTGTGGCTACTGCCGGAACGGGTTGTGAGACGGTCTGACGCCTTGCCGGAGACGCCACAGTCACCGGCACCACCTTTTCCCCAGCCGCGGCCACCTGCGCTGCCGCTACCTTAGGCTGAGTGTTTGACAGTATTCTCTTAAACAGGGATTTCAATCTCTTGGGGCTACGCCCCGCCGCGTCAGCATCATCGGGCTGCGTGAGCTGTGCCACCTGAATGAGCGTCAGCTCCACCAGCAAGCGCTTATTGCTGCTCTGTCGGTAAGAGAGGTCGCAGCGGTTGAGTATCTCAAGAGACTTATATAGGAATGTCTGAGGACAGCGCTTCGCCTGGTCTGCATAACGCGTCCTCATACGGTCGCTCACCTCAAGCATGGGCAGTGTGGCAGTGTCGCGGGCAAGCATCACATTACGTATATGCGACGCCAGACCACTTATAACCCTGCTGCCGTCGAAGCCACGCTCCAGTATTCCGTTTAGCAGAACCATGATATCCGTGACCTTATTCTCAAGAGCCTTGTCAACAATATTAAAATAGTTGTCGGCATCCAGCACGTTAAGATCCTCTATCACTTTCTCGTATGTGATATTACCCTGTGAGAAACTGGCAACCTGGTCGAAGATAGAGAGCGCATCACGCATGCCGCCGTCGGCTTTCTCTGCTATCACGGCAAGAGCCTCTTCTTCGTAGGCTATGCCCTCCTTCTCTGCCACCATCTTCAGGTGCTGGATGGTGTTCTCCACCGTCATACGCTCAAAGTCGTATATCTGGCAGCGGCTGAGTATCGTTGGCAGTATCTTATGCTTCTCTGTAGTGGCAAGTATGAAGATCACGTTTGCCGGCGGCTCCTCAAGGGTTTTCAGGAAGGCATTGAAAGCAGAGCCTGAAAGCATGTGTACCTCATCGATGACGAACACCTTATACTTACCCACCTGTGGTGGTATGCGTGTCTGGTCCATCAAATCCTTGATGTCCTCCACACCACTATGACTGGCGGCATCCAACTCAAAGACGTTGTATGACCGCCCCTCATTGAAAGCCTGACAGCTCTCACACTGATCGCATGCCTCCCCCTCTGCGGTAGGATTAGAGCAGTTGATTGTCTTGGCGAAAATACGCGCGCACGTGGTCTTACCCACCCCTCTTGGTCCGCAGAAGAGGAAGGCGTGGGCCAGACGACCGCTCTTAATGGCATTCTTCAGTGTTGTGGTCAGTGACTTCTGACCCACCACACTGTCAAATGTTAGCGGTCTGTATTTTCTCGCCGATACTATATATTCACTCATTATAATACTATAAAATCAAAAAATCGGATTTTCCCGCAATATCGTTGCAAAATTAATAATTGCAATCAATATTTGCAAGAAAATCCGAATATTTTAATGCAGATTAGCAATTAGAAATTGCCTTACTGCAAAATGTATTACAGACCGAGCTTGCTGGCAGCCTTGTCGATAGCCTTGTTAGCCTCTTCCTTGACAGCGTCCTTAGCAGCGTCAACCTGCTCTTTGGCAGCGTCCTGAACCTGCTCCTTGGCGTTACCAAGCTGCTCCTTGGCGTTATCAATCTGCTCCTTAGCGGCATCCTTCAGCTCACCAGCCTTCTCAGCAGCGTCAGCACCCACGGCAGCGGCGTCACCAGTGAACTTGTTAACGAGCTCCTCGATGTTGGTGTCCTTAACCTGATCAACAAAAGCGTTCAGAGTAGCATTGTCACCAACGAGGCTCTTTACTTTGTCAGCATTGTTCTTAATGAACTCCTGTACTTTGGTAAGCAGAGCCTTATACTGCTCGGGGTTGCTCTCCTTGAGCTCAACAATCTTTGCCTTAGCCTCATCAAGTGCTGTAGCGAAAGCTGTCTTGTCACCGGCGTTGAGTTTCTCTGTCAGACCAGCTGCGATAGCATCAACGTCAACGGCAGCTACAGCCTCTGTGGTGTCAGCATTAGCTGTAGAATCTGTACCTGTTGTAGCGGGCTCGCTCTTACAACCTGTGAAAACCAATCCAAATGCTGCTATGGCAGCAACAAACAATAACTTTTTCATACTTTCAATTTTTAGTTAATAATTTAAGTTTAATAAAACGCTGCAAATATATTACTTTAGAAAATACGTTGTTATTTTTGTTTGAATTAATTAACACAAAAAATGTTTACTACTTTGCTGAGGTGCCGAAAATGATGTTATACAAAGCTGTCACATCAGAGGTGTTGGGCTGTTCATCCTCACTGCCATCAACATTGCAGATGCCAATGGGCGTGGTGGTATCGGTGCCGAAGATAACATTATACAATGCCGTGACATCAGAGGTGTTAACCTCCCTGTTGCCATCTATATCACCAAGGGTCTCAACAAGTCCGGAGACACGGAATGTGACATCGGTGTTGCCCTGGATGGTTATGTTGCTGAAAACAGCGCTAAGGGGCAACTCGATCTTGTATGGAAAGTAACCGTAATCCTTATGGGTCTCATTGCTCAGGGTTGTCACCTTTTTCGAACCTGGGAAGACATCACCTGCCATGCCTGCGGCATATTCAGTCAATGTGTTAACATACGAGTCATTAAGGAGCAGGCTGTCTGCCGGAACGACAGTCATGCGTGGCTGACCCTTGGTATTATTTACGTAATTGCCGTAAAGGCTGAAAGCATCAGAATCATAACTGACATGATAGACAAGAAGACCTAAGCCATATCCCTTGGAGTACCAGTTGTCAATACCGCAATTCTGGAATACCCAGTATTCTTTTTCCTCGTGTGGATTCATCAGTTTCCACGCCTTACCCTCCTTACCCAATGAGGCAAGGTTATAAACACCGTTGTTGGTCAGGGTGTCTATCTGCATCCAGCCAAGGGCCTCACGTTCCCACGCCGTATAGGGTGTAGGTGTGTAACCATTATCAGTATATTCTCCGGCGTCCATCAGGTCCCAGCGCTCCATAGCCTGGTTGTTGCCGCGGGCGGTTTTCTCCGTTGGATAGAAGTCAGGCAGTCCCATGGTATGGCTGAACTCATGACAGAAAAGCCCTATACCATTGATTCGTTTATATGGTGCGGAAGTGAATGCACCCGGATAGCCGTTCAACTCGCTGCTGACACCCCATCTATAAAACGATTTGCCATCAAAATTCCCGCCTCCGGAAGAGCCGCTGCGTGACCAGATATTCTCTGAAGGCACACCTGTTATACTCTGTGTATAACCTGCGTGTATGATATAAACAAGGTCGATATAACCATCATTGTCATAATCAAATTGAGAAAAGTCCACAGAGTCATTAACCATTGTACAGGCATCCTTGACAAGCTGTGCCGCGGCCTCATCAGTGCCGGCAGCGTTTGTTCCGCCATAATAACTCATCTTATGGGGCACACGTATAGGACCATAAATCTTAAAACTGGGTGAGAAAGCGCCATAGCTCATATCCTGGAAGTATTTCCTCACACTGCCATAGTTGCGGTCCTCACGATTGCCGCGGTTTACGAGTTTCGTCTCGCTGTTGAGATACTCGTCAAAGGACAGACGGGGATTGGGAAGGCTGAAAGAGGAGTCGCTGAACTCCACAAGAATAACGGGAACAACAGGGGAACCCAGATGGGGCATTAGATGAGTGTCTTTGCCATTGTTTCCCACTGGCTCATAATACCGGGCACGCCTCAGCGCAGATGTATGGTTGGCGGCAGTCAAAAAGAACTCCATATTCTGAGCTTTTATGAGTGTCTGCTCCTGCTCAGAGCGTTTGCCTGCCTCATGTGCCAACACGCGGCTGTTGCCAAGCGTTCCCTCGTCATCCATCGTGGCAATAAAATAGTCGCGTCCCTCATGATAAAGCAGAACACCGTCAGTGGTAGTGTACCAATGAAAGAACTCATCGCCATGACCTATTACCGTCAGGCGTGTGCCATCGCTCTGCGTTATCGTCACCGGCATGTCGTATACCCGTGAGCCATACGACACAGCAGCCATAACCATCATCAGAAATAATAATATGTACTTTCTCATGTTATATGTTCTATGTTCTATGTTTTATGTTTCGTGTTTTATGTTTTGTGTTTTATGTTTTGTGTTAAATAGTTTTGGCTCTTAATAGCAAATCTATCAACTCGTCAACTCGTCAACTTGTCAACTTGTCAACTCATATGTTTTACGTTTTGTGTTAAATAGTTTTGCCTCTTAATAGTAAATCTATCAACTCATCAACTCGTCAACTC
>JAGDAU010000021.1 GCA_017959365.1 Prevotella sp.
AGTTTACGAGGTGGTGGAAATTATACCAATATCGGTGCCGGAACAGGCACTAACGCAGGTGGCAACGGTGCGAAGCCAAAGTTCTCTGGTACTGCACCACGGAGATTCTTTGAATAACTTTTTCCATGATAATTCGAAAGTTGGCAAACATATTTATGTTTGCCAACTTTCGTTAATATTGTGTCCTGAGACATTATGCATTCTGTTGTAGCCATAGTGCAAAGAATGGGTCATAGACTGTATATACACCTTTGTCAACTGTTATAAATGAAAAAAAACAAATTATCCTAAATAGGATATATTCTATTTAGGATAATTTATCATTTTAGGAAATATCTCTATCTCCTTGTGATTTCTTCTAAGAATTACTTAGCGGGTGCTGCGGGAGCCTCTGTCTGTGCGGGAGCCTCTGCTGCAGGAGCAGCTGGGGCTTTGGCGTCAGCAGCTGGTGCTTCAGCCTTTGGTGCAGCCTCTGTCTTGGCGTCAGCAGCAGGAGCCTTGGCGTCTTTTGCCGGAGCAGCCTGTTGCGGAGTACCGAAGTTAGACGGCAGGTTGTTGGGGTTTGCCGTGCTGCTCTGTGCCGGTGCACTCTCCATTACACTCTCTGTGCCAGATGCCTTTGGTGCCACCCATGCGCATGCTATGCTGCATACTACCATGGCTGCTGCCAATGTCCATGTGGCCTTCTCTACGAAATCGGTGGTCTTTCGAACACCCATAAACTGGTTGGATGAGGAGAAATTAGATGACAGTCCGCCACCCTTAGACTCCTGAATCAATACTATACCAATCATCAGCAGTGAAGCGATGATGATAAGTCCTAAAAATAATGAGTAAAGTAACATTTCTTTTATTTATTTTTTTTGTTATTTAATATCAATTTTTCAAGATACCGTATTTGGTCTGCAAAGTAAATACTTTTTTTTGGATAATTCAAATTTATTCGCTGAATAATTTCTAAAGCCTTTAAAAAACGTCCTTGTTTGATGTAAATTTGGGCTAAAGTCTCGGTAAAGAAGCTCTCATCATCGTTTTCATTGTCATCATCCATCTCTGGAGTGTACTCCGGCTTGTCCTTCAGGTTGATCTTTCCGCCGTCACTGATGAAACTGTCGATGAGGCTCTGTCCTTTCATCTCCGGAGTCTGGTCTTGCTGTGACTGTTCCGTCTCAAGGAGGTAGGCAACATAGTCGATGGTGGCGTCAGCCGGTGTCGCCTTGCGCTTGCCATTATGCCTTTCTTTCTCGCCATCATTGTCTGTGGGTATCTGCTGCAGGAAGTCGTCGATGAGCGAGAGAGTGCGGCTTTCACCGTCAGCTGGGGTTGGCGTGTCTGTCTTTTTGTTGTTGTCGTCATGGTCGCGCAGCCTGTAGTGAGCCGCCTCAACGAGTGAGAAGAGCTGTTTCCTGTCGGTGATGTATATGGCAGCCCTCCGCAACTCATCATCGAAAGAACTGTCGTGAAGCAGGTAAAGGTTCCTTAACAGTAACAGTCTTGCGGGCTGATAGTACGGATAAGTGGCAAGCAGCTCCCTCAGGTTGTAGAGGGTCTCCTTGCTCAGTTGCTCCGGGTGTTGTGTCAAGTGTGCTATATCCACTGTCTTATTATTTATCGTAGCGGGCAAACCGCCGCGCACTCTGTTTTTTGATTTTTATACTTATTAATAAATATGATTACCAATTAGCTACTGTGGCATTGAATATCTGGTCAACTATTTCATCCACCATCTCTGTTACGAGTTGCTCCTGTACGCTGGATAGCGACAGGGTGGTCTCATAGCTCTTAGCAGCTGTGAATTGTTTCTCAAAGTCCTCGCTATGGTTCTGATTATTTGTGAACCTGACGGTAACAGTCATAGACAACTCTGTCTGCGCAGAGTAACCCTCGCTCGATACAGACTTGTTACGCTGGGTATAGTTGGTTATCTCACCCTCAATCTTAAGGTCGCCGTTACGCTTTACCTGAATGAGTTTGGTGTGGTCATTATATACATCCTTCAACTTGTTATTGAAAATGTTGCCCATTGGTCCCCATACGTATGCAGAGCGTATTGGAAACTCGGCTATTTGTATAGTCTTAGTCTTGGTATAGTCTATACTTGCACCGTTAAACTTATACGACACGCTACAGGCTGTCATCATAGCTGCAGCAATGATGATAAAAATGAAAATTGAAGATCTTTTTAGTCGGCCTGTGGCCTTTGTAAAAGCGTCACAAGTGCCGAGCGGAAAATTGAAAATTCGTTTCATCCGTGTCTTTTATGTCGTATGTATTGAGTATTCGTATTATTCTAAACCGTACTGTTTCAGTTTGCGGTAAAGGGTGCGGTCTGAGATACCTAACTCCTTGGCTGCTTTCTTTCTGTTTCCGCCATTACGCTCAAGGGCTTTCTCTATCATCTGTCTGCCGATGTCGCTCAGGTTGAGGCTCTCTGGTTCAGAGATCTCTTCTGCTATGGCATCCTCTGCCTCATGTTGCTGACTTATTGTTTGCCGCTGGTTGATGGCTGGCAGGTTTACTGTCGGGCTTTCTAACGGTGTGTTGAATCCTGATGCCCCACTCAGCGCACGCCCCTCGTCAATCTGCTTCCGCAGTCCGTTGAGGTCGCGTCTCAGGTCGCTGACATTACCTCTCAGCTCATACAGTATCTTATAAAGCAGTTCTCGTTCACTCTCATAGCTATGGCTGCCACCTTGCGGTGTTATGACCGCTATGTCTGTTGACTCCTGGTCACGTGGAATAAAACGCATCAGTGTCTCGGCATCAATCTCCCGTTTCTCGCTCAGTACCGACATCTGTTCGGTGATGTTCTTCAGTTGTCTTACGTTTCCCGGCCATTTATATGCCAGGAGCAACTGTTTGGCATCTTCGGTGAGAGTTATCTTAGGCAGTCTGTATTTCTCTGCCATCTGCATAGCGAAGAGTCTGAAGAGCAGTATTATGTCATCGCCACGTTCTCGCAGTGGCGGGATGTGTATGGGTATGGTGTTGAGACGGTAGTAAAGATCTTCCCTGAAACGTCTTTCGCTTATGGCTTTAGACATATTGACATTAGTTGCCGCTACGATGCGCACATCTGTCTTGCGTATCTCCTGACCACCAACACGTATATACTCACCCGTCTCAAGCACTCTGAGCAAGCGTGCCTGGGTGGCGAGTGGCAGTTCTCCTACTTCATCAAGGAATATGGTGCCTTTGTTGGCGATGCCGAAATATCCCTCGCTCTCACCAATGGCTCCGGTGAAAGACCCTTTCTCGTGTCCAAACAGTTCACTGTCTATCGTTCCCTCGGGTATGGAGCCACAGTTGATGGCAAAATATTTCTCTCTCCGGCGTGGTGAGTTGTCGTGGATGACGCGGGGTATAATCTCTTTACCCACACCGCTCTCACCCACGATAAGCACAGACAGATCAGTAGGCGCCACCTGCAAGGCAATGTCAAGGGCACGGTTAAGAGCCTCGCAGTCGCCCACGATGTTATACCGCCCTTTTATCTCCTTTAGTTTCGATGAATTCATAACAGCTGACAAAATTACACATATTTTCCGTAAAATATGCAAAAATGGCAGTTTTTTTATGATTTATTCATACCTTGGCGGCGGTGTAACGGCAAAAAACATCTACAACTGATTGAGAAAAGTTCTTGTTACCTCAAAGGAGCCGTTAGCCATACGATCCCAGAAGTCGTAGTACTGCTGTGCCTTATTGTCGCTGAGTGGCACATCACTGATAACCCGGAAGGAGATGAATGGCACACGATAGATGAAGCACACTTGTGCTATAGAGCAGCTTTCCATATCCACAGCGATAGCCTCCGGGAACCTGTCGAGGATATATCCCATCTTCTCACGTGAGTTGACAAACCAGTCACCGCTGACAATGAGTCCGCTGTGTATTCTCTTGTTTCCCTGCAGACGCATGGCACGGTCTAACAGTCCGCGGTCGGCGTCATACGCTGGCGGCATTCCTACAAACTGTCCGTATCTCACATCCTCACCGCAATACACATCATGGTATGTGCATTGGCTGCTCACCACCACATCGCCAACCTCCATATTGTGTCTTGCTCCCCCAGCGCATCCGGTGGATATAATCACCTCCGGCATGAAGCGGTTGATCATCTCAACGGCTCCCGCAGTGCTGTTGACTTTTCCTATGCCACATTTCATGATTATCACGTCATGCATACCTACTCTGCCGGTAATAAACATGTAAGGACCTCCCGGCACTTCCTGCCTGTTATTGATGAGCTGACTCAGTTGTGTCAGCTCCTTGTCCATAGCTACTATTAATCCTATTCTCATGATGATATTTTTTTTTAGGTTTTCCTAGGCACTCTTAGGCACTCTTAGGTATTCTTAGGTCTTCTTAGGCTTTCTTAGGTAATCCTAGGTTTTCTTAGGTAATCCTAGATTTTCTTAGGTAATCCTAGGTTTTCTTAGGTATTTTTTTTATAAATTACGAAATAAGTGTCCCGAGAGGGACACTTATTTCTATTACAAATCAGTTTGGGTAATCAATTATTCCTCCTGCTGCTCTGCCTCATGCTCCTTGATGAGCTGCTGCTGAACATCGTTAGGCACAAGCTCATAGCTTGAGAACTTGGTGTTAAACGATGCACGTCCACCAGTGAGACTGCTCAGAGAGATAGAGTAGTTGGAGAGCTCCTTAAGTGGAATCTTGGCTGAGAGCTTCTGATAGCCTGCCTCGCTGTCCATACCCATGATGATTGCACGGCGTCCCTGCAGGTCGCTCATGACATCACCCATGTAGTCGCCTGGAACGAGAACCTCAAGGTCATAAATAGGCTCCAGAATCTTCGGGCCGGCGTTCTTGAATGCCTCAGAGAAGGCGTTACGTGCAGCGAGCATGAATGAAAGCTCGTTGCTGTCCACCGGGTGCATCTTACCATCATACACAACAACGCGTACATCGCGGGCGTAGCTGCCTGTGAGTGGACCGCGCTCCATGCGCTCCATGATACCCTTCAGGATAGCAGGCATGAAACGTGTGTCAATGGCACCACCAACCACAGAGTTGAGGAATACCAGCTTGCCACCCCATTCGAGGTCAACCTCTTCCTTGCTCTTGATGTTCATCTTAAACTCCTGTCCACCGAACTTGTAAACCACTGGGTCGGGCATGCCTTCCTGGTAAGGCTCTACAATAAGGTGTACCTCACCAAACTGTCCGGCGCCACCAGACTGTTTCTTGTGACGATAGTCAGCACGAGCCATCTTCGTGATTGTCTCACGATACGGACTCTTCGGCTCCTGGTATTCTATCTGGATCTTCTCGTTGTTCTCCATACGCCAATTCAGGGTACGCAGGTGGAACTCTCCCTGTCCGTGAACGATGATCTGGCGCAGTTCCTTCGACTGCTCTACGACCCATGTGGGATC
>JAGDAU010000234.1 GCA_017959365.1 Prevotella sp.
CCAGAGATATCCTGATATAATGTGATGGCTTTCTGCTGGTTCTCATCCATAGGCAGGAAGTCATAGATATCCTCATTATATCTTATGGAAGATAGCATGACAAGCAGTACGGCTATAGTTACCGTCAGCAAAGAAAGACACAGTCGTCTTCTTTGCTGCAGGAAGTCATATATACACAGGAAGAAACGGTGCATGTTTTATCAGTCCTTACCGATAAGGGCGTAGAGCCACTCTAAAAATCTCTCTTTCCATACTATAGCCTCCGGGGTTGTCTTTGCCGCCGTAGCCCCGAAGCCATGCCCTCCGGTTTCGTAATGCTCATAGTGATGAGGTATGTTGTTGGCTGTTAGCGCAGAATCTAATAACTCCGCATTATGGTAATGAACGATTGGGTCATCGTTGCAGTTCATGAGAAACACCGGCGGGCAGTTTTGGGGTACATGGTGTTCCAATGACAGCGAGTCTCTCAGTATCTGTTTCTGAGACTCTCCGAGCAATCCCCTGCGTGAGCGTTTGTGGGTGCATGGATGAGTCATTGATACGACGGGATACATCGGAGCCACAAAGAAAGGGCAGACACTATCGTTTGCCATCTGTTCTGCGGCATGCATCACAAGATGCCCTCCGGCGGAGAACCCCATACATCCAATGCGGTCTGTTCTCACACCATATTCCCTGGCGTTGGCCCTGACCTCTTCAAATGCCCTTTTTAGGTCGTTGAACCCGGCGGGAAAGGAACGTCCTGGTGTACGCACATGGAAGGCGAAGGCTCCCCAACCCCCGTGACTGTATTCCAACACGAAAGCCGCGATGCCGTTATCACATAGCCATTGTGCCACCCCTTGTCCCTCTGTCTTTTTGTCAAGCCAGAAATAACTACCTCCCGGACACACGATAACCCCTGTCCCGGTGGGATTATTGTCGGGTATATATGCTGTCAGCTTATATGCGAGTGCATTAAAGCAATGCAGCAGACAAAGTGAAATTATCAGAAGGTTTTTTTTCATCTTGGAAGTGAAAGGGCGGTTTTTTGCAGGTCAAGGAAAAATGTATGTTCCTGATTGCCGATGTCCTCTAATAAGTTGCCGAGGTCATTGAAGGTATATGTCTCTCCGTTACGTTTCTTAATGATACGTGAGCCCCTGTAGGCGAAGTTGCGCCATTGGTCGCCAATTTCTGTTATACGCATGGCATATTCGTTAAGGATGTCAAAGCCTGTCTTTGCTGCGGCCTCCTGCAGGAATGCCCCGTATATAAAGCGAAAACCGGCTCCGCCGGTGCCAATCTCCTCAAGCATCCTTATTACCTGTGCCAGATTGAGTATCGCTCCGCGTCTTCCCATTGTGGCTTCCCAGGTTCGTATGCGTTTAGAGAGCAACGATATACCCCGTGTTCCAAACCAAGGCTTCATCCATGGCTGTGAAGTCATATTCCGACATGTGGCGATAATAGATTTTATGATAATAGGGTTTAAGTCCGGCAGTTGCTCTGGCACCGACTTAATCCAGTACATTTGTCCCATGAGTGGATAGACACCTCCCTTTGGAAACCGCACTTTTACCAGGTCTTTGTAGCTTATTGTCACCTTTTCCGTTGCGTTGGTGTCCAACACGCTGTATATCCCCGTTGCCTCATCCTTTCCTATTATGCAGATGTTATGTCCGTTGAAATGAAAACGGTATTCTTTGGGTGCGTATGGCAGATAATACATCCCCACCACGCATCCCACGGGTGTCAGCTGCTCCATCAGGAGACTGTCGAGTTTGCGCATTGCATTTTCCTTGCTCAGGAAGCGTTGTGTTTCCGTCTTGATGCCGAGCAGTTTTGTGATACGGCTGAAGAGTACTCCCGGGTATGTGCGGAACGATGTCACAGGCATACCTCCCATCTTGACGAATGGCACATGAGAGAACCACAGTCCGCTTGCCAGTCCGAAGATCATTGGTTCAGACAGGTCTATGCCATTATAACGCAACAGAGCCGATGTGGCTCCGTTCTCACAGTGTGCTGCTGGTTTATGGCTCAGGTCTAATTCCATTCACATTATATTGGCATGGACGTCAATTCCTCAACAGTGATACGCAGTGCGTCGGCATAAACCGACAGTGTGTCGTTGTCAAGTTGTTCAAACACCTCGGGTTTCAAGTGTTTACGTATCTTTCGTTTAGGAAAACCCGTGTATGATGACAACAGTTGCAGGTCCATGAGATTTTTAGCGGCATAATACTCCAGCAAGCTTGTCTCGCCCCTTCTTATCCTGCCGAGAATCTCCTCGCATTGTTCTCTTACCTCATCCCATGCTGCGTCCAATGCGTCATTCTTGGCTTCCCAGCCGTCGCTTATCACAACTCTGTATTTACCGTCAGCGTCAACAGCATAGTTGACATCGCGTATTAAAGAGTCTTTATAATATTTCAGATCTTGAGGAACCTCTTCTATCTTCATGTGGTTAAATAAATCAGCATACGGTCATCATAAAATAACAGTAAGAGAAGCGGGCGCTTTCCGGTACCATAACGAGTATCTTCTGTCCTTTTTTAAGTTTGCCAGAGTGCACGAGCTCTTCTGTCATGGCAAAAGCCGATGCCGATGCTATATTACCTATATAGGGTAGGTTGACAAACCACTTACTCTCGTCAATAGACATGTTCCGATTAGCCAATTCCTCCATAATCATGTTTTTGAAAAGCATAGACGAGAGGTGTGGCAGAAACCAGTCAATGTCATCTGATGTGAAAGAGTGTTTCTTCTGCAGTTGTTCAAAATAATCAACTCCAAGTTTAACAATAAGCTCTGAGAGCATGCGTGTGTCTTGTTTCACCGCAAAAATCGATTTGGTAAGCCATTCCTGCTCATCATACATAGACCATCCCTTGACATTACCGTCCTGGTCTTTGTCTGCTCCGGCGTACATACATGTCTCCCTTGTATTGGCAAAGGATGTAATCTCAATCCAGTCGATAAGCAATGATATGCCGTCTGGGTTTGGCTTGCCTTGCAGGAGTAGGGCATACGCGCCATCGGAAAGCATCCAGCGCAGGAACTCTTTCTCAAACGCCAACATCGGTTTCTTGTCCAATTGCGAGAGCATCTCTGCCTCCTTCTGGAAATATGATGCGCGCATCCATGCTGACAGCCGTTCGGAGGCAGACGCCACAGCGTTGACTTTGGGGTTTAAAGCCACTGTAAGATAAGCGTATTTTAACGCATCAACGCCGGTACAGCAAGAACCGGCGAATGATACTACCTCGGCGTTATTTTGCCCCTCTAACTCGCCATGCACCATTACTCCATGTGAAGGTACTAATTGTTCAGGTGATGCTGTGCCGCATGCAAACAGGTTGATGTCATCCGCCGTTATATTGTTGTCGAAAAGTTTACGTATAGCGTTTGCTGCCATCTGGTGGTTGGTATGAGTTACATTACCATCCTTATCTAAGGCATAATATCTTTGATATATACCATTGCGTCGTAAGATTATATTCTTAGCTCTTGACGGCTTGCCGTCTATCATACCAAGATATTGCTCCATATCATCATTGCCTACGGGTTCGTTGGGCATGAAACCGGCAGCTCTGGTTATAAATACGTCCATGTGCTATATATCTTGTTTTGTGTTTTTATGAATAGGGTAAGTAAGATAAAAAAATAGTTGTGCGAAGGGTGAGAGGATAAATAATGCTATGAGAAGATAATAGTAGAACAATGATACCCGCCAACGGCGCTGTGGGCTTCTGAACCCACCTTTTTTCCTGATGAATGATGCCCATTTCCCAAACATTCTATGAGCGGTTTTCTCAAGGAAGAGTATGGAGGGCTTATAGTCTATAGCCCCAGCCTCTATGAGCCTCTGTTGTAAATCACTAAGATCGCCGTCCTGCCATGAGGAGACAATTATGCTTCCAAACCGTGATGCGTCTTCAATGTCGTTTCTTGAAACCCCGGCATCGGGCAGTAATCCGCCGCCAGACTTCTTACCTCCTATCAGCCAGCGTACAACTGTCAGTGCACTGATCAGGTTGGGGTGACGGTCTTGCAGCACTATATGTCCTACGAGCCTTGCTCCTGTGTCCGCAACGTATTCCTTAATCTTTTCTGCCGTCATGAGCCACATGTTGCGGCATACATTGACAAACACAATATTGCGTCCGGCAAGATAGTTTTTTATCTCGGTATCGTTGAAAAACGACTGTAATGGCAGTGAGGGTGACAAAAACCACGACTGTCCTGCTACAATCACCAAATTGGCGTCCTGCACGTCTGAAAGGTCGATATGTCGTATTCCAAATGGCGGAATGCCCAGGCGCGTTTCAGGAAAAGTGTCAAAGAACTCTTGTCTGCTCCAAGGGAATGGGAACTCTTCTAATGGTTCTATTTGTTTGTAAACCACTTGCCCCATATTTTCACATATTCGCTGTGCTACCGTAAGAGCTTGGCCGCTTTGGGTATAATAGAAAATGGCTGTTTTCATATTATGTGCGCAAATAAGCGCACTTACAAAACTAAGCGCACTTGCGAAATGTTTGTGTCAGCTGATGGAGCGCAGTTGTGAGAAAACTTTCTCTGTGGTAAGAATCTCTGAGCATGTCATCAGACTGCCTGCCAGCACCCCAAGCATACCGTGCATTGTAATGCTTTGTCCCGTAAGGAGCAGGTTAGGTATTCTGGTTTTTATTGAAACACTGCCTAATCCCAAAGCATTGACATCCTTGGCAATGCCGTACATAGAGCCGTTGGGTATGCCGGTGTATGCAGTATAGGTGAGTGGGGTAGAGGTGTAATAAGCCTCTATGTTATCACGTATGTCTGGAATCTCTTCTTGTAGGGCGTCAATCAGTTTTTCCGCTTTCCTACGCTTAAACTCCTCATAGTCCTTGCCTCTCTTGCCTAATGTTGTGCCTATCCATGGCTTCATCTCATCATAACTCATATATGAGATAATCTCTCCCGTTTGGGCGTATGTGGGATTATCTTTGTGACAGAAATGCATATATATGAGACTTTTGGGCCATGACTGCTCATCATATTTCTCACATCCCCATGTGCTGTCTCCCCTGTAGATGTATAGGTTGTTGTTCATGTACCTTACTTTGTCCTTGCGGAACTTCAGGTAAACAGTAAATGCCCCTGTGGTGTTATGTGCGTTATGCAGCCTTTGGCGATAGGCGGGTCTTATGATATGGCTGTCGATGAGGTCAACGGTGCACGTCGGGTGTATCGCACTTATTACGAGATCAGCCTCAAACCGCTCTCCGTCTGCTGTTATGACGGCAGTGGCATGAGACGCGTCACATTCTATCTTTTCTACTTTATGCCTTGTCAGTACCTTTCCACCCAATTTGATGATGTTTCTCGTCAACGACTCTGCGATAACGCTGCTGCCACCCACAATGCGGTAAGCGCTCTGATTGTAGAAATCGGAGATCAGCGCATGAGTGGAGAAGGGTGTCTTGTCCTTTTCTCCGGCATATAGCATCTGTACTCCCGCCAATACCTGCTTAAGAAGCGGGTCGCTGATAACACTATCTATTACCTCATTGACGCTTCTTGTCTGATACTCAGCATTGATATTGACATCAACATGTCTGTTCAGGGAGTGCATGGCAGATGAGGATGCAACTAAATTGACAAGGTCGTAATATCTTGTCAGTTCCTCACGTGAGTCGGGGAAGTGGGTTGCCAAAGAGTTAACGAATGCCTCCCTGCCATTTGCAATATTGTAATGATTACCTTTGAAAGATATGATGTCGAAACCGGTGGGGTCAAGACGCGAGAGGCGAACATCTTTCTCCACACCGAGATATTTTAGAACTGTGAGTAAAGTCTGCCCCTCATCAGCACTGCCTATGTAATGCATTCCTGTATCGAAAATGGCGTCTCCACGCTTGAAACACTGCAGGCATCCACCAGTCTGGCTGCTTTGCTCTAACACGGTAACCTCATAGCCGTTTTTCGATAGGATTACTCCGCAAGAGAGCCCTCCTAATCCACTACCTATGATAACACATTTCTTCATGTTAGACCTTTATTATTATGCTATTGCGAAGTATCGCAATTTACAGACCATTTTTCTTAAGAACGTATGTTTTGTGCATTGCTGATGCCACACTGCGGAAATCACCATATTGAGCCATCTCCTCACGCTTAATGCGTGGCAATACCTCTAAGGTCATCTTGCCGGGATGCAGGTGTTTAGACTTTTTGGGCAATACCTTACCAAACCCGTCAATAAACACAGGTATAATGTCAAGGTTCAGTTTCTCTGCTATGAAAAAAGCTCCTCTGTGGAACCGTCTTATCCTACAGTCCTCAGAACGAGTCCCCTCCGGGAATATCATCACCGAGTACCCTTTTCTGACCATAGACTCAATATTGCTGGCCATCTCTTCTGTCTCTGACACGGGGAAATAGTCGGCATAACGTATTATAATGCCATAAAACGGGTTTTTCCATACCCAGTCCTTGGTAAGAATGATAAGTTTGGGTGTAAGCATCATGATAGCCATGAGGTCAAGATGAGACTGATGGTTGGATATGATGACTGCCGGTTTGTCAAAAGTCTCGTCTGACGGGTTGCTGTATTGGAATGTGGTGCCTGGTACATGATTGATAACAAAACGGGCTTTACGCTGCAGGATGCGGTGATACTTCAGTTTGTTCTCATCTGTCTTGCCGCCAAGGGTGATAATGAAGAATCCCTGTAAGGTTAGGTTCAGTGACAGATAAAGGAAATATCCCAATGACATTACCGAATATGCCGTTTGTCTTAATATGTATAGAAATCTCATTTTTGAGGTTATAAGGTTGTAAGGTTATAAGGTTATAAGGTTCGCCCCTTAGAACTCCCCTCCTCCTTTAGGAGAGGGGTCGGGGGAGAGGCTAAGGTTATGAGGTTATAAGACGCAGTTTTCGCAGTGCCATGCGGGGATATCCGTATATTATGGCGAGTATGCACAGTATAGTGTTTAGTATGCTGATGCGTGTGAAGTCGTATATAGGACGGAAATGACTCACGCGCTCTCCCTCCGGTGGGTAATAGACCCTGATGGGTACTGAGGTGACATCCGTTCCTGCCCATGCGGCAAAAACCAATAACTCTAACTCTGCCTCATATCGTGATGTTATGAATGACAGTCCTCTGAGGGCAGACAGGCAATAGAGTCGGAATCCGCTCTGCGTGTCGGGGAGGTTTACGAGGGTCTGCAGACGGAACCAGAAATTTGAGAATTTATTGGCGAAAGTGTTCTGACGTGGCATATTGTCTTCCGTAAGGTTGCGGCTACCCACAATGATTCCTTCAGGATTGCTTTCCGATGCCTTTATCAGAGTTGGAATGTCAGATGCGAAATGCTGCCCGTCAGCATCCATCGTTATGGCGTGTGTGAAAGCCAGTTCCTTGGCTTTGCGGAAACCCGCCACGAGAGCATGACCCTTACCCTTGTTTTTATTGTATGATACTATTGTCACCGTATTGGGTAATCGTTCCAATACTGCTTTTGTGTCGTCTGTGCTACCGTCATTCACCACTATGATGTCCTTACAATATTCTGCAGCATCCATTACCACTTGCTGTAAAGTCGCGGCATTATTGTAGGTGGGTATGATAACACACAGCCTGCTAACGGGGTCGGAGTTTTTATTCATTTGCTAACGAGGGTGGAAACTTTTCCCATCTTATTATATAGCAGTGACATCTTAGCATATTGCTCACCCTCTACATCTATACTTACTCTTACCTTAAGTGTCTTATCCTCCTCGGCTGTTTTGATGATAGTCACTGACGGCTCCATGTCGGGTGTTATGGCTTTGCGGAACTTGATGTTTACCACGGTGTCCAATATCAGATGCTTTTTGCTATGACTCTCAAGGAGTTCTGTCACCATTTGCATAAGACATACCCCGGGCGTGATGGGATTGCCGGGGAAATGAGCCGTATAAATAACATGGTTGCCGTTCAGCTTAATGTTGTACAGCATTTCCTTGTCTGTCTCTTGCTTCTTGATAATGTAAAACAGGTCGTTGGTAAGTATCATTTGTCTGTACCCCGTTGTGGTGAGAATGTATATGTTATTCTAAACCGTTGGTTTCGTATAATTATATCGCCGTCATTGGAAATCTCGAGAGAGCGTTTTTTTTCATTTACTCCTTTTGTGGAGGCTCTGTTGAGCAGGAAAAAGTTCAGGTCCTTGCGGAGCACCTTGCGTATATACCACTTGTCAAGCATCTTAATGACGTTGAGCACCTTTGTCTTGCCTGCCTCATGGGTGAAATCAAGGAGTTTGACCCCAAACTCGTTAATAACCGTTCCCAACACATTGTTGTCAGGTGACACACTCATAACGCACAGTCCCGTGACCTCGCGCCCACGGACATTCATCAGCAGGTTGTATTCATACGTTACTGCTGTGTCTGCCTCAATAATCCCACCATCCGTTATTGGTGTTGCAGCGTATGATGGGATAGCGGTGAGCAGTATGACACTAATTAATGCTAAAAACCTTGTCACTTATCGTTGTGCCTGTTTTCACATTGTTAAGTTTCACTATGGTAACGTCACCGGTCTTCTCTTCCATCCTGACGCTTGTGACCATTGTCAGCTGCGGATTGAAGAATATCTCAATGACTTTGTAAAGCTGCTTCAGCTCTTTCTTCTTGGGATATAGCCATGCGGAATAAGTGTTCCCATTTTTCCATATCTCAAGGTTGAAGTCATTGTTGCTCTTCAGGTTACCCCCTGTGATGCTTTTCAGTATGATATCAGCAATCTGTCTGAACATCTTATTTCTCTGAACGTCGATATTTTGAGTTGACTTACCGGATTTGATGTGTACCTGATTGCCGTTGAGAATGAAAGTGTAGTCGTATGGCGATGTGTACTGCCAGCGCAGTTTGCCGGGAGCCTTATAATACATCAGTCCTTTTGACACCATCTCTTTCTTGAGCAGTTTCATCTTCTTGGTTTGTGTGAAGTCACATTGCATAGACTTCATGGTGGCGGTAGCCTTGTCAATCTTTGCTACGACTTGTTTCTGCTGCTCCGCTCCCACTTTCGTCTGCGCTACGGCGCATAGTGACAGCGACAGGGTAAAAAATAAAAAAAATAGTTTTCTCATTTATCTTATAATTCAAGTTTCGCATTCGCTCAACTTATTGGTTTAAAGTTTAATGTTTAAAGTTTAGAGTGAATTAGATTTTCTATTTGACTATTGACTATTTAATATTCGTTCCCGTTAATGTTCCCGTTTCCGTCAAAATATTTTCACTTTCAACTGTCAACTTTTATCTTTTAACTAAACTCAACTGAAGCTTGCGAAAGTCGAGTCTTATAACCTCATAGTTATTTTGCTATGAGCACACATCCCGTAAGGATGAGAAAGACTCCCACCCAGCGTATCAACGGTATATGCTCATGGAAGAAAATGATAGCGGCGAACATTCCCATCACGTAACTGATACTTACCATTGGATAAGCCATACTGAAGGGGAAATGCTTTATAATATACATCCATAAAATGGATCCTGCCCCATAGCATAGTCCGCAGCAGATAAACTGCCAATTGATTAACAGTCTGCCGAAGTACTGCCATGTCCAGGAGAAATCACCCGCCTTGGTCAGCCCCATCTTCATCAGAACTTGTCCTCCAGAGAGCAACATACACTGAAGTAATGATATAGGAAGCAGTTTGAGTATCATTCTGTAAGATTAGCTATGATGTCCGTTCGTGCTACTTTAACTCTTGCTGTGGCGATAGTGTGACCATTGGATGTGACACATACCTCCGCCAACAATAGGTTCAGGATGTCCTCTATGATATGGATGTTTGTCTGTATTGTGTCGCCAATGGCAGGAAGCCCGAATATTTTGGCGTCCTTAACGTCACCGATATATCCAATCTTTATAGGTTCTCCATGTAGCAGGTCAACACACCCCATCCGTGCCGCGCACGACTGTGCCATGTTCTCAATAACTCCAGCGGCAGAAAGTGTGTTTCCGTCAAGGAGTATGCTGTTATCAGCCACAGTGTATTCTGTTGTGGCGTCTGTCTCGTCGCAGAATATCACACGGTCAACGACCATAAATGGCGGCCGCTGTGGAATAATACGTTTTATGGGTGTGTTGCTGAAGTCCATTTATGATAGTTTAGACTCTATATAGTCGTAGAATTGTGTAAGGGTCTTGACCTTTGTCATCTCAGAGGGATTGGTGATCTTAAATCCAAAATTCTTCTCTACGATAACTACGATGTCAACATAGTCAAGACTGTCAATGCCCATGTCTTCCTTTAACTTGGATTCCGGGAAGATATTCTCCTCGTCAATCTCTAAATCGTCAATAAGAAATGCTTTTACTTTCTCTTCAATTTCTGTACGTGTCATAATGAAAATTTTAATATTATTGATAATTATTATTTGTCGTTTTGCCCTTTCAACCATATGTCTGAGTAGTTGAACCACTGGGTGGGGTAGAGTGTCAGAAGACGCTCTATCTCTGTACAGTATGCGTCGGCAAGCTGCTGGCGCTGAGCCTTGGGGGTAAGGGTGCGGTCATAGTGGAGTGGTGTGAAGAATGCTGTGTATGAGCCGTCCGGCTCTTTCATGGCATTTGCCATGACTACATCCAAGCCTCGTGTGACAGCCATAGAGAATGGTCCGCGTGCCAGCTTCACTTCATGGCCGTGTATCTTAGAAACAAGATACTTCTTCTCATTCATAAACCTGTCGGCGAAGGCGCATACTATCTCACCCCTGTCAAGGGCAGAGATAATCTCCTCGCTGTGGCTCCCCTCTGTGGCAACGGGTATCATGCGGATGTCCTTGTTGCCGAACGCCTGTTTGCGATATTCCATCATTGCGGGGTTCTCACCACCGTACACCAGCACATTGCATGGCTTGCTGTTATTGTAGGAGTAGCCTAATATCTCGCTGCATCCTATATGTGCGCTCAGTTGCATAAGTGCCTGAGGCTTACGGGTCATTTCACGGTATTGCTCCTCGCCATTATATCTCACAACAAAGTGGTGACCGGCATACATCGCAAACTTATCCACAACCGTCTGTCCGAAAAGGCTGTTGTTACGGTAGCTTGATAGCAACGCTTGCCTTTGTCCTTGTCCGCATTTGTCGTGATAGTACCTATAAGTTATTTTGTAACCCTTACTAAGTAAGGTAAAGGGAATGACGCAAACTTTTTGGAATACATAAAGTATCCTGATGTTGACATGGCGCAGCAGCCATATCAATGCCTTGTACAACCAGGCGTTGCCGTATGTCTTCCCCTGTTTCAAAAATGTTATTTCTTAATCACTAATGCGGAGTTGGTGCCTCCGAAACCGAAGGAGTTGCTGAGTACAGTGTTGACCTCTGTGTCAACTGTCTTGCGGGCGAGGTTGAGGTGTTCTGAGTACTCATCGGGATTCTCAAGGTTGATGTTGGGAGCCACAAAATTGTTGTGCATCATAATGATGGAGTAAACAATCTCGCTTGCGCCCGCCATCCAGCACTCA
>JAGDAU010000235.1 GCA_017959365.1 Prevotella sp.
CACTGACCTCTTACCTTTGCATCCGATTATAGAGATTGTTCCATTTTACTTGAATTTTTTCTCGTATATGGATGCAATACGGTTTGAATTTCGTAGCTTTGCTAGAGATTTAGGCCGTGAGGGTGAGAAGACAGGGGACTAGGTAAGCGAGCGGCTATATCGTGGGACAGATTGAACTTCCACCCTCTTTCACAGATCTTTGGAGCCAGGACGAAGTATCATAGTACAACTCATGATGGGGTTGATTCTGAGTATATACAAGAGGAAAGGCGGTGAGGATTTGGGTCTATAATCACTAACGTATTATTCACTTAAATTCAAACCGTATGATACCAAATTTTGAACCAGGCAAGTGGTTTGCACAATGCGTTGGAATCGACATTGCAAAGAGTACTTTCACAGCCTGCCTGTGCATGTATGAGTTTGACATGGGATGCTCGACAGCTCCTGTAGTGTTCAACAACAACAAGACTGGTTTTAACCAGTTTGTCAAATGGAGCCGTAAGGAGGCTCTCAAGGGCCATCCGCTGCGCTATCTGATGGAGCCAACAGGAGTTTACTATGAGCAGTTGGCCTACCATCTAAGTAAGCTTGGACTGGATGTCTGCGTAGTGCTGCCAAACAAGGCCCGCGAGTTTGCTAAGTACGAGGGTATCCTTACCAAGACTGACGATATGGATGCCTATACGCTTGGGATGATGGGATGCTTAGACAAACGCCTCAAAAGATGGTCGCCGCCATCGCCCATTTTCAGGGAACTGCGCCAGATGACACGATTCGTGGCAGACATCAACAAGGTGAAGACAGAACTGAGGAACCACCTGGAATCACTTACAAACAGCGAGACGGCAGAGAAGAGCATCGTCAAGCACTACAACAAGCTCATTGACGAGATAGACAAGCAGCTTGCTGCCAACGAGAAGGCCATTCGTGAGAAAGTGAAACAGGAAACCGGACTAGCCGAGAGAATCGACCATGTCGTCACCATTAAGGGCATCGGATTCATGACTGTCATCACTGTGCTGGCCGAGACCAACGGTTTCGCATTGATCAACAACCGCAAGCAGCTGACCCGATATGCAGGGCTCGACGTGCCGGCTCATCAGTCTGGTCCCGTAGACCCCAAGCGTCATATATCCAAGCAGGGCAATGTACACATCAGAACTGCACTCTATTTCCCTGCCATTGTCAGCACGCAGTTTAATCCTCAAATGAAGGACTTCTATACACGTTTGTGCCAGAAAAATCCACAGTCGAAAATGGTCGGAGTGACAGCTACTATGCGCAAGCTACTATTGCTTATATACAGTCTTTGGAAAAGCGGAGAAGAATATGACCCAAAGCGAGACAATCCCTTATGTGCCAAGACAAAAGAAAGAGGCTGAAACCACTGAAGGCCAGCCTCACGGGATAGAAGTTTGGACGGTGACTCAGAAGGAGCCCACAGGCGCTGTCTTCCCTTGATGGCTGCAAAGGTAACCAATTTATTCGATACAACAAAGGAATAGCATAAAAATCATATCTCAGAAGGATGTAGCCCTGCTCCAATCTTGTATTGAAACAGGACTAATATCCTATGCATTTTGATTCAAAATGGACAAATAAAGTTAAAATGTCCTATTTGTACGCTTCCAAATTTGGTTTTTAAGACAGTATCTGTCCCCCTGTGTCTATAAATGAATCAAGTCTGTCCCCGTGTGCGCTTAGTCCGGCACAAGTGCGCGCGTTCAACTTGGTGGAACTATTTCTTCTTCACGTCCTCCAGTATGATGTCAGGTCGCTCATCGGGGCGCATCAGTTCAAACTCCACGTTGTGCATGTACAGCCCATCCACATGGCGGGCAAAGAGGCCGTATGCCGGTGTGGGACCAGCCCAGCGGGGCTCGGGATAGTTAGTGCCCTGCTCGCGGTATGGCTTGTCCACCTTTTTGCCGCCGCCACGATACTGTATGCGTATGTTGGTCAGAGAGACATTGCGTATAGGCTCACCCTCCATACCCGTGATGATAATGCCTGCCAGCGAATCGCAATCGTCGGCAACTACATTATTGATATATATGTCACGTGCAGACGATGGTCGTGTCACCTTCTTCGGACCGCGATTACGGCAACCCGTAGTGATATAGATAGGATAATGGTGAACATGGCTCAGCGAAATATTATTAACCACGATATTCTCCATCTTCCCCTGATCAACCTCCTCAAAGGCCAGTCCGCTGCTCCACATGCAGGTGCAGTTCGATATCGTGATGTTGCGATAGCCGCCATTAGACTCCGTACCCAGCTTGATTCGCCCGCATACCCAGTTCACCTTCTCCGGCACATAGGTGCCATCAAGGAACGTTCCGAGCTTATAGCCTGTAACTATACAATTGGTCACAAGGATATGCTCACATGGCACAGCCCTTTTCAGGGCATAGGAGCTCTTCAGCACTATAGCATCATCGCTGGGCGTATTCACCTTCGTATTGCTCACGGTGAAATACTTACAACAGTCTATGTCTATGCCATCTCGGTTAGTGTCAATGGTTACATTGTCTATCGTGCCAATATCGCAGCCTGTGATGATGATGGCGAAATGCCCACCACGAAAAATCGTAATATCTCGGATAGTCACATTGCGGCATAGCTTCAGCGCTATTGCCTTATCGCCAGTTCCTATGCTGCCTCCCTGCACGTTGCCACCCTTCTCCGTGTCGCGCTTTGTCAGCCCCTCGCCGTCTATCATACCATTTCCCGTAATGCTGATATTATGCTGACCCTCTGCCCATATCAGGGAGTTGTGAAAATAGGTATGTCCACCATCCTGATACTCAGGGAACCCACCGAACGACTCGCTCTCGTCGTAGACTTTCATGCTGGCAGGCGCAGCCAGAATCTTAGCCCCGGCCATCAGGTGAAGGTCTATATTACTCTTCATCCGGATACTGCCACACAGATAAGTGCCCGCAGGAAGCACCACCTGCCCGCCGCCGTTAGACGTGGCAGTCTCAATAGCCGTATTGATAGCCACATGGTCAAGCGTCTTGCCATCACCCTTCGCTCCAAAATCCTTCACGTCATAAACCCTTGTATGGCAGACAAGTGCCACCATAGCCAGCAATGCGCTGCATAATATTCTCGGTGTCATCAGTTTCATTCCACAAAGGTAGTAATTTATTTACAATGATATCTTGTTTTATTTAAATAATCATTCAATTATGGTTTTACTGATTCTTCCTGTTTAATTTAGGCAGTTGTGCTCTGTCTTCTATTGACTTATAAATTTAACACCATCGCGTATGTAGACTTGTCGTATGTTTGATCGTGGGCTGACTTGCTGAC
>JAGDAU010000236.1 GCA_017959365.1 Prevotella sp.
AGAAGTTACTGTCACTCGGAAATAAAAATAAAAGTCATTTTATTTTGTATTTCTCTCGTTTAATCGTAACTTTATAGAAGTTACTGTCACTCGGAAATAAAAATAAAAGTCATTTTATTTTGTATTTCTCTCGTTTAATCGTAACTTTGCCGAAAATAACGAGTATGCGCATGGTTGATAATGACAGATGGGCAGTGCTTTACTGTCCTAAGAATGGTTTTGCTAATCCAAAGAAACGTTGGGAGAAGGTAGAGAAGGCACTGAATGACAATGAGATATCCTTTGACTATATTCAGAGTGAGGCTTCCGGTAGCGTTGAGCGTCTGGTTAAGATGATGATAAATAACGGTTATAAGACCATTGTCATCGTAGGTGGTGACTCTGCTCTTAATGACGCCACTAATTGTCTTATGCAGTTGAGCCGTGAGGAGCGTGACACTATCGCCCTTGCCGTTATACCTAATGGTATGATGAATGACTTTGCCCATTTCTGGAATATTGATGATGATGATATCGAGTCAACAGTGAAATGGATCAAAGAGCGTAGAATCAGGAAGATAGATGTCGGTTGCGTGAGGTATGTCAACTCTGATAATGAGCGTTGCAGGCGTTATTTCCTCAACTGTGTCAATATAGGTCTTGTAGCTGATATCATGGACATCCGTCGTCGTACCCGTTCTTTCTTCGGTTCACGCACATTGTCTTTCCTATTCTCATTCCTCCTGCTTACCTTCCGTCGGTTAGAATATAAGATGCTTCTGAAGGTTAACGATGACGAGATAGACCGCAACGTGATGACAGTGTGTATAGGCAATGCACCAGGTTATGGCATGACCCCCAACGCAGTGCCTTATAATGGTTTGTTAGACGTATCTGTTGTATATAATCCCGTGATGACAAAACTTTTTGAGGGTATTTATCTTTTTGTAAAGGGTAAGTTCTTAAATCACAGGAGTGTGCATCCTTATCGTACACGCGAGGTTACGATATATAAGGCAGAGCGTGCCAAAGTGGGTATTGACGGCAGACTGCTGAATACACCAAAGGGCGAGTTTACCGTGAATGTTGAGTTGGAGGCCCTGAATTTTATTATTCCGTAGCTTTGTGTTTTATGTTTAATGTTTTGTGTTTTATGTTAATTAGATAGACTTACTATTGTTACTTTTATTCCTATTTAATTCACATTTAATGAAAGAATGATTTCAGTAGAAAATCTAAAGGTTGAGTTCAGTGCTAAACCTTTATTCTCAGATGTCAGTTTTGTTATCAATGACCGTGATCGTATTGCCTTGGTTGGTAAGAACGGTGCCGGTAAATCGACGCTGCTAAAGATTATAGCCAATGAGCAACAGCCGACCGATGGTAAGGTGGGTCGTTCATCGGACACTACCGTAGGCTACCTGCCTCAAGTGATGGTCTTGGCAGATGATACAACGGTACGTGAGGAGGCACGTAAGGCGTTTAGCGATATAACATCGTTAAAGGAACGCATTGCATCGTTGAATGACAAGATAGCTAATGCGACAGACTACGAGAGTGATGATTATGCCCGCCTGGTGGAGACGTTTACGGCAGAGCATGACAGGTATTTGCTCATGGGCGGTGACAATTATGAGGCACAGATAGAGCGTACACTGCTTGGCCTGGGGTTCCGTCATGAGGATTTCAACCGTCCTACGGCAGAATTCAGTGGTGGATGGCGTATGCGTATAGAACTTGCAAAGATACTCTTGCGCCAGCCTGATGTCCTGCTCCTTGATGAACCTACCAATCATCTGGATATAGAGAGCATACAGTGGTTGGAACGTTTTCTGATACAGAATGCCAAAGCAGTGGTATTGGTCAGTCACGACCGTGCTTTTATCAACAATGTCACCACACGTACCATGGAGATAACATGTGGCAAAATTGTTGACTACAAAGTGAAATATGATGAGTATGTCAAGTTACGCGCGGAACGCCGTGAACAGCAGTTGAGAGCATACGAAAACCAGCAGAAGGAAATATCAGATATAAAAGACTTTATAGAGCGTTTCCGTTATAAGGCGACAAAGGCTGTACAGGTGCAGAGCCGTATTAAGCAACTTGAAAAAATAGTGCCTATAGAAATCGACGAAGTGGACAACAAAGCCATGCACCTGAAATTTCCACCTTGTGTGCGCAGTGGTGATTATCCTGTTATCTGTGACGAGGTTGAGAAGCGTTATGGCGACCATCTGGTGTTTCAGCATGTCAACCTTACCATCAAACGCGGTGAGAAGGTGGCGTTCGTAGGGCGTAATGGTGAGGGCAAATCTACTCTGGTAAAGTGTATTATGGGAGAAATACCCTTTGGTGGCAATCTGAAGATAGGTCATAATATCCAGGTCGGGTATTTTGCCCAAAACCAGGCACAGTTATTGGACGAGACATTGACCGTTTATGACACCATTGATAATGTGGCACGCGGTGAGATACGTATGCGTATAAACAACCTGCTTGGAGCATTTATGTTTGGCGGCGAGGCATCAGAGAAGAAAGTTAAAGTGCTCAGTGGTGGTGAACGAAGCCGTCTGGCGATGATCCGCCTGTTGCTTGAGCCGGTGAATATGCTCATTCTTGACGAGCCAACCAACCATCTTGACATGGTGAGCAAAGATGTGTTGAAAGATGCCATCAAAGCCTTCGACGGCACTGCCATAATTGTTAGCCATGACCGTGAATTCTTAGATGGTCTTGTTGACAAGGTGTATGAATTTGGTGGTGGCAGAGTGATAGAGCATATTGGTGGTATATATGATTTTCTGCGTCATCACAATATCGAGAGTCTTGATGAGATAGGAAGTCAGAATAACCATGTCACTCAGAATAGTCCTAAAACGCCAGATAATCAGCCTGTAAAACAGTCAAAGTTAGACTATTTGGAGCGCAAGGAACAACAGAAGAAGCAGAAACGGCTTGAACGCCAAATAGCTGAAGCGGAAAAGAAGATAGAAGCGCTTGAGAAGAGGATAACAGAGATAGAGCACCTACTCAGTATGCCAGACAAGGCAACAGACATGAAATTGATAGAGGAATATACACTATTGAAACAACAGGTGGACCAGCAGACTACAGAGTGGGAGAACCTTATCGCTTCGATGGATTAAGTGAGAAAAAAGTGTAACTTTTAAAAAGTTACTCCATCTCGGCATAAAAAATAAATGTGATTTATTTTGTTCTGCCCTCGATTTTCCGTAACTTTGCAAAAAATTAGAATTATGAAGATAAAACAGATTATTACGATGATGGTGATAACAATGTTGCCACTCGGAGCAGTAGCACAAGAGTTGAAGTCTGGTATCCAGGAGACAAACTTGGACAGGAATGTTCGACCAGCTGATGATTTCTATCAGTTTGCCTGTGGGGGATGGATGGAGAAGAACCCATTGCCTGCAGCTTTTTCACGTTTTGGCAGTTTTGACCAGTTGGCAGAGAATAACAATGAGCGTATCAACAGTATCCTGACAGAATTACAAAATGGTACATATCCAATGGGTAGTATAGAGCAGAAACTGAGCGACTATTATAAGTTGGCGATGGACTTTGTAAGGCGTAATGCTGAGGGTGTGGCACCCTTGATGCCTCTGATAAAAGAGATGGAGGCAGCCAAGAGTGTTGCGGAGTTGCAGGAACTACAACGTAAATATGCTCCGTTCGGTTATGGCATACCTATGCGTATGGGCTTTGGCGCTGATGAGAAAAATGCCTCAATGAATATCTTTAATGTTTCTCAGGGTGGCTTGACATTAGGTCAGAAAGAGTATTATCTTGATAAAGACTCTGCCACGACAACAATCCGTGAGGCATACAAGAAACATGTGGTAAGGATGTTCCGTCTCTTTGGCTTTGATAAAAAGACGGCAGAGAAACGTATGAACGATGTACTGAAGATAGAGACAGCCCTTGCCAATGTTAGTAAAAACCGTACTGAGTTACGTGATGTGGAGGCTAACTATAACAAGATTACCCGCACTGATTTTGAGAGCCGTTATCCATCGTTCCACCTTACCTCATTCCTTAACGCAGAGGGTGTGAAGACAGAGTATTTTGAGGATATGATAATTGGTCAGCCTTTATTCCTTGAGGGTGCAGAAAGACTGTTCGCCTCTGTCAGCACCGATGAGTTGAGAGCATATATGGAGTGGGATGCCATCATGTCTGCCGCCAACTATCTCAGCGACGAGGTGGTGGATGCACATTTTGACTTCTTCGGTAAGACGATGCGAGGCAGCAAGGAGAATCATCCCAGATGGAAACGTGCCACCAGTCAGGTGGAGGCACAGATGGGAGAGGCATTAGGCAGGATATATGTAGAGAGATATTTCCCCGCATCCTCAAAAGAAAGGATGGCTAAACTCGTCTCTAACCTTCAGAAAGCCCTTGGCGACCGTATCAAGGCTCAGACATGGATGAGCAGTGCTACAAAACAGAACGCCCTTGACAAACTTGCCACGTTTTATGTGAAAATCGGTTATCCGAATAAGTGGAAGGATATCAGCGGATTGCAGATAGACCCTAAGAGGTCTTACTATGAGAATGTGCAGGAGTGCCGTCGTTTCTGGGATAAATGGGACATTGACTATAGAGCCGGCAAACCGGTGGATAATGAAGAGTGGTATATGACTCCTCAGACTGTTAACGCCTACTATAATCCTACCACCAATGAGATCTGCTTCCCGGCAGGTATCCTACAGGTGCCATTCTTTGATCCTACAGCCGATGATGCATTCAATTACGGTGCTATCGGTGTGGTTATCGGTCATGAGATGACCCACGGCTTTGATGACCAGGGTCGTCACTATGACAAGACGGGTAATATGGTTGACTGGTGGACCTCAGAGGATGCTGACAGCTTTGCGGAACGTACCGGAAAATACGCTGACTTCTTCTCAAATATTAAGGTATTACCCGACTTAAGCGCCAATGGTCAGCTGACACTGGGTGAGAACCTTGCTGATCATGGAGGTCTTCAGGTGGCATATTACGCCTTTGAGCGTGCCATGAAAGAGAATCCCATCGGCATTGTCAACGGTTTTACCCCACAACAGCGCTTTTTCATTGCCTACGCTGGTGTATGGGCAGGTAATATCACCGACAAGGAGATACGTAATCTTACGAAGAGCGATCCTCACTCCTTAGGCCGCTGGCGTGTTAATGGTGCTCTGCCTCATATCGATATGTGGTATGACGCCTTCAATGTTAAGCCTGGTGACAAGATGTATATCCCCGCCGACCAACGCTTACAACTGTGGTAATATCTAAATAGTGTTATTACGCAAGAATAACTTTCCTTAAAACAATATCAACAGCTATGCCACTCAGACTACCAGATAAGTTGCCGGCAATAGAATTGCTTAAGCGGGAGAATATCTTTGTCATGGACTATACCAGAGCCCATAAGCAGGATATCCGTCCGCTTAGGATAGCAATCCTTAACCTCATGCCCCTGAAGATTACTACAGAGACAGACCTGATCCGTCTGCTCTCAAATACTCCATTGCAGCTTGAGATAGAGTTTATGAAACTCAAGAGTCACACCCCCAAGAACACCCCAATAGAACACATGATGATGTTTTATCGTGACTTCTCTGAGATGAGGAAAGAGAAATATGACGGCATGATAATCACCGGTGCCCCAGTGGAAACATTGGATTATGAGGATGTGAACTACTGGGATGAAATACGTGATATATTTAATTGGGCACGAACAAATGTGACCAGCACATTATTTATCTGTTGGGCTGCCCAGGCTGGCCTCTACCACTATTACGGCATACCTAAATACCCGTTGGAGAAGAAGATGTTCGGGGTGTTCCGCCAGTATTGTCTAAAACCGCAATTGCCTATCTTCCGCGGCTTTGATGATGTATTTAATATGCCACATAGTCGTCATACAGAGGTGAGAAGAGAGGATATCATCAATCATCCTGCCCTTGACCTTATAGCCGAGTCACCGGATTGTGGTGTGAGTATTGTCATGGCACGGCAGGGTAGGGAGATCTTTATCACCGGCCATTTGGAGTATTCGCCAGGCACACTGGATCAGGAATACCGCCGTGACAAAGATGTCAGAGACGACGTGGAGCTTCCCAAGCACTATTATGTGGATGATAATCCGGAAAAGGGTATAATAACCTCTTGGCGTGCTCATGCCAATTTGCTCTATACCAACTGGATAAACTATTACGTTTATCAGGAGACGCCTTACGATATAAACATGATAAGTTAAGATATGCCAGATATCCCCGGCAGATAACAACATAACAATCAATAACTTATAAGGAAATGAGTAAACGCTTAATAATTTTTATATGCCTGTTTTTCGTGATGGCTATTGCTATGGCGCAACAGGAAGAAAATGTTCCAAGACCAAAGGTAGGACTCGTCTTGGGTGGTGGTGGCGCTAAAGGTGCTGCGGAGATAGGTGTGCTGAAGGTGATAGAAAGTGCAGACATTCCCATCGACTATATTGCCGGAACGAGTATTGGATCTATAGTAGGAGGTCTTTATGCCAACGGTTATACTGCCTCTCAATTAGAAGAACTGTTCACATCACAGCAGTGGATATCGTTAATAGCCGACCAACAGTCACACCTTTCACGTACCCCATATCATGTGGAGGATGGTGTGACATATATCTTCGGTATCCCGGTTTCGAGAAAGAAGAGTAAGCATAAAGATACCAATTTTGGTGCGTTGAAGGGTGACAATATCCTTGCTGTTCTTGACAGTCTGACAGGCTATCAGGGCGACAAAGTGAACTTCGATACATTGAAGATACCTTTCCGCTGTGTCGCAGCGGACATAATGGGTGAGAAGGAGGTGGTACTCTCTAAGGGTAGTCTGCCACGCTCTATGCGTGCCAGTATGGCAATACCCGGAGCCTTCAAACCAGTTGTCATTAATAAGGTTAAGCTTATAGACGGTGGTACATACAACAACCTTCCCGTAGATGTGGTCAAGGATATGGGAGCAGAAATAGTGATTGCTATAGACCTCTCGCAAGATCAGGACGAAGGCGGGCTTGACGATAAATTGC
The DNA here is from genome assembly GCA_017959365.1 of Prevotella sp. Classification (GTDB taxonomy): domain Bacteria; phylum Bacteroidota; class Bacteroidia; order Bacteroidales; family Bacteroidaceae; genus Prevotella. The sequence goes on from JAGDAU010000236.1 coordinate 7,061, forward strand.
CAATCAAACTCAGTGACCTCGCAGACAAAGATAAGCCCGGTCTGGTAGATCATATTATAAAATGGATTGGTGAACGCCCCGACATTGTCAAATACAACGAAACCGTGAAGATGGCCGACCTTGTCATCAATCCTAAATTAGGTGGTTATGGCGTTACCAGTTTCTCTCATAAAGCCATGGTTGATATGATTGATATGGGTATAAAGGCCGCCGAGGCACAATGGGATGACCTTATAGCCCTGAAAAAACGTATCTATAATGAGTAAATTATAGGTTGTTAGTTAGTGTGGTTAGTTTGTGGGGTTAAAAAGACAATCCTGGTCTTGTTATGACGGCAAAGGAGATATTAGAGTTGAGGAAACAGGGTAGGGCAGAGGATGCTTACCAGGCAGCGAGAGCCCTGTATTCCGCTGATAAAAGTTTCTCCGCTGTCAATGCCATGTTCTGGACCGCCGTTGACGCTCTCAGGCATAGGGCTAACTACGGTAGCCTTGATGAGGCGGAGAAAATCTATAAGGCTTTGGAGAGACTTATTTCTCAAATACCAAATATAGACGATTTGAAACATGAGGCTATGCATCGTTGCTGTCTGTTGCTTAGGGAGAAAGGCAGCAAGGTGACTTTGTCAAATCAGACTCATACCACCAGGGAGGTAGGACAATGGGGTGAGCAGACGGCAGCCATGTATTTGCAAAGAAAAGGATATGATATCTTAGAGCGCGACTGGCGTTCCAAACATCGTGACATAGATATTATCGCTTACGACGGTACAACACTGGTATTCGTAGAGGTCAAGATGCGCAGCAACAAGGAATTTATGGAGCCGGAGAGTTCTGTCAACTATTCCAAACTATCCAATTTGCGAAAGGCAATCAATCATTTTATCAAATTTCACCGTGTTGACAGCCCGTGGCGTTTTGATGTCATCACCATCGTTGGAGCAATGGGTAGCTCAAACCCAGAGATAAACCATATACAGGATTTCCGCCTTTTTTGATTAATTTATACATGTTTATTTTGTTCTGCCCTCGATTTTCCGTA
>JAGDAU010000237.1 GCA_017959365.1 Prevotella sp.
AGTTGACAAGTGTTGAGAAGTTGACAAGTTGTTTGATTTTCTATTGGATAATTGACAATTTCTTCGTGATTATTTACTATTCATAGGTACTCAGGCGAGCAAAGCTCGGAGTCCTATTGATTAGTTCCCGTTCCCGTTAACGTTACCGTTGATATTTGTTCCCGTTAAACACAGTTCACTCGTCTACTCTCAAGGTAGTCTTGCAGGAGTATTGTGGCGCTTATCTCATCCACAAGGGCTTTGTCCTGGCGGGCTTTCTTCTTCAGGCCGCCGTCTATCATAGCACGGTGTGCCAACACAGACGTAAAACGCTCGTCATACATCACTACGGGTATGCCGGTGTTGAGTTTTTCCCACTGTCTTACGAACTGTTGCACCCTGGGCAGGTTTTCGCTTGGCATACCATTCGGCTGCCGTGGCTCTCCCACCACAATACACTCCACCTGCTCACGCGATATATAGTCTTTCAGATAAGGTATTAACTCAATAGTACTGACAGTCGCCAACCCCCCGGCAATGATTTGCAAAGGGTCGGTGACTGCCAGTCCCGTTCGTTTCTTTCCGTAATCTATGGATAATATCCTTGCCACTTGCGACACTTACTTTGTGTAAAGCAGCCAAGCGCCAGGATAATTAGCTTCCAACTGGTTGCGGCTTCTTACAGCCTCCGACTTTGTGGAGAAGGAAGTAGCCACCACACGGTACATGTTCTTTGTGGGGTTCTTGACGAGCTGGGCATCGTAACCTGCGTTGCGCAGACGGCTTACCAAACCGTCAGCATTAGCCTTGACACCAAAAGAGCCAACCACAACGCTGTAAGACTTCAGTCCGCTTCCGCTGACAAGCTCCACATTCTCGTTGGTAACCCTTACGTTATCAGTCTGGTCGATAACGGTTGTCTCTGTTGCCTGTGTCTCATACGGAGTAACAACAGGCACATCGGTGGTAGTTACCGGTGTTGTGGTTGTGTTGTAAGTCTCACCCTGGGTGTTGTAGGTGTTGTTAGCATAAGTAGTTGTAGTGTTGTTAGCCTCCTGAGCCTTCAGATATGCTTTTTTGTAAGCTGACTCACTTGGTTTACAAGCGGTGAATGCGAGTGCAACGCAAAGACCTGTGCACAAAACGATTGATTTTTTCATAATTTTTGTCTATGTAAAGTTAATTATTTGTTTAAACGCAATATTTTGTGCGAAATTACACATAATCATCAAAAAAAAGCACACTATGGCACATAAAGTTTGTTAAATCGTAAAAATACATTTTTTTTAACATAAAAAAACAACAAAAAATGCGGTTGTATTCATATTTTTTGTATCTTTGCAATTGAGTTATGGCAATAATGCCGTTTTTTCCGGATTATCGGGATTTTAAGAACATCTATTAACTAAAAAATAATAATTATGAAAACATTAGGTTATTTCTGCGCTTTCTTAGGAGGCGCTATCTCAGGAGCCGCTATCGGTCTGCTCCTTGCCCCGGAGAAGGGTGCTGACACCCGTACACGTATCAGTGACACTGTTGAGGATTTCTGCAAGAAACACAACATCAAGCTTAGCCGCAAGGATGTTGAGGAGTTTGTGGAAGACATCAAAGAGGACATCAAAGACGCTGCGCCGGACATTGATTAATTATTAAGGTAGATTATGTTTTCTAACGACAGGAATATAGAGACCATAGGACAGCTCGTGGAAGTGGTGAAACACTACCTGGGTCTGCAGACGGAATACGTCAAACTCGACGTCATTGAGAAAGTTGTGCGGCTGCTTACCGTAGCAACTATAACTATTATACTGTCTGCACTGTTTATGGTTATCATGATATTCCTGTCGTTAGCTGCTGCCGCTGCAATAGCTAAACTGACAGGAGGTATGATAAGTGCATGGTGTATTGTGGCGCTGTTTTATTTCATTATACTTATACTGGTACTCGTCTATAGGAAACGCCTTATCGAGCGCCCGTTGGTTAATTTCCTTGCAACTTTATTGATGGAGAAATAAGATTATGTACACTGACATCAACGGACAGCCAACGGCTATACAACCCTACAAATCACTCTCAGACCTGCGTCTGCGCAAAGAGATGCTACGCTCTGAGCTGCGAAAGGACGATAAGAAGATGCAGAAGATGTGGAACAGTCTTTTCCATAAACCGGAAAAGACAGCACTCACACCATCATCACGCATTGCCGGACTCATGAGTACCGGAGCCGGCATCCTTGACGGCCTCATCCTCGGATGGAAACTTTACAGGAAATTCAAAAGGAAGAAATAGTTCGATTCAAGTTTCGCATTCGCTCAACTTGTTAGTTTACAGTTTAATGTTTAAAGTTGAAAGTGAATTACATTTGATACTCAACGGTAACGTTAACGGGAACGGGAACAGATATCAACGGGAACGTTAACGGGAACGGGAACTAATCAATAGGACTCCGAGCTTTGCTCGCCTGAGTACCTATGAATAGTAAATAATCACGAAGAAATTGTCAATTGTCCAATAGAAAATCAAACAACTCGTCAACTTGTCAACTCGTCAACTAACAAACCACATTCACCTCCGGGTGTATCTCTATTCCGAATTTTTCTTTCACGTCATTTATTACCGCATGGGCAAGGTTGATGACATCCTTGCCGGTTGCACCGCCACGATTTACAAGCACTAAAGCCTGCTTATCGTAAACACCGGCGTTGCCTAAGTCGCGACCCTTCCATCCGCACTGCTCGATCATCCAGCCGGCGGGTATCTTAACGTGGTCATCATCAATCTCATAATATGGCATGTCGGGATACCGGCTTTGCAAAGCCTCAAATACGGGCCTCTCGACAACTGGGTTCATAAAGAAACTGCCGGCATTACCCAGCACCTTCGGGTCTGGCAACTTGGCATTGCGGATATCTATTATCACCTGGCGCAGCTGAAGGGGTAATGGATAATCAATATTACGACGCATGAGCTCGGCACGGATATTACCATAATCAAGGCGGGGAGCATATTCCACCGACAACTGATATGTTACATGGGTAATGAAAAACCTGTTTTTCCACTCACCCTTAAAACGGCTGTTACGATAACCGTAATCACACTCATGATTATTTATTGTCACTTTCTTACCTGTGGCAAGCTCTACAGCCTCTATCTGGGATATAACATCTTTTGCCTCAGCACCGTAAGCACCGATATTCTGGACTGCTGACGCACCCACATCACCCGGTATGAGCGACATATTCTCCATACCAAACCAACCATTGTCAACGGCAAAAGCCACCACATCATCCCAACACTCACCGGAACCGCACCTTAGCATCACCTCATTGCCAATAGCAACACTGTGACATCCCGTTATCGCAGAGTGAAGGACAGTGCCGTCGAAAAAACCGCCGAGCAGCAGATTACTCCCCTGCCCCACTATAAGCAGTCGCTCATCGGGATCTATCATTGAACACACATCAATGGCATCCTGTTCGCACTCAATATCTATAAACCGTTTGCACCGCTCATCTATCCCAAAAGTATTATGAGCTGCCAAACTATAGTCATTATATATCTTCATCGCAAAAAATCTTTCATTAAACATTTAACTTCACAAGCATCCAACGCGAACCAAAGCGGCGGAAGGTGAGTTCTGTCTCCTGGTCATTAGCATTACCACGCAATACGAAAATCTTCTGATTGCTCTCTGTATAACGCTGACCATAGAGGATATTGTATATCGTACCTGACGGAAGATCATCAAAACCAAGATTATCCCACTGCGACGCCCTCATCTGCATTGTCTTAACCCTGTCACCGAAGTCATCATTAGGGTCTGGCCCGACAAACACAAAGGGGTTGCTGATGCTCTGACGGCGGTATGCCGGATTAGTGGCAAACTTATTATAAAAATCCAGGAAAGAGGCATTCTTCGTCTCGCTGACCAGCTTATTACGTATCTCCACAAGCATCCATTTCCCTGTGGCATGAGTAAAGAGATGCTGTCTCACAACACCAGTGTTAAGGTTTATTGTCTCCACTGCCACACTGTCTGTATGACGGTCATTGGCAGCTTTCATCTGCTGCTGGTTGTCGAAGATAAGAGTATAGAAATCCTTATCGGTGAAGAAACGCTCCATAACCCAATGCTGGCGGTCTATCTGACGCGTCTTGTCGCCTGTTGTTTCTGTTATGGGAAACTTTATCCTGCTCAGCTGGATAGCCGGGCGTGACGCAAACAAAAACAGGAAGTCGTCAAACAACTGGTCGGCGGCAACGGGTATGGGAGCCACCTCTACAGTATCTGTATTAATGCTATCTTTAGCCAGACTGTCAACAATGGCTGTGCTGTCCGCCAGGCTGTCTGCAGGTGTTGACTCAGGCTGATTTCCTGTGCATCCAGTGGCAAATGCCATCACTATGACGAATAATACCAAACAAAAAAGAAAACCTTTTTTCATTCCTATGAATTATTTAAGTTTCGCTTTCGCTCATTTTATTAGTTTAATGTTGAATGTTGAAAGTTGAAAGTGATATAGTTTTTCTCAACGGGAACGTTAACGGGAACTATTTCTATCTCAACAAACAACTTGTCAACTTGTCAACTCGTTAACTCGTCAACTTGTTGACTCAACAGAAGCTTGCTTCAGTTGATTTTAGTAATTAGGCTGCGAAGTTACGAATATTTTTCCAATCAAAAAAACTTAAAACAAAAAAACTTGCATATCTCATAGAAAGGTATTACCTTTGCACCCATTAATTTTCAGACAAATGGCATTATTAGAGAAAATAGAAGAACTTCTAAATGAAGTAAACAACCTAAAAGCTCAGAATTCAGAGGAGATAGAACAGCTGAGACTGAAATATCTCAGCAAGAAAGGTGAGATCAACGCTCTTATGGCTGACTTCCGCAATGTGGCGGCAGAACAGAAAAAGACGATTGGTATAAAAATCAATGAGTTGAAGCAGACAGCACTGCAACGTATCAACGATTTGAAAGAGAAACTGGCGGAGGCTGAAGAAACAGCAGAGAAACCAGATCTCACACGTACCGCCTATCCCGTCACCTTAGGAACACGTCATCCACTGACAATCGTTAAAAACGAGATTATTGAGATCTTCTCACGCATGGGGTTCACTCTGGCTGACGGACCGGAAGTGGAAGATGACCTGCATGTGTTCACAAAGATGAATTTCGCTGCCGACCATCCGGCACGAGACATGCAAGACACCTTCTTCGTGGAGATTAATCCTGACGACGTGGCAAAGAATATCATCCTGAGAAGTCACACCAGTAGCGTACAGGCACGCGTCATGGAACGCACACAGCCACCTATCCGCGTCATCTGCCCGGGCAGGGTTTACAGAAACGAGGCGATAACCGCACGCGCACACTGTTTCTTCCACCAGATAGAGGGATTATACATTGATAAAGACGTGTCATTCACCGACCTCAAGCAGGTAATGCTCACTTTCGCTAAGGAGTTGTTTGGACCAGACACTAAGATACGGCTGCGCCCAAGCTATTTCCCATTCACAGAGCCAAGTGCGGAGATGGACATCTCATGCCACATCTGCGGAGGAGTGGGATGCGGGTTCTGCAAACACACCGGATGGGTGGAGATTCTTGGCTGCGGTATGGTTGACCCCAACGTCCTGGAACTGTGCGGCATCGACAGCAGCGTATATAGCGGCTATGCCTTTGGGTTAGGTGTGGAGCGTATCACCAACCTTAAATATCAGGTCAGCGACCTTCGTCTCTTCTCTGAGAACGACACCCGCTTCCTCGAGGAATTTGAGGCAGCAAAATAGGCTTTTGTCAAGAGAAGTTAGAAGACAAAACGGTGACAACCAAAAACAAACCGAGCTAACACGCTGATAATAAGCATTTTATTCAAAAGAATGAAAATTAGTAAGAATTGCTTACAATTTTCATTCTTTTTTTTTATATCCCCATAACTACCTTTGCAACCAGAAAAGCAAGACCAAAACCAAACTAAATCTAAATTAACCATGGAAGAAGAATTAATAATCAACAGTCCGGAGACGGAAAACACAACGGAGAAAGAGAAAGAATCAGAGAACCCCGAATCTGACACATCGCTTCTACTTAGACTGGAACAGCAGGAACAGAGACTCAACGAGATGTGTGACCATCTCAATGAGATCATCAATGAGCAGAAACTGCAAAAACGGACACAGCACATCAAGAGTGTCATGCGAATGAGAGGGGCGACAGACAGCTATGTTATCAACAGAGTCTTACGCGACAATGACATAAGCCAATATGAGGATGATGCCTCAGCTGTTGAGTCATTGCTGAAAGCCTACGACACAGAGTATGCGGAATGTAGAGGAGAGAGCGGTGTTCCAAGAGCTAATCGCAACGCCACACACCGTCAGCCATCCGCTGCCGACACCTACTTTAAACAGAAAGCCAAAAAGGAAGGCTGGTAAACTATTTACTCAACTTTCGCAAGCGGAAGTCGAGTTGAGTTGAAAGTGAAAATCTATATCACTCTAAACTTTTAACATTAAACTTTAAACCAATAAGTTGAGCGAATGCGAAACTTGAATAACATACAACACTAAACATAAAACACGAATGTAATTCACTTTCAACTTTCAACATTAAACATTAAACTAATAATAATTACAACCATGATTACAGGAAACACATTTACACAGCGGGAAATAACAATCAGCCCCGCACGCAAGGTATGGAGAGAAATACGCCACCGATATCCGGCTGGAGGTATAGTAACAAATTTCAATGACTTCTTAGAAAGCGGGAAGATACCCGCCGGCACACCCGTCAGCCTCGACCAGGAAAACAAGACAATACAACCGATACCCGACAGCGTCATTGAAGAGACAGCCGGTGAGGACATAGCGACACTCAACATCAATGGCTACCTTCAGGAAGACGTACCAGTAAAATCAGAGAACGATGTCTGCTCGGGTACCGTGATCTACGCTGGAGAACTATACGAATGGGCTGTCAGCAGCGCCTCACTGGAAAAACTGAGACTCAATCCCCTCACACCCATGATCATCTGGGTAAGGTAGCTTCAGTTGAGTTACGAAGTTGACAAGTTAACAAGTTGACGAGTTGAATGATCGTTATTCCGAAATATCGATATTCCGAAATTCCGACATCCCGAAAACATACAACGCAAAACACAAAAACTATTAAACCATGAACACACTACCAAAAGAATTGTATCAGGTAATAGAGTATGGTCTCGGCGGTTGCACATGGCAACAGTTCGTAGATCACTACAACGAGAAATACAACACATTGGAGATTGACGGCTTTGAGAAAGAGCCATTGCACCTCAACTACACCTTCGCACAACTGATCTCAACGCTTAACGTCACTACCCTACCCACATACGTGGACATAGAGAGTCCGGGCTACGAGCAGCAGACAGAGGGTGCTAACGGCATAACGGGAAATATCCCTACCATGAAGAAGTTCTACCGCCTGAACCGCGTTACCGTGGGTGAGAAACTGCAACTTATGCAACGCTTCGGCGAAGCAGCACTGACCAATGAGATGCAGACAGCATTCATGAGCATGCTGGACGAGGGTACGGAGTGTCTTATCAAAGGATACTATAACGCCCTCACCCACCAACGTATGCAGATAGTGTCAACAGGGCAGTTTACCATCAATGGCAACAACAACCCACGGGGACTCACCGGCATAACAATACGTTTCGGTATGCCTGACGACAACTTCATCATTATCCAGGGTGACAGGATGTGGTGGACTAACAGCGAACACACCAATGAGACAGAAGGAGAAAAGTCAGACCCCATAGGCGACCTGCGTAACATGGTACGCAACGTAAGACGAAAGGGAATCATCGGAGGTGGCATGCACCTTGAGATGAGCCAAGACCTCTATTATGATATGCTAACCCACAGCAAGGTGCTCGCTGCCATCGGACTGGCTGCCTACCCCATCCTGGCAGGAGCGGAGGCAGCACAGGAGTATGCCGCTAATATGCCCGACGATAGCAAACGGGATATCCTCAGCAGGCTCATAGGCGTTCCATTGAAGACACGTGACAGCTATGCCTTTGTAGATAGGATAAGCTCTGAAGGAGGAGAACCGGAACTGACAACAGAACGTATCAGTAATTTCGACATCAGGAATGTCGCTCTCATTCCCGACGGTAAGATTGGCACCATACAGGGTGTCTCGCCACTCACC
>JAGDAU010000238.1 GCA_017959365.1 Prevotella sp.
ACACCGACCATACCCGACTGCTTGACATCTACCGCGCTGTTGACGCGCTACCAGGTATCAAAAAGAGTTTCATAGGCAGCGGCGTGCGATACGACCTGCTGCTGCACGAGAGCGGCGACGAGCAGACAGATAAGGCGGCACAGGAATACACCCGTGAACTTATCACCCGACACGTGAGCGGAAGGCTGAAGGTGGCGCCGGAGCACGTCTCCGACGAGGTGCTCCGCTTCATGCGCAAACCGTCGTTCCAGCTCTTCGGACGATTTAAAGTCATCTTCGACCGCATCAACCGCCAGGCGGGGCTGCGACAGCAGATAATACCATATTTCATCAGCAGTCATCCGGGATGCCGTGAGGAGGATATGGCAGAGCTTGCCATACAGACCAAGGACATGGACTTCCAGTTAGAGCAGGTGCAGGACTTCACCCCTACCCCAATGACCATCAGCACAGAGACATGGTACACCGGTTATGACCCATACACATTAGAGAAAGTGTTCTCTGCAAAGACAAAGGAAGAGAAGCTACGCCAACGCCAGTATTTCTTCTGGTATAAACCCGAGGATCGTCAGAACATCATCCGCTCACTCTGCCGCATTGGCAGGGACGACCTTATCAAACGCCTCTTCAGCAGCCCCATGCACACAGCGCCCGGCGCTTCACCCTCAGGAGGCAAGAAAAGAGTGCACGGCGGTTCACCCGCCGGGAATAACCAAATAACACCCCGCACAGCACTCCCCTCCTCTCCAAGGGGAGGGGCAAGGGGTGGGGTAAAAAACCGCCCAAACAAGAAACACAAAAAATAAATAACAAATGAAACATATCCTTTACCAGACCCAGGGCACATGCTCTAAGATGATTGATGTGACAGCTGATGACAATGGCATCATACAGCAGGTAGTATTCACAGGCGGATGCCACGGCAACCTGCAGGGCATCAGCAAACTCGTGACAGGACGGAAGATTGACGAAGTCATAGAGAGCCTGAAAGGCATACGATGCGGAACCAAGCCCACATCATGCCCCGACCAGTTGAGTCAAGCATTAGAAGAACTGAAACAGAAATAATGTTTCAACGGGAACGTTAACGGGAACGGGAACGTTAATTACAATACCTGGCGGCTGCCAGACCTGCGAGCCTGCCATTCACAACGATATCAGCGACACCGTTGCCACCTAAGCGGTTAGCGCCATGTAAACCGCCGGTCACCTCACCAGCAGCATACAGACCGGGAATTGGCGTGCCGTCGGCTTTCAGCACCTGAGTGCTTGTGTTAACACTCAGACCGCCCATGGTGTGATGTATGGCAGGTGTCACACAGACAGCATAATACGGTGCTGTTTCCAAGGCTACAGGCATCTCAACGGCACTGCGCCCGAAGTCATCATCTACGCCAGTTTTCTGCTGCGCGTTATAGCGGTTTACGGTTGCTGTCAGCGCATCGGCAGAAACACCTATAAAGCCGGCAAGCTCGCCAACGGTAGCCCCTTCTTTCAGCAGATGTTGATTAGCGTATGTCTCAATGGACGCCAACGATGTGCGCACCCCCTGGTCAAAGATCAGGAACGCCTCTCCATTGGGCTGTGAGAGGATAGCCGCCGACACCACATCGCGCGTCTCCATCTCATTAACAAAGCGTCGGCCATAATAGTTTACCAGTATTGCACCGTTACCTCTGACTGCCTCTGTGATAAGGATATGATTTGTTGCCTCTGCCGTAGGATGGATTTGAATGTTCTTCATCTGTATCAGCGCTCCGCCAAGTGGTGTCACCCAGTCGAAAGCGTCACCAGTAGCTCCGGGATGATTAAGCGTTGCGAAACCGCTGAGAGACGGCTGCAGACGAGCCACCATCTCTAAGTTGGCCCCAAAGCCACCCGTGGCAATGATGACGGCTTTGGCACGTAGGGTGTATGTGCTGCCGTCAGCATTCTGTACGTTAACACCCTTTACCACACCACCCTCAGCAATAAGACCCACGACCTTATTTGATGTGCGTATCTCAATATTATTTTTATCCGACGCCTCTTTCAGGATCTTCATCAGATGCGGACCAATGGCGCTCCCTCCTTGGGGACGGTGTGTGCGACGTACACTGCTGCCACCCATCAGGCCCACATCAGTAAGGTCAGCACCGAGCGTTGTAAGCCAGGAGATGGTAACAGGGGCGTTGTCAACAAAATTTCTAACCAGCGACGGGTTGTTCTCATATTTACCGCCACGCATAGTGTCATCATAGAAGAGTTGTTTGCTGTCCTCAATGCCAAGGTTATGCTGATAGTCAGTCTCCGCGGCATTGATACCACCTGTTGAATAGTTGGTGTTACCCCCAATGATACCCTGTTTCTCAAGTACTACGATCTTTAATGAGGATGTCTCTGCCGCTGCCACAGCAGCCGACAGTCCGGCTCCGCCAGCTCCTACTATCACGATGTCACACGTACCGTCTTGATATGTCTTCTGGACATCCACAGCCTTTCCCATAGCAGCCTGAATAGCCATGTTGATAGCATCGATAACACCAGTGGAGGTTAGTGTAGCCCCCGTGACGCCATCCGCCTCAACACTCATCACGTCCTGTCTGCCAACGGCACTTGCGACGATAGTATTGATGGCATCCTGTGCAAATACCGACTCCGACTGACTGACAATGGTAACATCCTCCACAACATGGTCTTTCACAACCACCTTGGCAACAATCGTTCCGCTACGCCCCTCGCCATATCCGGTCCACTCACCATCCTGCAGCTGTTCCTCAATAGGTGTTATAGCACTATTATCATCATCCGAGCACCCTGCGAGCATCGTTAAACCACAGAGAGCAAAAACGATATAAGATATCCATATTTTCATTCTTCCCATATCAATCTTAAATTATCCGCCACAAAGGTACAACAATTATGTAAAACCACCATACGGTTGTATGAAAAACTGGGTATATATAATATATTATCCTTTTTGGATAATCTTTTTTGGATAATTATTTGGCAAGATAAAAACAAGATAAAAAAACATGTAATCTTTCTTTTCCATCGTTTTATCTCGATGTCACCAGCTTTATGAAAGCAAGCATTCCATAGCTGATTACATTTACATAAAACCATTTGCTTACACAAATGAAAAAGATTTCACTCAACAAAAATGACGCCATCTGTGATGGCTTCAAAAAACGCTACGCTTGGGAAAAAGCTTACGTCCTACGAACATAGCTGAATGCTGAGAGTGAATTTCTAATTCTTAATCGCGCAGCGACAACTATTAAATCTTAAGTTTTAACTATTCATTCATCAGCCGTTCCCGTTGATTACTTTTCCAAATATTTCTTTGTGATGCGGTCAAGAATATCCGAGGTTGAACCCTGGGTACTCACACCAAGTTCTTTGGCCTGCTCTACCATTTGGGCGTGAGTGATACGGTCAAGAATATCCGAGGTTGAACCCTGAGTGCTCACACCAAGTTCTTTGGCCTGTTCAACCATTTGGGCGTGAGTGATGCGATCGAGAATATCCGAGGTTGAACCCTGAGTGCTCACACCAAGTTCTTTGGCCTGTTCAACCATTTGGGCATGAGTGATGCGATCGAGAATATCCGAAGTCGAACCTTGTGTGCTCACACCAAGTTCTTTAGCCTGCTCAACCATTTGGGCGTGAATCATCCTGTCCAGTGCTTCTGATGATGGAATATCGATATTATAGTCTCCCGCAGATGATCTTGACTTCTTTTCTGCTGAAGACGATGATGCAGATGACTCCCATGTGTCTAACCCTCCTGTTAGGCTACTCAGACTTTCCTCTTCGTCTGTATCAACATCACTGTCTGACAATTCCTCATCATCTGACAAAAGTCCGTCAAGAATATCCTCATTCTCCTTTATTATGGCCTCTTTCTTTTCCATCGTCTCTATAATCGGTTTAACAATATTATCATAGCAAACAAGGCATACGAGCAAAGCCACCAACATGACAATCAATACCGTAGAAAAAGAATGTTTCTTCTTCTCTGGCATTGGCCCAAAACCAGAGTCATACCCTCCCGTCTGATAACCGTAATTATATCCTTCGTTTCTCATTGTTAAAACTTTTAAAATGAAAACCCACATAAATAATTTCATCAGCCACTCCACAGACATAAAACACGTGACCGGCTCGGTCGGATTTAGCTACTTGCTCGGTCGAATTTGCTCCTATTTATCAATCAATGGCCAACCTTTTGTTTTCAGTCTGAGTAATTTCATTTCATTGTTATTATTCTTTAGATATGAGATAAATGATTGCATGATGAATTTACTCACATTTGAATAATTGTTGTTTATATAATCCCACCACTCCTCATTAATGCTTATTCCTGTTTTTAGTATTTTATACATACCATTATAGTCTGCAAGCATGGTTTTGTTTATAACGTCTTCATCGCTTGTGTAACTAATCCAAGGTGACAGAAATCTGAACGGTACATTTTTCAGTAGCGGTGATAAGATTTTGTCAATACCTTGAGAAGAATAATGCTGAGAAATATATCTCTCGACCACACCACATGATGCTGTTTTTATAAGAGTCGTTTTGCTGACGATAACATTTAGATATTTCTTCATCATATCTCTGTTGCCTAAATCTATCGCATCTTCAAAAACGATAGGCCATGCTATAGCAGCCATTCTTATTACGATGTCCTTATACGATATATTTAAGGATTGTTTCTCCTTTGCCAATGAGATAAATGATATAAACCAAAAGAATTTATAGGATGTTGCTTTCTTATTGAAGACGTTTTCCAATTTCTTAAAATCTATGGGTGGCCTTATTGCTTCATTTATTATTTCTGGTTTCAATCTTTCTGGTTCTATTTCTATATCGATGTATGGCTCGGCA
>JAGDAU010000239.1 GCA_017959365.1 Prevotella sp.
ACGGGAACGGGAACTATTCCAACGGGAACGTTAACGGGAACGGGAACTATTCCAACGGGAACGTTAACGGGAACGGGAACTATTTAACTCAAAACATAAAACATAAAACACAAAACATACACCACAATATGAAGAAAATACTTTTTCTTATAATGATGTGTCTTACGCCTGGCGTGATGTGCGCCGGTGATGTGTATGTGTCTCCCTCTGGCAGTGACACCAATAGCGGGCTGTCGCAGCAGGAACCGGTGAAGACCATGCGCACAGCGTTGAGAATTGCCAGAGAGTGGAGACGGCTGAATAACGCAAGAATACAGGGTGGGGTGGTGATACATCTCGCCAAGGGCAACTATGAGCCTTTCTGTCTGCGCACAGAGGACAGCGGCACCGATGACTCACCGACAATAATCCGCGGTGACGAGGGCGCCACGGTGGGGTTAGGTGTGTCTGTGGGAACGTGGCGCCAAGAAGGAGGTCTGCTTGTGGCTGATGTGCCGCAACAATATATCAACCGGCAGATGTGGACTACTGCAGGAAAAGCATACAGGGCATCGCTCTTCGGTCCGGAGAAGATGGGGCGTATGACTGATTTCAATACCTCCGACCGTACCATAACTATTCCTGTTACGGGTAGAGACCTCGGCAATAGCCCAGACCTTGAGATGACGGTGCATCAGCGGTGGGCACTGGCAATCCTCAGAATAGACAGAACAGATATCCAAGGAGGGCTTTTGAAGGTGTCATTCCGTGAGCCTGAGAGCACGCTGGAGTTTGACCATCCGTGGCCACAGCCAGTGATAGGCGGAGAGAAAGGTAACTCATCCTACAACCTCTGGGGCGCTAAGGCGTTTTTAGATGAGCCGGGTGAGTGGTATTATGACAAGTTGGAAAAGAAATTGTACTACTATCCCCGAGATGGAGAGACAACGGATAACCTCAAGGCGGTAGTGCCAACAGGCGAGCGTCTGCTTACTATTGAGGGCTGTGACCATGAGCAGGTGAGGAATAGATCCATAGAGTATATCACTTTTGAGTATGCCGCATGGAACCGCCCGTCACAGTTTGGTCATGTCACTTTGCAGGCGGGATTTGCTATCACTGAGGCGTATAAACTCAAGCAAGAGGGCCTGCCTTGGGCTCCCACGTTGGAAAACCAGGCGTGGATAGAACGTCCGGTGAGTGCTGTATGTGTGCGATATGCTGACAGGATTAACTTCAGGGGCTGCACCTTCCGTCACCTTGCAGCCACAGCATTGGATTATGAATATGCCACTAATGATGCTGTTATAGAGAACAACCATTTTGAGGATATCGGCGGCACTGCCATCATGGTGGGGTCTTTCTCAGAGGGAGCCTTTGAGGTGCACCGGCCATTCAAGGGCTTATGCAGCGACAATGTGACAATACGGAATAATAATATCTACGATATCTCTAATGAGGACTGGGGTACTGTAGGCATAGGCTGCGGATACGTGAGTCACTGTACCATCTCCGCCAACCGTCTTGAGCGTATGAACTACTGCGGCATCTGCGTGGGGTGGGGATGGACTCCTCATCTTACCGGAATGCACGACAACCGTATTGTTGATAACATCGTCACCGATTTCGCCCGTCAACTGTATGATGCCGGAGGTATTTATACCATGTCCAACCAGCCAAACTCTCTGATAGAGGGTAACACCATCACCCGTCTGTGTGACGCTCCCTACGCCACCAACGAGCGTGGCTTCTACATCTATTTGGATGCCGAGACCGACGGCTACACCATCACCGGCAACACCTGCGACGAGCTCCGCTTCGGTGATAACCACCCAGGTCCCAACGTTATATGGAAAGACAATAACAAAAGTGATGGAATTGATAGATAGACTAAGGTATTTCTGTATCCTAACGTATATCTATAAATACATTTTGATGAAAAATACATTAAGTTAAAAAACGGATGAAAAAGTATATATCATTGTTTCTTGTCTTACTGCTGTCGCTCACTGTGACAGCAGCGGCAAGCCGTGTCACAGTGACTGTCTCAACCCCTCCTGACGGCTATGATGACTTCGGTTACACCCTGCCGCCCGACACCACAAGCACGGACGGAAACGATGATGCAATACACATAGAAAGTATAAAAAACAACCTCAACAATAATATAAAATAAAATATGAGACAGACGAATTATCATTTGAATGACTTTATGGATTTTGACCCTGCTTTAGATCGCGAGGAGTGGCTATGGAAATGTCATGAGGTGATATCCGTGAGTGAGAAGAATGGAGACATTATACTGGATATACCATTTCAACGGCAACTGCACCAGGAGGATATGGCACCAGACAT
>JAGDAU010000240.1 GCA_017959365.1 Prevotella sp.
ATTTTTCTCATTTCCAAAAAGTTACATATGAGGAGATACGTCAGGTGGAGCGTATTGTCAATGATCTGATACGTCAGGATCTCCAGCGTGATGAGAACCGTGAGGCATCAATGGATGAGGCTCACGAGATGGGTGCCATAGCCCTCTTCGGTGAGAAATACGGTGATAAGGTGCGAGTGATACGTTTCGGACCGAGTTGTGAGCTGTGTGGTGGTATCCATGCCACAAGTACTGGAAGAATCGGTTTGTTTAAGATACTCTCTGAGAGCAGTGTGGCAGCCGGTGTGAGACGTATAGAGGCTATCACCGGCAAGCGTTGTGAGGATCGGATATACATTATGGAGGATACCCTAAAGGGACTGAGGAGTCTCTTCAACAATGCCAAGGATTTGCAGGGTGTAATACAAAAGTATATTGATGAGCATGACAGCATGAAGAAGGAGATAGAGCAGTTCCAGGCTCAGAATGTTGAGCGTATTCGTAAGGCTCTCGTGACGCATGTGGAAAAGGTCAATGGATTCAATGTTGTCAAGGCTGTGTTACCCATACAGGCCAATGTGGCGAAAGACCTGGTATTCAAGATACGCGAGCAAATCCCGGAGAAGTTGCTTTGTGTTATCGGTAGTACGGCTCAGGATAAACCGCTCCTGACGGTAATCTTAAGCGAAGACATGGTTAAGGAATACGGTTTCAATGCCGGTCAGATAGTAAGAGAGGCAGCCAAACTAATTAAGGGCGGCGGTGGCGGACAGCCGCATTTTGCATCTGCCGGAGGTAAGGATTTAGAAGGTATTCATGCTGCTGTAGATGCTGTAATCAATAGCATCAAATAAAAAATATACTATTATGAGAAAATCATTATTTGCGACAATCGTATGTGCCATTCTTGTGGCTTGCGGAGGAACAGGTGGAGTGAGTACAGGTAATACTACAGTTGATACCGCCGGTGATATACTTGGTACCGTTCTTGGCAACGCTGCCAACGGAACATCTATAGCCAATGTAGTGACAAGTGTGCTGGGTTTGGACAAGTTGTCGGAGCGTGAGCTCTATGGCACGTGGCATTATCGTCAGCCTGGTTGCGCATTCATCTCTGAGGGTGCGTTGACAAAGGCTGGAGGCGAGGTGGCTGCTGCTAATGTCAAGAAGGAGTTGGAGTCGTATTATTCGTCAATAGGTATCAACAGCTCCAACACCACGTTCACTTTCTCCCAAGACGGTAAGGTGAATGTTACTTTGCTGGGTAAGTCGCTGAACGGTAAATACACCTATAATAAGAGCGACGGCTCGCTGACGATAAAAATCGGTATCATTAGCAAAAAGGCTTACGTCAAGCGTAATGGTATAAGTGGTCTGAGTTATCTTTTTGATGCTGACGCACTGCTTACAGTCTTTCAGGCTGTGACGGCGTTGAGCGGCAACAGCACTCTCAGCACCATTGGTGACATCAGTAAGAAATACGATGGCGTACGCATCGGTTTCGATATGACGAAATAACAAAGTTTGGCGCTCCTAATCAGGAGCGCCAAATTTGTTGAGATAGGAAGCTGAGGTAGTTGAGCGTCTTGATACGCCATAGCAGATCATGATGATAGATGCCCTGTTATTTGTCAGTTTTCCAGTTGACAAGGAATAGTTTTTCTGTGGCTCTTGTGAATGCGGTGTAGAGCCAGTGGTAGTAGTCATCGTCAATCATGTCATCGGTGACATATCCCTGATCAAGATAGACGTGTGCCCACTGACCGCCTTGTGCCTTATGGCACGTCACAGCGTAAGAGAACTTTACTTGCAGGGCATTGAAATAGATATCCTCTTTAACCTTCTTCAGTCTTTCGCTCTTAAGGGGGATGTCAATATAGTCTTCCATCACCTGTTCATAGAGCTGATGATTCTGATCCTGAGTGAGTGCGGGTGCATCGGTGAGCAGACTGTCTGTGACTATGGTGACTGTCAGCTCTGTGTTGTCGTAGTCGGGCATGCGTAGCCTGACATCAGCAAAGTGGAAACCATATAAGTCACGTTCGTTTCTCACTCTCTCAACGATGGCTCTGTCTCCATTGGCTAAGAAGGAAAGCCCGTCCTTTGCCTCTTCCTTTCCGGTATTGCTGGCGGTTTTGGTATTGGCGTTTTGTCGTCCTGGAGGATTGGCCCAGTAATAGTTGTTCTTTACAATCATCAGCATGTCGCCACGGGTGAGCAGTTCCTCACGGTCGAGTATGGTGTTGCGTATGCCTTGATTATAGATGTTGGCACGTTTGTTGCTACGTGTCACCACTATCGTCTCCTCTATGCCGGCATCACGGTAGCTGGTGCTCATGGCATCTATCAACTCATCACCCATGACAACGCATATATCGGCAAATCCTTTAAGACGTATTGTAGGCATTTGTGTTTTACCCCTCTCCATCATCTGACGTATAACGGTTGCGTTATAAAGTATTCCGCTGTCTTGGCTTTGCCGT
Source organism: Prevotella sp. (assembly GCA_017959365.1). GTDB lineage: Bacteria > Bacteroidota > Bacteroidia > Bacteroidales > Bacteroidaceae > Prevotella. The sequence continues at coordinate 2,463 of JAGDAU010000240.1, forward strand.
AGTACCTCATTGAGGTCGCATTCCATCACCTCTAATCCGTAACCGGCGAGGAATGAGGCGTCAAGGGCGGGTGATGACAACTCGCCCACAGGTGGCAGCTGTGCCCGGTCGCCAATGAGCATCATGCGACAGTTGCGGCCACTATAGACATACGATACAAGGTCGTCAAGCAGCATACCCTCACCGAAAACGGTCTGAGAGCCACCATTGGCAATCATAGATGCCTCGTCAATAATAAATAAGGTATCTTGGTGCAGGTTTTCGCCTAAAGAGAACCCCGTATCCATACCAAAGGCCTTCTGGCGGTATATCTTGCGATGGATGGTAAGAGCCTGATGCCCGCTGTTGAGCGCAAACACCTTTGCCGCCCGACCTGTCGGAGCCAATAATACCGTCTTGAGTCTCAGGTGTGACAGAGTGCGCACTATGGCACCTGCCAGAGTAGTCTTTCCTGTTCCTGCCGACCCTCGCATCACCATGGCAAGCATTGCCACCCTTGTTGTCATAAATTGGCAGAAAGTGTCAATGGCTCCGTTCTGCTCGGTGGTGGGTTCATGCTGGAAGTATGTCAATATGATTTCTTTAAGCCTATCAGTAGTCATGGTAGATGAAGTTGACGAGTTAACAAGTTGACGAGTTGACAAGTTGATTGAATAACTTTTTATTAGTTTTTAATTATTCGCTATTTTCCTACAACAGCGGTGCGAGCAGACGTAGCATCGACTCCCACAGGTGTTGCAGGAAAGAGCTGCGCTGCAGTATCCGGTTTTTCTTCATTGTGGTGCAATCCTCTTCCAATTTCATGAACAGGGACTTCATGTTTAATGCTGTTGTCTCATCGTAAATAAATGCCGTCGCCTCAAAATTATTCTCCAAACTGCGGAAATCAAGATTGACAGACCCGCACGATACGAAATTGTCATCGGCAACAAGGAATTTGGAATGGATGAATCCCTTGTTATATAAGTTTACCATTATTCCCTCTCTCTCTGCCGCCATAAGGAATGACTTGCTTGCCCAGCTCACCATGCGTGAATCACCTTTTTCGGGCAAAATAAGTCTTACGTCAACACCGCTCTGAGCCGCTGTGCGCATGGCATATTCAATAATATCGGTAGGCAGGAAATAGGGTGTTACCATATAAACATAACGGCGTGCCCCAAGCAATACTCTTACGTATCCCTGCATGATATCCTGTGATGTTCGCATCGGGCTGCTGGTTATGACTTGCATCAGGCTTCCAGAGGCGCTATTGTCAATGGTAGGATAATAAGTATTGCCGTCCAAATGGGTACGACTCATGTAGAACCAGTCCTTCAGGAAGATGTGTTGCAGACCGTGTACCCCAGAACCGGTAATCTTCAGGTGTGTATCTGTCCACAGGCCTTTATTATCGCCTTTAATATAGCGTAGGGCTATATTCATACCTCCTATGTATCCTAATGAACCATCAATGACGATGACCTTGCGGTGGTTGCGGTAATTCAGTTTACTGGTGAGTGTAGGAAATCTTACGGGCAGGAATGGGCGAACCTCTATTCCACGGTTGGTCATACGTCGGAAAAAACGGTCTTTAGTCTTCCATGAACCCACATCATCATATAGTACTCTCACTTTGACACCTCTTTTCACGCTGTCAGCCAATGCGTCTGAGATAAGGTTGCCCAATGGGTCTTCCGCAATGATATAGGATAACAGGTGGATATGTCTTTTTGCGTGTCCTATTTCATATAAAAGGCTCATAAAGAAGTCATATCCGGATGTGAGAATGTCTATTTTGTTTCCCTCATACAGTGTTTCGATATCCATACCCTCATACAGTCGGATAATCATAGCATGGTTGGGACTAACCGAAAGATGAGTGTCCGGATTATCAGTGTCACTGTCTGCCTCAGAATTGTTGCCGTTCCCGTCCTCTTCCCCGTTTTTTGACATACGTGTTATTTTGTGTTCTTTCCACGCATTCTGACCGAAGAAGAAATACAACACTAATCCTGCCACTGGTACGCAGATAAGTATCAGTAGCCATGCTATCGTCTTTGCCGGTTGCCGATTGTCAGTCAGCAGATTGATAATGGCTATCAGGACGATGAGGCAATAGATGGTTAATATAATCCAGTGTATGTATATCACGTTCTTGTGCCTTTATGTAGGTCGTTTCCGTTCCTGTCAACGTTCCCGTCAATATGTTACGTCATCATACAATGATGTTGTTGCCAAGTAGTTTGGCTATATTATTGCGTATCGTTGTCATTTTTTGGATTTCTGCCACCAACTCATTAGAGCGTTTCTCATTGCCTGTAGATAGAAGCATCTCGTGGCGGAGGTCCTTAAGATGTTGCTCAACCCAATGCATACGGAAATCGAGTACAAGGTGTTCTGTCTTAACCCTGATACTCATTTCCTGTCGTGATGACTGTATGCTGTCGGAGAGGAAGAATTTATCCATGCTCATCTGTATGGCAAGCTGACTTATCTCCGGATCTTCATGGTTGGTGAAATATTTCCCAGAGTCGAAATTATCGTCATAACAGTGTTCCGATGCCTCGTGTAATATGCGGTTGTAAAGCGGAACGCTGAACTCCAGACCGTCACTTGAGAAATTCCATTCTATAAATTGTGCCACTGATATCGTTGTCCTGCCATCCTCATCAGGCTCTAAGTCCTGGTATATAATCTCTCCGCCATGTCTAATGACCAGCTGTATCAACATCATTTCCACCTTGGCGGCTTGCTTGTCATGACTGAGTGGCTGCAATAATCTGGGTTGAGAGGCAGACGTGGTGGTAACGTTATTCTCGTCTTCGTTCCGGTTTCTGTTCCCGTTTTTATTAGCATAGATAAACTGGTTCATAGTGGATATCAGTGTCTGCTCAGGCAGACCGGTCAGCGCTGTGGCATCGCGTATGTATGTCGCGCGCATAATCTGGTCTGGTATCACAGCTATGCTGTGTACTATGGAGCTGACAGCCTCTGAACGTTTATGTGGGTCTGTCTGTCCTCTCAGTAACACGTGTGCCTTAAAAGTTATGAAGTCTGTCTGATTGTCATTGATAAACTGCCGGAACTGGTCTGCAGTATGTTTCCTGGCATAGCTGTCGGGATCATCATTGTCAGGAAAAAGTACTATCTTGACATTCATACCTTCAGACAGTAGCATGTCTGTACCTCTTAGTGCAGCATGAATACCTGCCTCATCACCGTCATAAAGTAATATGATGTTGGACGTAAAACGGTGTAGGGTACGTATCTGGTGTGTGCTCAGCGCCGTACCGCTGTTGGCAACAACATTCTCAATGCCACACTGATACATCGAAATGACATCGGCATAACCCTCCACCATGTACACGCAGTCTTCTTTGGCAATAGCCCGTTTGGCTTGAAAAAGTCCATACAACTGATGGTCCTTATGGTAAATGTCAGACTCCGGTGAGTTGACGTATTTCTGGTTTACCCCCTTGGTGCGTGAGTCTAATACCCTTCCGCCGAAAGCACATATTTTACCGCTCACAGAGAACCACGGGAATATAACCCTGCCGCAGAAACGGTCGTACAAAGTGCCGTCGTCACGCTGGTAACACAGTCCTGTCTTAACGAGAAACTCTTTCTTGTATCCTTTGGATAAAGCCTCTTCTGACATGATGCCAGACTTGACGGGTGCGAAACCAAGTTTGAATTTCTCTATCGTGTCATCACGAAATCCACGACTCCGGAAATACTGCTTTCCTATGGCAATACCGTCAGGGTCGTTTTTTAGTATATTATTGAAATATCCTGCCGCCCACTCATTTACAATGTACATGCTCTCACGCTCATTCTCCTGCCTTCGCTCATCATCGGTCAGCTCGCGCTCTTTAACCTCTATGCCGTATCTTTTAGCAAGCCATTTCAGTGCCTCGGGATATGACATCTGCTCATGTTCCATGATAAATTTAGTGGCGTCGCCACCCTTATGGCATCCAAAACACATAAAGATGCCTTTTGCCCTATTGACATGGAACGACGGAGTACGTTCGTTATGAAACGGACACAGTCCCTTGAAGCCGCTCCCTGAGCGCCTTAGGGTAACAAACTCCGACACCACGTCAACAATGTCGGCAGCCTCTTTGATTCTCTCCTGTGTCTGTAAGTCTATCATTAATCAATACTGATTAGTTTCAGCCCCTGTACCAACCGTTGTCGGGGCAGTGCGATATTGATACGTATGAATCCCTCTCCGGCTGTCTTGCCGTACATCGTCCCACTGTTGACCATTACCCCCTTTGCAAGCAGGTGTTTGGTTAGCTCGTCAGAACAGATGCCCCATGGGCGTATGTCAACCCATACTAAATATGTTCCTTCAAGTTTGGTGACTGTCAGTTCGGGTGCATGTTTCTTGAAATGATCAATAAGAAAAATGTAATTACCCCAAATATATTCGTTTACCTGGTCAAGCCAGTCCTCGCTATCATTGTATGCTGCCATCAGAGCAATAGGTCCGAAAGGATTAACGTCACACACTTCGTTGATATTTATTGCCCGGTCAATCCTCCTGCGTATGGAGTCATCGTTACAGATGATATTTGCCACTTGCAGCCCAGCCGTGTTGAAAGATTTTGATGGTGAGTTGCATACAACCACATTATCAAGACACTCTTGTGATACCGATGCCATAGGCACGAACTTGCAACCAGGCATAATAAGCTCACAGTGTATTTCATCGGCAATAACCCTTACATTATGTCGCAGGCAGATTGTGTTTATACGCTCCAGTTCCTCACGGGTCCATACCCTGCCAGCCGGATTATGAGGGTTGCATAATAAAAAGAGTCTTACTTTAGGGTCAGCACATTGACGCTCAAAGTCTTCAAAATCAATGGTGTAGTAAGCATCTTTGTATATCAGTGGCGATTCAGCCACCTCACATCCGTTATTGCGTATGGATGAGAAAAAGCAGTTGTAAACAGGTGTCTGAACCAACACTTTGTCGCCTGGCGACGTAAGGGCTTTTATAACTGCTGATACCGCTGGCACAACACCTGTGGTATAGATAATCCATTCTTTCTGAATTGTCCACTGATGACGCCGCTCAAACCAACTGATAATAGCATTATAATAGTCGTCACCCACCTTGGTATATCCGAACACTCCATGTTCAATCCTTTTGTGTAATGCGTCGGTAATCGGTTGAGCCACCCTGAAATCCATGTCAGCAACCCATAACGGCACAATATCCTTAGTGGGCATTGTGTCGTATTTATAGCATCCGCTTCCTGAGCGTTGTATAATTTCATCAAAGTTGTATTTCATGGTGAGTGTTATATAGATGCAATAGTGCAATAGATGCTATCTGAATCCTATAATCTGTCTTACCTCCTTGAGGGTGGCTTGTGCGCTGGCGCGCGCTACCTCAGCGCCCTCTTTAGCGATGTTGTCGAGTAGAGCGGTGTCTGCACTGTATGCCTCTATCTTTTCACGAATTGGGGCTACGATAGCACACAGGTCTTTTGCTATTTGTTTCTTCAGGTCGCCATAACGTAGTGTGCAGTTATTCCACTGTTCGTCAAAATAGTCGAAGGTATCTTTTGTGGAGGCAATCTTTAGGAAGGTGAAAAGATTTTCTATTACCTCTGGGCGAGGGCTGTTAGGCTCTTGTGGCCCCATGTCGGTAACAGCTTTCATAACCTTCTTTGTTATAGTCTTATCATCGTCTCTGAGGTAGATGCAGTTACCCTCGCTCTTGCCCATCTTTCCACTGCCGTCTAAACCCGGTACTTTCAGGGCTGTCGCGTTGAAATAGAAATTCTGTGGCTCGGGGAAGAATTCCACTCCATAGATATGATTGAAACGTCGTGCACACTTACGCGCCATCTCCATATTCTGCTCTTGGTCTTTGCCCACAGGCACTTTGGCAGCCCTATGCTGAAGGATGTCTGCAGCCATAAGGGTGGGGTATGTCAGCAGTCCGGCATTTACGTTATCTGGTTGTTTTCGTGCTTTCTCCTTGAATGTGGTGACACGCTCTAACTCACCCAGGTAAATATTCATGTTAAGGAAAAGATAAAGCTCTAATGTCTCCTTTACATCGCTCTGCACATAGATTGGTGCCTTCTTGGGGTCAATGCCGCAAGCAAGATATTCCGCTAATATAGTACGTGCGCTCTGTTGAATGTTCTCTGGTTTGGGGTGTGTGGTAAGTGAGTGCCAGTCAGCGATAAAAAACATACAATTATATTTATCCTGCATCTCAACAAAACTCTTTACTGCACCGAAATAATTACCCAGGTGCAGATTACCTGTTGGCCTTATGCCACTTACTACTTTTTCCATTTATTATATTGATATATCTAAAACTTCGAACTAAAATTTTAATAACTCAAGAATTCTTTTTGTTGCACCTGCTTTAGAGGTGACATATTCTCCGGCAGCCTTTCCGGCGGTGTCATGGTGGTCGCTGTCAGCAATGAGGCTGTCCATTGTTTTCTCAAAGTCTTCATAGCCGGTTATCTCAATGCCACCTCCAGAGGCTTTCAACTCTTGGGCTTCCTGGAAATTCTTATTGTTGGGACCGAAGATAACAGGTATGTTCCATACAGCAGCCTCCAATACGTTGTGTATGCCTACACCGAAACCTCCGCCCACGTATGCCGTCTCACCATAGTGGTAGATACTTGACAGCAGACCGAAACAGTCGATGATAAGCCACCGCGCATCAACAACGTTCTCTTCGTTGGCCTCGGTGTACCTTATTGACTTGCCCTCTAATTTACTCTCTATTTCCAGTAGATGGCTCTTTGCTATTACATGAGGGGCTATGATGACTTTCCATTCCGGGTGCTGGTTGAAATATTTGATAAAAATCTCCTCATCGGGCTGCCATGAACTTCCTGCCACAAAAACGCGGCAGCCTTTGGTGAATGCCTCTACAACGGGTAGTTGTTTTGATTTATCCTTTATCTGCAGCACTCTGTCAAAACGTGTGTCGCCCACGATGTCAACGGCGGTGATACCGATTTTTGCAAGCAGTTGCTTGGATATCTCATTTTGTACATAAAAATGTGTAAAGCATTTCAGTACATGAGAATATTGTTTTCCATACCATTTAAAGAAAATCTGGTCTGGTCGGAAAATGCTTGACACACTGTATGCCTCCACGCCCCTGTGGCGTAGGATATGAAGGTAGTTGTACCAGAACTCATACTTTATGAAAAGTGCCTTCACCGGACGTATAGTCCTAAGAAAACGCCGGGCATTGGTAGGGGTGTCAAGTGGCAGGTAGCAGATAATGTCAGCACCTTTGTAGTCTTTTCTCACCTCATAACCAGAGGGAGAGAAGAAGGTAAGCAGTATTTTGTATTCTGGATGGTCACGGCGCAACTGCTCCATAATAGGTCTGCCCTGTTCAAACTCGCCTAATGATGCAGCATGAAACCATACGTATCGAGCTTGTGGGTCTACCTTCTCACGTAGTATACGAAAGGCGTCACGCTCCCCATGCCACATACGCCTCACTTTGTCATTGAACAGGCTGTATATAGCTACCGCAGCTTGATATAAATATAAAGCCAAATTATACATTGGGTGCAAAGTTACTAATTAATGAGTGAAATACAAAAGAAAATACAATTTTTATTTTGAATTTATTTTGTTCTGCCCTCGATTTTTCGTAACTTTTAATAAGTTACTCCATCTCGGCATAAAAAATAAATGGGATTTATTTTGTTCTGCCCTCGATTTTTCGTAACTTTAAATAAGTTACTCCATCTCGGCATAAAAAATAAATGAGATTTATTTTGTTCTGCCCTCGATTTTTCGTAACTTTGCAGCCTAAAACAGATAAACGATACAAGATTATGGAATATGATTTCAGAGCCATTGAGAAGAAATGGCAACAGAGATGGGTTGAACGACAGACCTATAAAGTGATTGAAGATCCGAAAAAAGAGAAATTTTATGTGCTTAACATGTTTCCATATCCATCAGGAGCAGGACTGCATGTGGGACATCCACTTGGCTATATAGCAAGTGATATTTATGCAAGATATAAGAGACTGAAGGGTTTTAATGTGCTTAACCCAATGGGTTATGATGCCTACGGACTGCCTGCGGAGCAATATGCCATACAGACGGGACAGCATCCTGCCATCACAACAGTGAAGAATATCAACCGGTATCGTGAACAGCTTGATAAGATTGGTTTCTCGTTTGACTGGAGCCGTGAGGTGCGTACTTGTGCCCCGGAATATTATAAATGGACACAGTGGGCATTTCAGAAGATGTTCAACTCATTCTATTGTAATAAATGCCAGAGTGCGCAACCAATAGAGAAACTTATTGAGCGTATCGCCGAAAAAGGAACAGACGGACTTGACGTGGCACAGAGCGAGGAATTGCACATCACCGCGGAGCAGTGGAAGGCTATGAGCGAGAAAGAGCAACAGGAGGTGTTGATGAACTACCGCATTGCCTACCTTGGTGAGACGATGGTTAACTGGTGTGCCGGTCTGGGTACTGTCCTTGCCAATGATGAGGTTATAGACGGTGTCAGTGCGCGTGGCGGTTTTCCTGTTGAGCAAAAGAAGATGAGGCAGTGGTGTCTTAGGGTAAGCGCTTACTCACAGCGCCTGCTCGATGGACTGGAGACCATTGAATGGACAGATTCACTGAAGGAGACCCAGCGCAACTGGATTGGCAGGAGTGAAGGTACTGAGATGGAGTTCTCCGTGGCTGACTCGGATGTTAAGTTTACAATCTTTACCACCAGGGCAGACACCATATTCGGTGTCACCTTCATGGTGCTCGCACCGGAAAGCGAATTGGTGCAGACACTGACGACAGCCGACCAGAAAGCTGCCGTGGATGAGTATCTGGCCTACGTGAAGAAACGCACAGAGCGTGACCGTATCTCTGATAAGAAAGTTACAGGTGTGTTCAGTGGCAGTTATGCTCTTAATCCCTTTACGGGTGAGAAGATACCTATCTGGATTAGCGAGTACGTGCTTGCAGGATATGGTACAGGTGCAATTATGGCAGTGCCGGCACATGACAGTCGTGACTATGCTTTCGCCAAGCATTTCAACCTGCCTATCCTGCCATTGATAAATGGTGCTGACGTGAGCGAGGAGAGTTTTGACGCTAAGGAGGGTATAGTGGAGAACTCCCCGCGTGAGGGTATTGAGACTGTTGACGGTTTCTCTCTTAACGGACTCACAGTCAAGGAGGCTATTGCTGCTACCAAGGAGTTTGTCACCAACCATGGCATTGGTAAGGTGAAGGTCAACTATCGCTTGCGTGATGCTATTTTCAGCCGTCAGAGATATTGGGGTGAGCCGTTCCCGGTGTATTATAAAGATGGTATGCCATATATGCTTCCATAGGAAGCCCTGCCCCTTGAGTTGCCGGAGGTGAGTCAGTATAAGCCCACAGAGACTGGCGAGCCGCCACTTGGTCATGCCGTGAAATGGGCGTGGGACACTGTTGCCAATGCTGTGGTAGAGAAAGATAAGATTGATAATAAGACCATATTCCCTCTTGAACTGAACACCATGCCGGGCTTTGCCGGCAGTAGTGCCTATTATCTGAGGTATATGGATCCCCATAACGACAAGGCTCTTGTGAGCAAGGAGGCTGATGAGTATTGGCAGAATGTTGATCTCTATGTGGGTGGTACGGAGCATGCCACCGGTCACTTGATCTACTCACGATTCTGGAATAAGTTCCTTTTTGACTACGGTTATTCTTGTAAGGATGAGCCGTTCCAGAAACTGGTCAATCAGGGTATGATACAGGGTAGGAGCAACTTTGTGTTCCGTATCAACAGCGATGACCACGACAAGGCTCCTGTATTCGTGAGCAAGGGCCTTGCGGATAAGTATGACACCACTAAACTGCATGTTGACGTTAATATCGTTGAGAACGACATACTCGACATAGAGGCGTTTAAGGCATGGATGCCAGAATATAATAATGCGGAGTTTATCCTTGAGGATGGCAACTACGTATGCGACTGGGCTATTGAGAAGATGTCAAAGTCAATGTTTAACGTTGTCAATCCTGATGACATAACTCAGGATTATGGAGCGGACACCTTGCGTCTGTATGAGATGTTCCTTGGTCCGGTGGAGATGCACAAGCCATGGAATACCAATGGTATAGACGGTTGTTTCAGGTTCCTGAAGCGCCTGTGGTCGCTCTATTGGAACTCTCGCGACAACGAGTGGCTCGTTGATGACAGTAAACCAACGGCAGACTCTCTCAAGAGTTTGCATAAGTTGATAAAGAAAGCCAGTCAGGATATCCCACAGTTCTCGTATAACACAACAATTTCCGCTATGATGGTTTGTGTCAATGAACTGATAAATCAGAAATGTCACAGTAAGGAGATCCTGACACCTCTTGCGATTATCATTGCACCATTTGCTCCGCATATCGCTGAGGAGTTGTGGGAACAGCTTGGCTGTGAGGGCAGCGTATGTGACGCACAGTGGCCAGAGTGGGATGAGAAATACCTTGTTGAGAGCCAGGTCCAGATGGCTGTAGCCTTCAATGGTAAGACCCGTTTCCAGATTGTCGTTGCTGCTGATGCCGACAATGCCGCTATAGAGTCAGCTGTCAAGGCGGATGAACGTTCAGCAAAATACATTGGTGACAAGACTATCAGAAAAATCATTATTGTTCCCAAGAAAATGATAAACCTTGTGATAGGGTAAGAACACAAAACCTTAAATTCTATGCCAAGTCAAAACAAAAAAATCTATATTTGGGGCGAGGTCAAGGATTATATCTATATAACCCTTGGCCTGTTGCTCTATACATTTGGCTGGACATTCTTTCTCTTGCCATACGAGATAGTGACGGGAGGCGTCACGGGTATGTCGGCTATAGTGTTCTATGCTACCAACTCTTCCGGTCATGGTATTCCGATTATGTTTACCTATTTCACCATTAACGCCATTTTGCTTGTTGCGGCTCTTAAGGTGTTAGGTTGGCGCTTTATGATAAAAACCATCTATGCTATCGTTGCGTTATCAATGATGCTTGGTGTAGCGCAGGATCTCATAACAGACGAGAATGGAAAGATGGTGCGGCTGCTTGGAGACCAGGACTTTATGTCGCTTGTCTTGGGATGTTGTATGACAGGTACCAGTCTTGCTATCGTTTTTCTGCATAATGGCTCTACAGGTGGCACAGATATTGTTGCGGCAGTGGTTAATAAATACCATAATATGTCGCTTGGTACAGTGCTGATATTCGTTGATCTGCTTATTATCGGCAGTTCTTTTCCGGTGTTCCTCTTTGCACGTGACTATTCTCTCTATGATTCTTTGTACAAGATAGTATTTGGATTGAGTACCATGGTGATAGAGAATTTTATTCTTGATTACGTAATGAATGCACGCCGTGAGTCGGTGCAGTTCTTTATTTTCTCACAGAAATATCAGGAGATAGCCAATGCCATTGGTACTCAGATGAACCATGGAGTGACAATACTCGACGGTCATGGGTGGTACACGGGTCAGGATGTCAAGGTGTTGTGTATTCTTGCCAAGAAACGCGAAAGCGTGGTGATGTTCAGACTGATAAAGATGATAGACCCCAATGCCTTTGTAAGTCAGAGTAGTGTTATCGGCGTATATGGAGAGGGATTTGATAAAATCAAGTGATTTACTATTTGACTATTGACAATTTACTATTTTCTATTTACTATTTACGATTTACTATTTACTATTTCTTCGTGATTATTTACTATTCATAGGTACTCAGGCGAGCAAAGCTCGGAGTCCTATTGATTAGTTTGGCTATTGAGAGTCAAAACTGTTTAACACAAAACATAAAACACAAAGCATAAAACAAAATAATGAAGATAGTTTTTGCAACAAATAACACGCATAAGTTAGACGAGGTGCGCTCGATGATAGGTGACAGCTATGATGTGGTATCGCTCAGTGAGATAGGATGTCATGAGGATATCCCTGAGACAGGTGACACACTTGAGGAGAATGCTGTAATGAAGGCCAGATATATTTGGGACAAGTACCAATTGCCGTGTTTCGCTGATGATACCGGATTGGAGGTTGAGGCGTTGAACGGTGCCCCAGGTGTGCGCAGCGCGCGCTATGCTGATGAGGGTCCGGGACATGACAGCGAGGCTAATATGCGGAAATTATTGCGTGAATTAGGAGAAAATAACAATCGTAATGCACGATTTCGCACTGTTATTGCGTTAATAGGATTGAATGGTGATGTTAAGCCCCGGCTTTTTGAGGGTATCGTAAACGGACAGATAGCCCTTGAGAAGCATGGCACCGAGGGTTTTGGCTATGATCCTCTCTTTGTGCCAGAAGGCTATGACAAGTCATTCGCAGAGTTGGGTTTGGATATAAAAAACTCTATCTCCCACCGTCATCGGGCTGTTGAGCAGTTGGTGAGGGCATTGAGAGTGTGTTGACTATTTAACACAAAACACAGAACATAAAACACAAAACATAAAACATAGAAATGAGAAAGTTGTTTTTCCTTATCATGGTCACTTTGTTGTCGTTGTCAGCTAATGCTGCATCGATAGGAGAGTGGAATATGTTTATGTCTTATTACGACATAACGCAGGTGGTGCCCAATGGCAAGAAGGTATATGTGCTTGCCTCTGGTAGTTTATACAACTACAATACCCAGGACAAGAGTGTTACCACATACGATAAGGTGAGACAGCTGAATGGCTCGGCAATAACCATTATCCGGTGGTGCTCTGCGGCAAAATGTCTTATTATCATTTATTCTGACGGAAACATTGATTTCTTGTATGATGATGACAGTGTAATAAACCTCTCCGACTATAAGTCAAAACTGATTGCATACGACAAGACTATATATGGCGTTGATGTGATTGGATCTATCGCCTATTTGTCAACGGGTTTTGGTGTTGTAAAGGTGGATGTCCAAAAACAGGTGATAAACGAGACATACACATTAGGTTTTAAGGTTAACTATGTTTATCAGGAGTCGGGTTACCTGTATGCGGCTTCTGAGACAGATGGGGTATATAGGGGGCTGATGACAGAAAACCTCATTGACTTCACCAACTGGCAACATGTTGGAGAATACGTTGCACGTACAGAGGACTTGACCAATGTGTATGATGAGAAGAACGGATGCTGGTGGACTGGTGACGGACAAGGTTCCCTGACAGCTTATAAGATGGAGGATTCGGAGAAGACAACAATAGTAAGCGCCATAACACCTGGCGGACCGAAATATAACTGGATGGGTCGTCTGCTTTTTTACAAAGGGAAACTGTACACCAGTAGTGGCGGCGGCTCCTCAATACCCCGCCCCGGTTGTGTGCAGGTATGGGACGGAACGGACTGGCAGATTTATGAGGATGATCTCACAGAAAGGGCCAACGCATTATATGCCAATGTATATAGCATAGATGTGGATCCGCGCGATGAAAACCACCTCATGGCGGGCACTCAAAGTGGTATATTTGAATTTCAGAACGGTAAGTACGTGCAAAATCACAATAATGACAATAGCCCGTTACAAACTGCGTCAACTGTGGGTAAGAATAACAGAAACTATGTTCTTGTGTGCGGACTGAAGTACGACTCCGCCGGCAACCTGTGGGTACTCAACAGCAGTGCCCCAAGGACAAATTTTGTAACCTATACCACAGAAGGAGAGTGGGTTAACCATTCCAAGAAGGAGCTGATGTTCTATGAGAACAGATCGATGGAATATCTGCGGAGCATAATGTTTGACAGCAGGGGACTGATGTGGTTTGTAAATGACCATTTCCGTGGACCGGCATTAGCATGCTATAAGACATCAACGGATGAATTGAAAACGTACAGGCAGTTTGTTAATCAAGACGGTACAGAGATAAGCCTGCAATACGTACGCCACGTGGCAGAGGACAAAGACCACAATATTTGGGTGGCAACACACGGTGGACCGCTTTTGCTCACTGCCGAAGATGTATCTACTGGAAGCGAGATCTTCACTCAGGTCAAGGTTCCGCGAAACGACGGCACCAACTATGCCGACTATCTGCTCTCCGGCGTGGATGTCAACTGTATTGCCGTGGATGGTGGTAACAGGAAATGGTTTGCTACCAATGGCAACGGTGTCTATCTCATCAGTGCCGACAACATGGAGGAAATATATCATTTTACGTCAGAGAACAGTCCACTGCTGAGTAATTATGTAGATGCCGTCGAGATAGACAACAGGACAGGTGAGGTGTTCTTCGGCACACCAAGCGGGCTGTGCTCTTTTATGAGTGATGCCAGCGCCACAAATGAGGATATGAACAAAGACAATGTGTATGCCTATCCTAATCCCGTGCCACCGGGATATACCGGACTGATTACCATTACAGGCCTTTCATATAATGCAGACGTTAAGATTGTGACTGTCAACGGTACTCTTGTAAGGGAAGGGCGCAGCAACGGCGGCACTTTTACGTGGGATGGTTGCGATGGCAAGGGCCGCAGGGTGGCAAGTGGTGTTTATATGGTTGAGACAGCCACAAGCAGTGGCGGAAAAGGTACGGTATGCAAGGTAGCTGTAGTAAATTAAACTGGAAGCAGTGGACCATCATCCTTATGGCGGTCTCTGTTCCTTTGTTCGCATGGGCGGTGTGTCTTATATTGCCAACATACGATGACTGGACCACACTGTCGGCGCCTAACTATACCTCCCATCATCTGAGATTTGTGCTGCCATACGGTGTGGTGTGGCGTCCGTGGGATGCCATCATGGGTTTCCTGCTTACTGTCAACCATAGGGCGTTCCCAGTAGCTAATCATCTTGTGATCTTCGCCGGACACGTTATTTCCACGGTACTTATTTATAAGGTGTGCCGTAAGCTGGATTTTGACAAGTCGTCAACAACAGTGGCAACACTATTTTTCTATCTCAGTCCCGCAATGCTTGGCACCCTGCTCAGTTGTGACAGTATGAACCAGACCTATTCACAGTTGTGGGGAATTGCGGCTCTATTGGCGTATCTGTCATATAAGGGGTGGCGGAGGTATGTGCTGTGGGCTCTCTGTGTCGTTATCGGGGCCTTGGCAAAAGAAAACGGTATAGCATGGGCTGTGGTGCCACCTATAATAGGATATGGTTTCCAGCGTGACACTATGCGTTCTGCCTTGCGTGGTGTCGTTTTCGGCATTGCCGTGGCTGTGGCTTACGCTGCTTTCAGGCTGTCGCTGCCCAAGACGGAGCTGATAAATACAGAATACACCACATATACTCTATACGATAAGGTGATGGACATCTGTACCCTGATAGGTTACAGTTGGACAGCCATTGACTGGGTGAGTCTGTTCCACCGTCCGAGCCGTAACATTATTATCGTTGCCATAACAATGATAATGTCGCTTCCCTTGTTATATTATCTTTTTGTAAGGCAGTGGAAAAGAGTGTTCAGTGTGGCAATGCTGTCATTGGTCGTTGCCGTTGTCGCTGTACAGTCACCGCATATCGTTACGGTGGTGAGCGTGATGCACTGTTATGGCAGCTTGTCGATATGTGCGCTAATTTTGGCGTATCTGCTTAATGATGTAGAGTGGGGCAGGGGACTTGTGGCGTCGCTTGTGTTGTTTCTCTTGGCGTCGCTTTACACCGACTGGCATCACTGGCAGATGTCTGTGATAACCAGCCGCTACGGAAAAGAGTTTGCACAGAAAGCCTTAGAGATAACGCCTGAGAAGCCTAAAAAGGTGATGACTATCAATGTCACGGGTGATGAGAGAAAATACTCCAGTTTCTGCGTCACTCCCATAGAGGCTTTTGAGAATGGCTATGCAGTGATGTTCTACACCGATTATGAATGGCCTAAGAATGCTGACGCTGTGACAATAACCGAGGAAGACTACCAGTGCACTGACAGCGTGGCGCAGATTACCCGTCGCTGCGCCAAGGAAGGCTACGACTGTGTGTGGATGTTGAGGAAAGCCGAGGATAAGTGGACATTGTCAGTATTAAGATGATAAGTGTTTTATTAATGATTATATATTGAGAAATATAAGATTTATATGGTTGTTCATACAATTTGCCTTTTGCTGCAATGCTGTCTTTGCGACAGATGAAGGGAACACAACTATTAGTCGTGAGGAGATTGTCTCAACAGGATTGCCACTATTAGAGATAGAGACAGTAAACAATGAGGAGCCGACTTATGAGGAAGGCGAGGTGGGTATAATTAATGCCACCAAGGTGCCGGCAAGGATGATAATAACTGTCAACGGCAACATGACATACCCGGCCATCGTGTGCATGAAACAGCAAGGGGTATAATAATCAGGAATGGTAAGAAAATACTCAGACCGTCAACCGCAAAATGACTTCTTGTATATACTGCTATCCCACCAGCCTTCGGCAGAGGACTTTGACAGGCCAGAGTACTGACAGCCACCCCACTATAACTACGGTGATGAATATAA
>JAGDAU010000241.1 GCA_017959365.1 Prevotella sp.
GAGATAATGGCAAGCCGTTATAACTGCCGTCCAATGCCAACAGGATATACGACAGAGGAAATGGAGTAACTGAATGTGTTTTGTGTTTTATGTTTTGTGTTTTGTGTTAAATAGTTTTGACACTCTATAGCAAATCATATCAATAGGATTCTGAGCTTTGCTCGCCTGAGTACCTATAAAAAGTAAATAATCACGAAGAAATAGTAAATAGTAAATCTATAAATGATAGAGTTATCATTAATAACGATTATTTTAGGAGCGGTAGCATTGACATTCTCACTCATTGCACCATGGTTTAATATCATGGTGCGCCGTCCGTCGTGTGACGTCAACATATACCCGGATGAGCCGGAGGAAAATCAAGACGATGACCCTATTGAAGAAACTATTAGCACTATTGACACTATTAGCACTATTGACACTATTAGCACTATTAGCTCCCACCACCCTATCTCCGGACCTCCGCTCTCTATTATCATCACTACTCACGACAACGCCCGTGAACTGAGAGCAAACCTGCCATTGTTCCTTAGTCAGTATTATCCTCCGGGATTTCAGGTTATCATTGTGCAGGAGAAGAGCGACTCTGAAACAGATGACATCATTAAGCTCCACAGCTCCGACGAACGCCTCTACAGCACCTTTGTCCCGGACAGCAGCAGGTACATGAGTCGTCCAAAGCTGGCTGTCACCCTTGGAGTTAAGGCTGCCAAATATGACTGGGTAGTGATCGCCGACGTGAGATGTGCGCCTGCAAGCACACATCTCTTCGAACACATCGGCAACAGATGCAAAGACGGTACCGACATGATAAGTGTCTATACCAACTACGACCAAGCCACACCACCCTACTGGCGTTTTGAGCGTTTCCTCACCAACCTATACCTAATGAGGGAGTATGCCAACAGCACAGCATACAGATGTGAGGACAGCTGTCTCGTGATGAGGAAACAGATGTTCATTGACGGGGATGCCTATCGTGGTAATCTTAAATACCTGCGTGGTGAACTGGACTTTATCGTTAATAAATACGCCAAGGAAGGCAATACAACATCCGTTAATGCCCCAGAGGCAAGACTGATAGAAGAAGTGCCCACGCGTAAGACATTACGTAACAAACATGTGTACTATTTAGAGACTCGCAAACACCTGATGCGCAGCAAGGCACATCGCATCCCGTTTAACATAGACATGACAATGTGTCATTTAGCATGGCTGGTTATCTTAGGTGTTATCACCACCGCTGCCATATTGCAAGACTGGATTGCCCTTGGAGCCGGTGTGTTGTCTATTGTCATATACTACCTGCTCAGAATGTCTATATGCCGTAAGGCATTCAGGTCATTTAGCGAGAAACTGTCTGTTTGGAAGGCTCCGTTCTTTGAGCTGTCTCTCTTCTGGCATGACATTAACTACCGTGTCCATTATGGCAAGGCAGACAAATACGACTTTATAACCCACAAACTATAATGAGAATACTGCATTTCATACCATATTATCGCCAACCAAAAGAATGGCTGTTGCCACTATTGGAAACCCTGAGGGAACAGTCGCTCAGGGAAGAGGTACACATCGCATACATCGGGAAATTTCCCGATGCAGACATGGCTAATGTGGTAATTCACAAGGTGGGTGAGAAGACAAGACGCTATAACTCAAAGATGCGACTCGGCAGGATGCTTAACACTGTGTCACGGCTACGACGATCACTTGACAGCAGCACCATGCTCGCCACACTATGTAAGATAATGCCCGACATCGTTCATATCCACGGATGTTGGGACCGCTCCGTCAGCTCCGTAATGCAGATAGCCCAGTCAAGGGGCTTCATTACCGTTTATTCTCCACATAATGAGATCAACAATAATATTATACGGGGGTTGAGGTGGAATGACTATAAGCTGTCTTATATCTGTTACCAGCGCAAGATGTTTAAGAGAGCCGACCATATAATAGCTGAGAGCGGGATTGAATACAATAGTCTCAGGAGGGTAAAATGGATGCCACACGTAGAGATGGTTGAAAACAGTGATATACTGTCATCGCAGGAGGCTGCCTTGGCTCTTGAGGCATATTACCAGAAAGTGATTGACAGCCACAACTATAAACGCATGACAGTCAATGACAAAGAGGCTGTTTGCTCTCTTATGCACGTGGGACTTGAACAAGAGAATGTCCATAAAATCCTCAGTGCCTCCAACCTCCTTAATCTGAGAAATCTCACCTCCGCACAATGGAGGCGTATCATGCTCATGGCTTACGATGAGAATATCATGTATATCGTAGCCAAAGCCATCGAGAGGGAACGCCTGCAGGTGGCAGACATCTCACCGGAAGACATTGACCGTTTTGACACTGTAAGGGAGAAAAACCGCTACCCGCTGAAGACAGAGTATATAGACGATGAACATAAAGCTGTAAAGAAACGCCTGCACACATTACTTGCCAATGATCCGGCAGAGATAAGGCGCATAGTCTATGGACTTTACAACCTCAAACAGCTTTATTCCAAGCACGACATGACACTACGTCATCTGTCGGATATCTATGAGGTGATAAAATACCAGAACTATGATGAGAAACGTTTAGATTATGTTCTACAGGCAAGTGGTCTGTGGCTCTTCACATCCCACATACTCCAGATACTCAGTGAGACACACTATTTAGAAGATGGCTATATGCCCATCAAACCAACGAATGATAAAGATACAGAAAAAATGAGAAAAGCCATAGTGGCTACATTCAGATAATTATAATGAAAATCGAGCATCATGAAAAATATAGATAACCATTACCTGCAACTCCTCTCGCATACATATCCTACAATAGCTGAGGCAAGCACAGAGATCATCAACCTGCAGGCCATACTAAACCTGCCGAAGGGAACAGAACATTTCCTCGCCGATCTGCACGGTGAGCATAACGCATTCCGGCATGTGCTGAAAAACGCCTCCGGTAATATCAAGCGCAAGGTGAAAGAACTCTTTGGCGTCAGCATGCGTGAGACAGAGATACGTGAGCTATGCACACTGATATATTATCCTGAGGAGAAGATAGGTATTGTCAAACAGGACGAGTCAGACATCGATGACTGGTATCATATCACCATCCACCGCCTTGTGAAGGTGTGTCGCGACGTATCAAGTAAATACACCCGCTCTAAGGTACGTAAGTCATTGCCAGAGGACTTCAGTTATATCATTGAGGAACTGTTACACGAGCATACCGATGATGAGGACAAGACCGACTATGTGAGCGCCATCATTGATACCATCATAACAACAGGACGCGCCGATGACTTTATCATAGCCATCTGCAACGTCATACAATATCTTTCCATCGATCAGCTGCATATACTGGGGGACATCTTCGATCGCGGACCAGGAGCACATATCATACTCGACACATTATATAATTATCATAAGTGGGACATCCAGTGGGGTAACCACGACATACTGTGGATGGGTGCCACAGCCGGCAACAACGCATGTATATGCAATGTCATAAGGCTGTCACTGCGCTACGCCAACATGACGACCCTGGAGGATGGCTATGGCATCAACCTTATGGCTCTCGCCACATTCGCCATGGATGTGTATGGTGATGACCCTGCTACGGAGTTTCTGCCGAAGGTTCTCGATGAGTCAATAAAATTAGATGACAAGACGCGTCTGCTCATGGCACGTATGCACAAAGCCATCAGCGTGTTACAGTTTAAGGAAGAGGCTCGCATCATGGCAAAGCACCCCAACTGGAACATGACCGACAACGATATGCTCAGCAAGGTGGACTATGCCCGTGGCGTATGCACCATCAATGGTAAGGAGTATGTCATGAGGAGCTGCCACTTCCCAACCATCGACCCTGCCAATCCTACTGCTCTGACACCAGAGGAGGAGGCACTCATGTCACGGCTACGCCACAGCTTCATGGTGAGTGAGAAACTGCTAAAGCATATCAAGAGCATCTTCCGACATGGTTGCATGTATGCCGTCTATAATAACAACCTGCTCTTCCATGCCAGCATACCGCTCAACGATGACGGCTCACTAAAAGAGGTGGAGATAGCCCCCGGCAAGTGGTGTAAGGGTAAGGATCTCATGCACCAGACAGGGATGATTATTCGCAGCGCCTTCCAGAACGACACCGAGGAGGCAGAAAGGCAGTATGCCATAGACTATTTCCTCTATCTCTGGTGCGGAAAAGACTCACCACTCTTCGACAAGTCGAAGATGGCTACCTTTGAGCGCTATTTCCTCACCGACAAGGAGACACACCACGAGGAAAAGGGCAACTATTTCAAACTGCGTGATAATGAGAAAGTGGTGGAAAGCATCCTTGATGCGTTCGGCGTGGAGGGTCCCAACAGACATATCATCAACGGCCATGTGCCGGTGCATGTCAGGAGCGGTGAGACACCTATCAAGGCTAACGGCAAACTGATGGTTATCGACGGCGGTTTCTCAGAGGCGTATCATGCGGAGACAGGTATCGCCGGATATACCCTCGTCTATCACAGCCGCGGCTTCCAACTTGTGCAACATGAGCCGTTCACAACAGCCCACGATGCTATCATCAATGGTAAGGACATCAAGAGCTCCATACATATCGTAGAGATGTCTGCCCATCGCATGCGTGTGGCGGACACCGACAAGGGAAAGGAAATCCAAAGTCAGATCGACGACCTCCGCTCCCTACTCTACGCCTACCGCCACGGCATCATACCAGAGTTAGGACGCCGAAGCAGATAAAGTTTTTCAAAAGCCAGCCAGGGTGCCCGACGGTTCCGCCGTCGGGTGATAATCATTTTTGACAAAGAGACAGAGAGACTTTATTTGACAAAGAGACAAAGAGACAATTATAATAAATAATCCAGCCAGGGTGCCCGACGGTTCCGCCGTCGGGTGATAATCATTCCATGCAATAATCACCTCGCGCCCCGAAGGGGCAACAGCCGTCAGCCCAGGGCGTTGCCCTGGGGAACTAAAGAGCAACGCGGAGACCTATGATGAGGAAGCTGCCCGACGGGTTGTAGTAGTCCCGGATCGACACCCAGCAGTACCCGGCGTCGTTGTACCAGCTGCCGCCACGGCGCACGCGGAAAGAGCCCGAAGAAGGACCGGTGGGATTGGTCTGTGAGTCACTGCTGTATGATCCGTACCAATCCTGACACCACTCCCATACGTTGCCGCTCATGTCATATATACCCAATGCATTGGGAGCTTTGGTGGCCACCTCGTGAGTACCATAATTAGGGGAACTGCTGCCCATTGCGTAGCTATTATCATAATACCATGCCACATCATCTATATTGTCACTGCCAGCATATTTTGTCTGAGAAGCTGCCTTATTGCCGCCACGGGCTGCGAACTCCCACTCTGCCTCCGTGGGCAGACGGAACTTACGGCCTGCTGGCAACTGACCTGACAACAGACTGTTCAACTTATTAACAAACGTCTGGCAATCATTCCAGGAAACCTGCTCTACAGGACGGTTAGAACCATTGAAATATGAGGGGTTACTGCCCATCACAGCCTGCCACAGAGCCTGAGTCACCTCGGTCTCACCTATCCAGTAGTCTGACAGCGTTACACTGTGCACCGGAGACTCATTACTGGAAGCATCACTGCCCTGTTCTGAGGTAGCACCCATCAGGAACGTGCCACCATCAACCTTTATCATGGTAAAACTAAC
>JAGDAU010000242.1 GCA_017959365.1 Prevotella sp.
TAGGGATATTTTTTGCATTGTCAGAAAAAGGTCTTAACTTTGCAGGATGATATTAATTTTTAATTCTTAATCGCGCAGCGACAACTATTAATTCTTAACTATTAATTCTTAATTAGTAAGAATCATGGGCACATATATAAATATAGGTAATGAGGCATTCAGAAAGTCACGCAACTCGGAGTATGTTGATAAGTCGGGGCTTATAGCAGTGGTAAACAAAACATTGTTCACAGAGTTTAATCTCTCCTGCGTCAGCCGTTGTCGCAGATTCGGTAAGTCGATGGCAGCAAAAATGCTTGCGGCATACTATGACAAGTCCGTTGACTCAAGGGAGTTGTTCGCTGACCTGCAGATAGCCAATGATCCTTCCTTTGAGGAGCATTTGAACAAATATCGTGTCATCTATCTTGATATGTCGGAGTTTGTGACACGTTTTCATAATGACGATGTTGTCAGGCAGTTGGATGATGAGTTAAAAGCAGACATCATAAAGGCTTATCCTGACATGCAGCATGAACCGACATACGACATGATGGGTAGCCTTTTGAATATCACTGAGGCGACGGGTGAGAAATTTATGTTTATCATCGACGAGTGGGACGCTATCTGCCGTGAGTTTAAGTCGGATACTAAGGCCTTTGATGACTATGTCAACTGGCTCAGACGTATGTTTAAGGGTATCAGTGCCACGAGGGTCTTCGCAGGTGTCTATATGACAGGCATACTGCCAATAAAGAGGTATAACACGCAATCGGCACTGAATAATTTCATAGAGTATTCTATGATTGAGCCTGGTAACATGGCGGAGTTTTTTGGTTTTACAAGAAACGAAGCCATGGCACTTGCTGAGAAGTACGGTATGGACTTCGACGAGCTGGTAAAGTGGTATGACGGTTACCAGATAGGCGATGAGCCGTCTATGTTCAATCCCAACTCCGTTATGCAGGCCCTCCAGCGTGGCCGCTGCCGCAGTTTCTGGGCCACCACTGGAGCATACGACTTGGTATCCTCTTTTATCAGTATGAATTATGAGGGTCTGAAGGATGACATCATTAAGATGCTCGCCGACGGACGCTGTAAGGTAAACACCACAAAGTTCCAGAACGATATGTCAATAATCCGTAGCAAGGATGATGTGTTTACTGTACTTATTCATTTAGGCTATTTAGGCTATGACTGGAAGAGGGATGAGTGTTACATCCCCAATTATGAGGTGTCCATCGAGATGCGTAACGCCATAGAGGCTAATAACTGGAAAAACGTCATTGACGCCGTTACAGCCTCTGAGGATTTGCTGCAAGCCGTTCTTGATGGTGACGAGGGGGCTGTTGCCAGTGGCGTTGAAGCTGTGCACGATGATAACACGAGCATCCTGTCATACAACAACGAGAATTCCCTCGCCAGCGTTCTTACCCTTGCTTTCTACTCAGCCAGGAATAACTACGTCATTCACCGTGAGTATGCCACTGGCAAGGGTTTCGCCGACCTTGTACTTATACCCCGCATGAATGTTGACAGTCCGGCAATAGTGATAGAACTGAAATACAACAAAGACGCCGACAGCGCCATCGACCAGATCATGCGCAAGCAGTATCCTGCCAAGGTAAAGGAATATACAGATAACCTGCTCTTGGTTGGCATCAACTATGACAAAGAGACCAAGACACACTCTTGCAAGATTGAAAACTTAGTAAATTGAATATTGAAAATTGAATATTGAGAGATCGACATCCCCGATATCAAGAAAACTAATTAACATAAAACACACAACATAAAACATAAAACATACAACATAACGCTATGTCCAAAAATATATCAAGAAGGGGTTTCCTCAAACTGTTGGGTGTGTCCACCGTATCTGCCACTGCAGTGTTAACAGGTTGTAAAGACAATAAGGTGGAGGAGGCAAAGGAAGAGTATAAGAACCAGGTGGAGCCTCCCAAGGGTAAGATGAGCTATCGTACAAACCCGAAGACCAGGGATAAGGTATCGCTGATTGGCTATGGCATGATGCGCCTTCCCACCACCATAGGCGGTGATGAGGGTGATATAGACCAGGAGCAGGTGAACCGCCTTGTTGACTATGCCATAGCGCATGGTGTAAACTACTTTGACACATCACCTGTCTATTGTCAGGGTATGTCTGAACGCTCCACCGGCATAGCCCTTAAGAAACATCCTCGTAACACATATTATGTTGCCACCAAGCTGTCAAACTTCGGTGAGGACAAGTGGTCGCGTGAGGAGTCTGTCAAGATGTACCACAACTCCATGAAAGAGTTGCAGATTGACTATATTGACTATTACCTGCTGCATGGTATCGGCATGGGAGGCATGTACAGCCTGCATGGCAGATATTTAGACAATGGCATATTAGACTTTTTGTTAGAGGAGCGTAAGGCAGGGCGTATCCGTAACCTCGGTTTCTCTTATCATGGCGAGATAGAGGTGTTTGACTATCTGCTGTCAATGCACGACAAGTATCAGTGGGATTTTGTACAGATAGAACTTAACTATCTTGACTGGAATTACGCCGACGAGATAAACGAGCGCAATACCGATGCTGTCTATCTGTATGGTGAGTTGGAGAAGCGTAACATACCAGCCGTTATCATGGAGCCACTCCTTGGCGGTCGTCTGGCTAACGTGCCGCAGTATATTGCCAAAGAGATGAAACAAAGGGCGACGGAGAAGTCCGTCGCCTCATGGGCATTCCGTTATGCCGGCAGTCCGCAGGGTGTGCTGACGGTCCTCAGCGGTATGACCTATATGGAACACCTGAAGGACAATCTGCTTACTTATAGTCCCCTTGTTCCAGTCACTGAGGAGGAACAGAAATTCCTGTATGACATAGCCGGTAAGATAGTCGGTGTCCAGACCATCCCCTGCAACGATTGCAAGTACTGTATGCCTTGTCCGTTTGGCGTTGACATCCCCGCGATCTTTGTGCATTATAACAAGTGCAAGAATGCCGGCACCCTGCCCGTTAATAAGGAGCAGGCGGACTATTTCACGTTGCGCAGGAATTTCCTTATCGGTTTAGACCGCAGCGTGCCCCGTCTCCGTCAGGCCTCCCACTGTATCGGTTGCGGTGCTTGTGAACCGAAATGTCCTCAGAACATCAAGATACCCCGTGAGCTCCAGAAGATTGACGTCTGGGTAGAGCAGCTCAAGCAGGTTAAATAATGTGTTGTTAAAAAATGTAAATGTTTAATTTGCCTGTATTGTGTTGTCACTATTTAAGTTTAAATTTGTAGCTTAAAGCGACTTATTGCTATTTATCGTGAAAAAATACCTATAAAAAATAAACTATGATGAAAATAAGGATTTTTTTAACTATTGCAGCCGTTATGGCAACGGTGAGTGTGTTTTCTCAGGTTACAGACAAAAAAGACCAGATGCTTGACGGCCCGGGCATGGTGAAACAAGTGCCAGACAGAAAGCCTCCTATTGTCTATACCATCAGTGAGATAGAGGAGATATGGGGTAAGCTTCCCTTGGCGGTGCCAGCAGACTATAGGATTCCTCATCCACGTAATATGGCGTTCAAAAAGCCAAATATTATCAATTATGCCCTGGCGTTCTGCCTGGCTTATCCCTGTGACCTCACCAAAGAGCTGTTGCGCCGCATGAATCATGAGATAGATGATATGAACGGCTATGTGTTGAGTCTTGACCATGCGTTCATACGTGGTGTGATGTCAACAGAGCTGACACCTGCCATTCAGTTCACATATTGGGACCTTGATAATAATGAGCGTCTTTTTGCCGTTGCCTTCACTGGCTATGAGGAGGGTCCCGGCACTACCGCCGACAATCATGTTATAAACATCGGTGATGTGCAGTTTTACAAGACTGTGATAGGAAGTGACATCATGACACCTATCGAGAAGCCTTTTACATTTGATGAGAAGGAGTTGAAGAAATACACCATCAATCTGCCTTATAAGAATAAGGATATCACCCTTGTGGCAGGTTACAAAGACCGCAAGGACGTAATCCTGAAATATGATGGCAAGGGTCATTTTAAGGTGAAGAAATAAAAACACCGTCATATAATAGAATGCGGCAGACTATATTGGTCTGCCGCATTCTATTGAGTTGACGAGTTGACGAGTTGACGAGTTGACAAGTTGTCAGCCTCAAATCAAATTCACTTTCAACATTAAACTTTAAACATTAAACTCAACTCGACTGAAGCTTGCGAAAGTTGAGTCTAATTACCTTAGTTTGCTGCCCTTCATAATCTTTGGGCAAACATTGTCAAACGGACATTCACCGCATTGTGGTGATGTGCTCTTGCAGATATATCGTCCGTGCAGGATAAGCCAGTGGTGGGCAGTGCTGACAAGGTCTGAGGGTATGTTGCGTAGCAGTTCCTCTTCCACCTTCTGTGGAGTGTCAGCGTTTCTGGCAACGAGTCCTAACCGGTGGCTGACCCTGTAAACATGGGTGTCAACAGGCATGGCGGGCAATCCGAAAGCCACGGCGCGTACCACATTAGCGGTCTTCCTGCCCACACCGGGCAATGATGTCAACTCATTCATCTCCCTTGGCACCTCACCTTGGAAGTTGCTCATCAACAGCCGTGCCATATCCACCAAGTGCGCTGCCTTGGCATTGGGGTATGACACGCTGCGTATGTATTCGTACACCTCTTCCGGTGTCGTGTCAGCCATGCTCTTGGCGTCAGGGAATTGACGAAAGAGGTCCGGTGTGACCATGTTGACACGTTTGTCAGTACACTGGGCACTGAGCATTGTAGCCACAAGGAGCTGGAATGGCGACGCGAACTCCAGTTCCGTTGTCGCCACGGGCATCTGTGAGCTGAAATAGCTCAACACATACTCATATCTCTCCTTGCGCCTCATGTCATTACTTCTTCTTATATGCCTTGTTAAGACCGGCGATCACCTCTTTTGTGATGTCGTAAGTCTCGTCGGCGTAGAGGACATTGTTGTCCTGCAGGATAAATGCGTATTTCTTATCCTTGTTGTAATCAGCGAGGAAGTGGGTGATGCTATCCTGAAGAGCCTGGAGGAACTTAGCCTGTTCATCGTTGAACTCCTGCTGCAGACGTGCGCTTGTCTGGTCAAGCTGCTGGGCCCTCTGCTGAAGGTTTGCCTGAGTGCGCTGTCCCTGCTCCTGCGATGTTATGCGGTTAGCTTTGATGTCAGCCTCAAACTTCTGTGCGTCATTCTGCAGTTGCTGCTGCTGACTTGAGAGCTGTGTCTGGATATTCTTTCCCTTTTGCTCCAACTCTTTTTGCATGTCTTTATAGAACTCATACTGACTTGCTATAGAGTCCATGTGAATAAACGCTATTTTCTGTCCTGCCACGGCTGTTGCCTTTCCGTCAGCTTTCTGCTGTGGTGCCGGATCATTCTGTTTGTCACATGCTACAAATAATGTTGTCACGGCTGCTATAGCCAGTGTCTTGAAAAAGTTTTTTTTGTTCATTGTCTTAATTAATTATATAGTTATTTCTTTCTTGCCTCTTTGTCCTGATGCAAAACGCAATGTATTCCACGGTCTTTCATAGCCTGGCTGTCCTCTATGTGTTGTGAAGAGAAAGAGCTGCCAGGCTTGATAATCACCTTAATGCAAAAAAATATCATTGCAATAGCAATTATTAACACGCTAAATATTATTGTTTCCACCATTTTTTAGTAAATTTGCATCAGCTTTTGTGAAAGCGTACTGTTTAGAAACGCCAAAAACGTTGCAAAATTACGAAAAGTCGAAAAAAATACAAAAGAAAACCTTGTTTTTCTTTATATTTTCAAGACAAAGTAATTATGGCGAAGCTAAAAATGCCTTTTAACAAGCGGGAAATATGAAAATAATAAAAATATAAAAACCATGGAGAAAATAACATTAAAACCAGAAAGAGTGTTCAAACAGTTTGCGGTAATAAATACTATCCCACGTCCTTCCAAGAAGGAAGAGAAGATGATAGAGTTTCTGAGGAAATTCGGCGCGGACCGCAATCTTGAGACTATCGTAGATGAGGTGGGTAATGTGCTTATCCGCAAGGGAGCCACACCGGGTTATGAGAACCGTGAGACCGTGATTCTCCAGAGCCATATAGATATGGTCTGTGAGAAGCGCGGTGATGTGGAGATAGACTTTGAGAAAGACCCGATACAGACATACGTTGACGGCGAGTGGATGAAGGCAAAGGGTACAACCCTTGGCGCTGACGACGGCATAGGCGTTGCCA
>JAGDAU010000022.1 GCA_017959365.1 Prevotella sp.
GCTCACGCTGATGCTCGAGCCGGCAGTTGGATTGGTTGTGAAACATGTCTCTTTCAGTGTGACAGTGATTTATTTATAAAAAAAGGTCTTAAAATTGATTTATTTCAACAAATATAATGCTTAACATGATTTTTTTTAAAGAAAAAGAGGCTAAAATTTTGTCGTCTGAAAAAAAACACGTATTTTTGCGTAATATTTTATTACTAATACCAAGTTAACTGTCTATGAGTGTAAAATCATTACTTTTTGTGTCACTATTATCTGTTTTTGCCCTTTTGTGTGCTTGCGGTGAAAAGACAGGATTGAAAGAGGGTGATGCTGACAGTTCGGCAGTGGAGGGGCTTCGTGTGCCAGACGATTTCCTTCCAGACACTACATTCTCATCCGTTGACACTGTTGATTTTACAGTAGAGAATGCCATAGAGGGTGATTATAGCCTGAAAGACCTCATCGATGCATACGCTGCTTTTGACGGAAAATGTATCTTTCGTGGTACGCCTATGCGCGACGCGTCTTTTGGCGGTAGCATTAGCGGCACCCCCACTCAGATAGATGTGGCGTGGAGAGTAGAGACAGAAAACGGCCCCGACATGAGTAACACCAAGCATGGGTCATGGGGTGGGGGAAGCGGATGGACCGGTCAGCCAGTGTATGTCCATTGGACTCCAGAGGACATGGATGCCTTCAGGAAGAGCAACCATAAAGTGACTAATGATTTTAGTGATGAGGAGATTATTGTCGGTTCATTGTGCGGCAAGGTCTATTTCATCAATTATCAGACAGGCAAACTGTCGCGTGAGCCGATGGATGCCGGCAATCCCGTCAAGGGCTCTGTATCCCTTGACCCCAATTACAAGAACCTGTATGTTGGTCAGGGTATCAACAGCACACAGCCGTTCGGTTGTATGGTCTTCGATCTTCTGAAAGGTGAGCGTACACAGTTTGTGGGTTCCGACGCCAAAGCCCAGCGTGCGTGGAACGCTTTCGACAGCAATGCCATTGTTGCGGGTGGGTATCTGTTCTGGTGTGGTGAGAATGGTAGTATATATAAATATCAGCGTAGCCAAGGTGGTCTGACGCGCGTTGCAGTCCTCCGCTATCGTGTTGGTGGCGCTGCACCCGGTGTTGAGAACAGTCTGTGTGTTTATCGCAATTATGGCTATTTTGCAGACAACATGGGTAATGTCCTTTGCGTCAACCTAAATACTATGCGCCCCGTGTGGTATTATAATAATCATGATGATACCGATGGCACCATCGTTTGCTGTCCTGAGAACGGCATACCATACGTCTATACCGCCTGTGAGGTAGATAAGCAGGGTCATGACGGTAATTGCCATTTTGTTAAGCTTAACGGTTTGACAGGTGAGAAAGTTTGGGAGACAAAGATACCCTGTTGCCGTGTGGATACCAATGGTAAGACCCTTGATGGTGGCATGTACAGTACTCCGCTTGTGGGTATGGGTGATTGCGCCGGAATGTTGTTCTTTAATATATGCCGAAACAAGGCGGGCGACCATCCTGGTGAGTTGACAGCTATCAGTACAAAGGACGGCAATGTGCTGTGGACTGTCGGTTATGAGCAGTTTGCGTGGTCATCACCTGTGGCATTTGTCAATGATGCGGGCGAGATGTATGTTTTCACCGGCGATGCCTCTGGTACCGTCTGGCTTGTGAAAGGACTCACCGGCGAAGTGGTCTGCAAACGTCAGGTGGGAAATAATTTCGAGTCATCGCCTGTCGTGGTAGGCAATACCGCAGTCATGGGCTCCCGTGGCAATGGGATATATAAGTTTGTGATTAAATAATTACTAATAGCATGAGAAGGCATTTTGTTAATATTATACTTGTCATTATGTGTATGATGATGTCTGGATTGGCAGAGGTCTCAGCACAGGTGGAGCGTCCTAAATTAGTTGTTGGTCTCGTGGTGGACCAGATGAGATGGGACTATCTGTATTATTATTATGACGACTACTGTCAGGGTGGTTTGCGGCGTATCGTGGATGAAGGCTATTCATTTGAGAACAACCTTATTAATTATATTCCAACGGTAACAGCAATAGGTCATGCCAGCGTATATACAGGCACAACACCAGCCATGCATGGTATCTGCGGCAATGACTTCCGCATTGATGGACAAAAAGTGTATTGCTGCTTCGACCCTGCTGTGAGGAGTGTGGGTTCCGCCAGCAAGGAGGGTCAGATGTCCCCCCGTCTCATGTTATCCACTACCATTGGCGATGAGCTTAAGATTGCCACTGACTTCAAGGCGCGTGTCTTTGGGGTGGCGTTTAAGGACCGTGCCGCCATCCTGCCAGCCGGACATAGCGCTGATGGCGCATATTGGTGGGATACCAGTGCCGGTCATTTTGTGACAAGCACCTTCTATATGGATAAGTTGCCTCAATGGGTCGAGGAGTTTAATAACACTCACCAGTTTACGCCAGAAGAATATATTGGTGATAAGGAGGTCAGTGTAACCAATACATTCCAGATGGCAGAGGCATTAATAGACAACGAGCAGCTTGGGCGTGATGATATCACCGACCTGCTTACCGTGAGCATCTCATCAACAGATGTCATAGGACATGCCTTTGGCACCCGCGGCCCCGAGAACAAGTCAGTGTACATGCGTCTTGATCAAGATCTCAAGCATTTCCTTGACAAGCTTGACAGAGAGATCGGCCGCGACAACTATCTGCTGTTTCTTACAGCTGACCATGGAGCAGCCCATAACTATAATCTTATGCAGAGTTATCGTATTCCCGCTGGTGGATGGGAGGGTTGGAAAACAGTGAAAACCGTTAACGAATACCTTCGTCAGGCCTGTTCCGTCAGTTCAAACTTACTTTTGGATGTAAACTCATGCAGATATTATCTCGACCATGACAAGATACATGCCGAGGGACTGAAGTTGGATGACGTGAAGCAGACACTGATAGACTATTTGCGTAAGAATCCGGATTTCGAATATGTTGTTGATTTTGAGAAAGTATCGGGCTATTCCATGCCGCAGCGGTTGCGTGAGATGATTTGCAACGGCTACAATCCCCATCGTTCGGGTGACGTGGTAGTGGTAATGCGTCCACAGGTCTTCATTGCCAAGAATTCTCCGGATTATAAGGGTACGTCGCATGGCGCATGGAACCCTTACGACTCACATATACCATTTGTGCTTTTCGGATGGAAGGTTAAGCATGGCTCTACCATGACAGAGACTCACATCACCGATATAGCCCCAACGATATGCTCAATGCTTCACATACAGATGCCAAACGCATGCATTGGTGAGGCACGTGAAATGAAATAATCTAATATTATTACCATGGCAAAAACAAAGCGAACATCATTAAAGGACTTGGCTCAACGCTTAGGGGTATCAATAGCCACTGTATCAAGGGCGTTACGCAACAGCCATGAGGTGGGCGAAGAGATGAAACGCAAGATTCAGCAACTTGCCAAAGAACTCAACTATCGTCCCAATCCTTTTGCACAGAGCCTGCGTAAGGAGGCTCCTAAGATAATTGGTGTGGTGGTGCCTAATCTTGTCACTCACTACTACGCTGGTGTGCTCGACGGTATAGAAGACAGGGCACGTGAGGAGGGCTACTCCGTATTCTGTTCCAATAGTCATGAGGATGACGCCAAGGAGCGTGAGGCCATTGACAATTTTATCACTATGCATGTGGAGGGTATCATAGCCTGTTTGGCACAGACCACACGTGACTACTCCCACTATAGGGAGATACACGATATGGGTATGCCTTTAGTATTCTTTGCCCGTACCTGCCTGCCGGAGCTCTTCTCGTCAGTGGTAGCGGATGGCGATGTTGCGGCACAGCGCGCCACCCAACACCTCATAGACACCGGTAGCCGGCGTATCGCCTTCATTGGCGGTCCCAACCATCTTGACATGGTCAAACGGCGTAAGCATGGTTATTTAGAGGCATTGCGCGAGAACCGTATCCCAATAGACCGTAATCTTGTGGTGTGTGATAAGATTGATTTCGATGTGGCAATGGAAACAACGCTCCGTCTGTTGGGTAGCGACAACCGCCCCGACGCGATCCTTGCCTTCAACGATATCATCACTTACGCTGCCTTTGAGGCTATCAAGTCGCTTGGTTTACGCATACCGGAGGATGTGGCGATAATAGGTTTTACCGATGGCGACACCTCGGCTTTTGTGACTCCCAAACTGTCGGTTATAGCCGATCAGGCATACGTGCAGGGAGTGAAAGCCTGTGAGTTGCTGTTAGGAGATATCCGTGGAGACAGGAAGATTCATAAGGTTATAGTTCCAATGAAACTGACAATCAGAGAGAGTAGCGATAAGAGGGTAAAGGATTGACAGCCCCTCGGCGCCAGAAGCGCCGAGCACCCTGGTTTTTTTTTGTTTTTTGTTTAAAGTTTTGAGATTTAATGACATTAGGTGAAAAGATACATCAGTTGCGGGCCTTTGCGGGTATAGACGGCCTGTTGTTGGCATTGATATGGATTTCCAGTTTCGGGTGCTACTTAGGACAGTTCGGGCATCCGGCATTAAGCATCGTGTGGATGCTCTTTGCGGTCTCTACACCATTCTTTGTGGCGTTCCGTCTGCGTCATTTCCGTGATGAGGCGCTTGACGGGAGTATCAGCTTCCGTAGGGCATTCGCCTATTGTATTATGGTCTTTCTCTATGCCAGCATACTGTTTGCTTTAGCTCAGTGGGCTTATTTTAATTATGTTGACCAGGGATTCCTGCTCAGTCAGTTTGGACTTATTATGCACCGTGAGGAGAGTCAGGCCGTTCTTGAGGCGTATAAGTTGACACCTGAGATGCTTGACACTATCATGGAGGATATTGGTAAGATGACCCCTATAGACTTGTCACTTGGCTTTGCCAATATGAACCTTACCGGCGGTTTCTTCATGAGTCTCATAATAGCAGCGATAATGAGAAAATAAAATAATCCTCAGCAGTGACAAACCGCTGAGGATTATTAATTTATTGAATTTTCGCAATCTCTGCTTTCCCTATAGCAAAAGGTGTAATTACCTGAGATTGGGATTAATCTCGCCCCATTTCTCTACTGGTGGCAGGACACCGAGTTCTATCACTTCCTCACGCATCTTACAGAGGTGCTCGTAGCTCTTCTTCAGAGCTGCCATCTCCTCATCAGTACCCATTGGCTCATCATAGTAAGCGCCCTCGGCTGTGATACGTGTGTCCATAGCCATAACAATATGGTCCATCCCGACGAATGACACATAACGTCCGGCAGGCCATGTGAATGGCTCACCACCCATAGCACCCTCAATCATCTTAACAGACACGTATGCGGGACTCTGGAATGAGCTTCTGCCACGCAGCTTGATGATGTTGGAGCCACCCTGTACGGTGTTATGCTTGATGTCTTCCCAATGCTCACTTGAGAGGCGGTCGGTGCCTATCAGTTCACTAAGAGGCTGACCCTGTATTGTTGCGCCGGAGGCGAAAACAGCCATTGCTTCACCATGTCCGCCGTATGTGCGGCAACCCTGTACCTCATCCTGCTCAATCTTAAAATGCTTTGTCAACTCGCTTTGCAGACGGATAGAGTCAAGTGCGGCGAGAGTGGTCACCTGTGATGGACGCAGGCCAGAGTAGATGAGTGTTATCAGACCGGTGATGTCTGCGGGGTTGAAGATTACTACAACATGCTTCACATCGGGGCAATAGGCGCGGATGTTCTTACCCAGCTCCTCAGCCACTGCAGCGTTGCCCTTAAGCAGGTCCTCACGTGTCATACCCTCCTTACGTGGAGCACCACCGGAAGAGATAACGTATTTGCTGTCACGGAAAGCCACTTTCACATCCGTGGTGTAAGTGAAATGTATGCCCGGAAAACCGCAGTGACGCATCTCCTCAGCCACACCTTCCAGTCCTGGCTCATAAACGTCGTACAGACAAATGTTTGGGGTTAAGCGCAGCATAGCGGCGCACTGTGCCATGTTAGAGCCGATCATTCCGGCTGCACCCACGATAGTGAGTTTCTCGTTAGTCAAAAAATTCATAGTAATATGTTTAATTGTTTGTAATTTTCATTTCAGACCACAAAAGTACGTAAAAAATCTTTTTTTTCAGAAAAAAATGATGATTTTAATAGTTATTAAATGTAAAATGTCTATCTTTGTAATCTCTAATTTACAATTGGAATGATAAAAGACAGGATTGAGGCACTGAGAGAGTTGATGAGAAGGGAAGGAATAGCGGCATGCATCTTTCCGAGTACTGACCCACACAACAGCGAATATGTGGCTGACCACTGGAAGGGTCGAGAGTGGATAAGCGGTTTCAACGGTTCTGCTGGTACCGCCGTGGTGACAATGCGTAGTGCTGCGCTATGGACCGACTCGCGCTATTTCATAGCTGCTGCCCAGCAGCTGGAAGGCTCAGAGTTTGTGCTGATGAAAGAGAAGATTGACGGCACACCAACCATTGCCGAATGGATCGGTAGAGAGGTGCTGGCAGAGGGTGGCAGCACCGAGGTGGCGATAGACGGATGGTGCGCCTCAGAGGCATCGGTGAAGGCGTTGCGTGATGACCTCCGTAGGCATGGCGGTCTGACGCTGCGCACCAATCTTGACCCTCTCGGCCGGATCTGGACAGACAGACCGCCGCTGCCCCTAAATAAGGTTGAGATACAACCGATGGAGTACGCCGGTGAGGCTGCTGCTGACAAGCTGAAGCGACTGCGCCGCCGCCTGCATGAGGAACATCATGCCGACGGTTTGCTTGTTGCTGCACTTGATGATATAGCGTGGCTTCTTAACCTGCGTGGCTCCGATATTCATTGTAACCCGGTGTTTGTGGCTTATCTACTCATCGCCTCCGACAGGGCAACACTTTATGTAGATCATCGTAAAATAACCGCAGAGGTGGAGGTCTATCTGCGTGGTCAGGGTGTTCTGACAGATGATTATAACAGGGTGGGGGATGGACTCAAGGACTACTTTGAATACACCATACTGCTCGACCCCGATGAGGTGAACACCGTGCTCTATCATAAGCCAGAGCGTCCGAAGATAATATCCGCAACCTCTCCTGTTGCGGCAATGAAGGCAGTCAAGAACCCTTTTGAGATAGAGGGATTTCGCGGTGCCATGCTGCGTGACGGTGTGGCAATGGTGAAATTCCTCAGTCAGTTGGATGAGATGGTTGCTGAAGGCACACTAACAGAGATTGGAGTTGACAAGACTCTAACCCGGTTGCGCGCTATGCAACCGTTATATAAGGGTCTGTCTTTCGACACCATAGCCGCCTACGGCGCCCATGCCGCTATAGTGCATTATGAGGCAACACCCGAGACGGACGTTTGTATAGAGCCCTGCGGCATGATCCTGATAGACAGCGGAGCACAGTATCAGGACGGTACCACCGATATCACGCGTACCATAGCCCTTGGTCCGCTGTCAGAGGAGGAACGTCTTGCCTATACCCTTGTGCTGAAAGGACATATTCAGTTGCAGATGTTGAAATTCCCCAAGGGAGCGAGTGGTACACAGCTTGATGCCATAGCCCGCCATGATATGTGGTCATACGGCTACAACTACCTGCATGGTACAGGTCACGGGGTTGGCAGTTATCTCAATGTGCATGAGGGTCCGCACCAGATACGTATGGAGTATCGTGGAGCGCCCTTAGTGGCAGGTATGACGGTTACCGATGAGCCGGGTATTTATGCCGAGGACCGTTTTGGCGTGAGGATAGAAAATACCCTTCTTGTGATACCTTATAAGAAGACGGAGTTTGGTGAGTTCCTGCAGTTTGAGCCACTTACCCTCTGTCCAATAGACACCAGACCCGTCATCACCGACATGCTTACCTCTGAAGAAATCTCCTGGCTCAACGCTTACCACGCCACCGTTAGGGAGCGTCTGTTACCACACCTCACTACCGTTGAGCAACAGTGGCTCAATGCCGCTACGGCTGAGATTTAAGAAAATTACATATTCATCAGTGTGTCTATGCCGTTTTTTGATAGAGTCGCTTCTTTCTCAATGCCGTCTTGGGAGCGGAGTACACATATTCGTTTCTTGCCGTTCACCTTATAAAGGTTATGGATATTGATGATGGTGCTGCGGTCGGTGCGTAGGAATGTGTCTGGGTTGAGGTGGCGCTCAAGATGAGCGAGGCTTTCGAGTATCATCTCATCTTTATGGAATGTCACTACCGTTGAGTAGTTGCCGTCTGCCCTGATGAAAGCGATGTCGTCTTTGTTAATAAACACTTTACCGCTTGTTGTGCGGAATGCCAGTTTGTCGAAACCGGTTGTCTCTGTTATCTCCTTTGCTGTCAGTTTTTCCACAGCTTTTCCTATGGCGAGTGTCAGGTCTTCCTCTGAAATCGGTTTGACGAGATAGTCAGTGGCGTCAAACTTGATGGCTTTCATCAGATAATCCCGGTTGTTGTATGCTGTTGTGAAGATGACACATGGCAGTGTCATCACCTTTTCCAGTTGTTCCAGCAATTGTATTGTATCAGAGCCTCTCAGTTGTATATCAAGAAACAGGATATCCGGTTTGTTGCGCACAATGCTCTTGAGAGCGTCGTCATAGTTGTCGCAACTGTCAATGACATCTATCTGTGGTCTGAATACTTCCAACTTACGTAGCAGTGACAGGCGTGGGAATTTCTCGTCCTCCACTACTATAGCAGTGAATGTTTTACTCATATTTGTATTCTTTAGGAATAATCATTTCAAAGCGGGTGCCGGTGGGGTGGCCGTCATTATCCTTGAGGTCTGTTATCACTTGTCTTATTGGTCTGTCGTTAGACTGGTTATACAGTTCTATCTGCTCCAATAGTATCTTCAATCCCATTTTTGTAGAGTCCTTGTGGTGCTTGGCAGCCTCGTCTCTGCCTACGCCATCGTCTTCCACGCTGACGTGTATGTCTTTTTCGTCATCTGATATTGATACCTTCAGGCTTCCTCCGTTAGGACGTAGGGTTATGCCGTGTTTGATGGCGTTCTGACAATAGGTATGCAGTAGCATATTGGGGATAAGGATGTTTTTATCGATGTTGTTGTCTATGGTGATGTCATATCTTAGCCTGTCACCTAATCTGAGTTTCTCCAACTGCAGGTATTTGTTGATGAAGTCCGTCTCTTCTTTTATAGTTCGTGCCGCACGGTCGATGTCTGTCAGCGTGCCATTAGTGAAGTCGGAATAAATCTTCAGATATCTTGATGCCTCCTTGGTGGAGTTGTTGAGTATGAAGTATTCTATTCCCGCCAACACGTTAGAATGGAAATGTGGTATTGCCTTCAGCCTGATAGCGCATAATTGCAGCTCTTTCTGTTTCTTGTCTCTCTCTAACTTCTGTATGGCAGCTTTGTTGCGTCTTTTCTCATAGCGTAGTGCCAGGAGCCATGTTGTCAGAGCTATTACCGCGGCGCATATCATCCATATCCACCATCTCTGCCACCATGGTTTGGGTGCTTTTATTACCGTCGGTTCACTGTTGTCATTGAGCAGAGCTGCCGGGTTGAAAGACACTGTCTCCTCCACACACGCCATCCATACCGTTCCGTCGGCAGTCTCTGTCATTGTAGCCATCAGAGGCTCAATAGCCGTGAAGCCGTTTTCGTGGTTGAAGAAGTGGGTGTCAGTGATATTGAGGTTTTTGTCGATGCGCGCCACCAAGAGTCCGTCTATGACAGCTATGATGAGATATCCACTCCGTGTGATGAATATTGACCGTATCTCATGATCATTGAGTTGAGGTATTTGATCCGACAAGTTCTCTATTTTCCCGTTGCGTATAGCCAGGAGTGAGTCTGCAGAGCTGAAGAGAATATTTCCGCCTCTGTCAGCCACCATACTTGTTATGATAGGTTTGTCTTGGTATTCTATCTCCTGTGTCTTACCCTCTTTGTCAATGAAGAAGAGCCCACGACTTGACGCTACCCAGAGAATCCCTCTGTTGTCAATAGCCGCAGCCCACGGGTGAGGAATCTCTGTTGAGAGAGTGTCTGTTGTACCCGTTTTAGGATTGTATGACTGTATGGAGCTCTTAGAGCCGATAATAATCTTGTCGGCAGCATTTGAAACGAAGGTGTATCTGTCGCGTGGCATATTAAGCCATTCCGCCTCTGTGCCGTTCCACCTCATGATATCTCCATTTCCTGCCATGTAAATGTCAGATCCGCATACGGCGGCATTTGGAATGTAATAGTTGCCGGCTTTAGTGTCTATGAGACTTGTTTCGCCGGTGTTGGCATTGATTGACATTAGGCTGCCGTTCAGTGTGCCTGCTATTATTTCTCCGTCTTCACTTGTTGCCAATGCCCTTATGATGTCGTTGGCGTTGGTCAGACGGTGGTTGGTGAAGTTTGAGTGAAAGAAACAGTACACTCCTTGGTATGTAGCCACCCATAGTCTGTCCCATCGGTCAACGAAGATACTCTTTATCATATTATACCCCTCAGTGGCGAGTGTCACATTCTTGCCGTCGTAGAAGAAAATAGAGTGTGCATCGGCGATGATCAGTTTTCCTTTCTGTGTTTTCCTCACGTATAGTCCATAGTCAGGGTTAGGAAACTCAAACTCGGTAATGCGGGTCAGTTTGTCGTCTTTCAGTGTGTATATACCATCTCCGCAGAAGACGTATAGCAACTTGTTGTGTTCCGTAAGAGTATAGACGTCCTGTTTGTCGGAGATTTTCTTTACTTTACCTTTATAATCTACTGTGTACAGTCCCTCTGGTGTGGGTACGTAGTAACTGCCTCCGCATAGGTATAGTTTGCGGTCTGGCTCCATCTTGTCGAAGATGTCGCTTTTAAAGACCGTCTCAATTCCTTTGTCAGTGATACGGCACACTCTTCGGTGCGTCTCCTTGTCGTCCTCACAGATTGTCAACCCCGATGGCAGGTCAGGAGAGTTGAAATTGTTGGTGAGCCAGTGCCACTCCGGGTCAATTTTCTCCATTATGGTATTGTTTCCGTCAATGGTGAATTTCTTTCTGAAGCCTAACGCCGTCACCTTGTCACCGTTTTCCTGAAATGCAATGATATTTTCTCTCTGCCCTTTCAGGAAAGGTGTAAAGGACATGCCGTCGTAGCGTACGAATCCCGACAGCGTACCTATGTATATATACCCTTTGCTGTCTTGCCACACGGTCTCGGTCTGCACCTGCGGCAGTCCGTCCTGTGTAGTGAACCTCCTGCTGCTCAGTTGGCTTTTCATGAGGCTCTGTTCATTGGTTATTTGTGCCATTATCATGGCAAAGTCAACCATAAGTATACAGATTAGCAGTAATATTCTTTTCATACGTGCAAAGATACGCCTTTTTTTGCAAAAAAACACATTATTTTATGTTATTAATGCAATTATTTCCATTCGTCAAGAAAAATGCATCATTCATCAATGAATAGTGGTGATTTATAAATAAGCGGTTTTTATTATACCTGCTAT
Source organism: Prevotella sp. (assembly GCA_017959365.1). Lineage (GTDB taxonomy): Bacteria > Bacteroidota > Bacteroidia > Bacteroidales > Bacteroidaceae > Prevotella. The sequence continues at coordinate 11,446 of JAGDAU010000022.1, forward strand.
CAGACTTTTTTATTATCTTTGCAAAATGAAGAAAAGTATCCTATAGTAACTATGGTTTTTCTGTAGTATCTGTAGCGTAAGACCTGAAATTTATTACTAACTAAAATAACTATAGACTATGAAAAGACGAATTACACTTTGTATGGTGGTGATGCTTACCATGTTTGTGGCAAGATTATCCGCCGTTGAGGTTGACTCGTTGGATTACACGCTCAACAGTGGCGATAACACCGCCTCTGTGACGGCATGTCTGTATCAGGGCACTAAGGAGATTACGGTGCCGCAGACGATAATCAGCGGGGGTACGACCTACACTGTGACCAGCATTGGTAACAATGCCTTTCTGGGTAAGACGTGGATTACCAAGGTCAATTTACCGTCATCGCTGAAGTCTATGGGCTTCCGTGCCTTCGATGGGTGTACAGCGATGACAGAGATTACCATTCCTGCCGGTTTTGAGTCCTTCGATGATGCTTGTTTCCAGAATTGTAAGAATCTCCAGACAGTTACATTCCTTGGCACCACGCTGAATACGTTGGGTTCCTACACCTTCAATCAGTGTCAGAATCTCACGTCTATCGTGATACCAGAGGGTCCAACAATGGTTAGTATGTCAACCTTCGACTGTTGCTACAAGTTGACGGATGTGACGCTGCCATCCACGGTTACGAGTATTGGTCGCCGCGCCTTCTGCTACGACCGTGCGTTGACAAACCTCAACATCCCTGATGGAGTGACAAGCATCGACGAGAGTGCCTTCTATCAGTGCACTAAGCTGACAGGCATCACTCTTCCCTCAGCATTGCTCACTATAGGAGAGGGCGCTTTTGCTAATTGCCAGGGACTGACATCCATAGACCTGCCTTCCGGTTTGCAGAAGATCAGCAATCTCGCTTTTTCACAATGCTATAATATTGAGGGTGCCATTACTGTTCCCAGCACAGTGACCGAGGTGGGTGCATACGCATTCCAGTCATGTCAGAAGATTACCAGCGTGACATTCCCCGATGGTCTGACAACCTTGGGTAACGGCGTGTTAAATAACTGCATAGCCCTTGAGAGTGTCAAGCTTCCGGCTAATCTGACATCCATACCTGAGTCAATGTTCCAAGGTTGTTCTAAATTGACAACAGCTCCGCTGAGCAATAAGATACAGTCAATAGGCGACTATGCTTTCAGTTACTGTCAGCAGCTTGGCGACGTTACATTCCCCGCCTCGCTGAAGACCATCGGCACCAATGCCTTCAGCGGTTGCTCCAATGTGACGAAATTTACCAATAATTCCACACAGATCAGCAGTATTGGCAATTATGCCTTCAGTTACTGCACGTCGATTACCAGTTTCGATATCCCCGCCACAATCGCGGCGATACCAGAAGGTCTGCTCAATGGATGCACATCGCTGAAGAACCTGACAATACCCTCCACTATAACGAGTCTTGATGCTATGTACTGCTTTGCCGACTGTGGGCTTGATGAAATAGTCGTTCCGAGTCAGGTGACGGTGATAGGTAGTTGCGCATACCTTCGTTGTAAGAATGCCAAGACACTCACACTGCCCTCTGGTCTTAAGACCATTGGCTCCGATGCTTTTACCGAATGCACCGGTTTGCGTAGCGTTATCGTACCTAACAGCGTTGACAGCCTTGGTGACATGGCGTTCCGTGATTGCTCATCGCTTAAGACTGCCGTATTACCCAAGGATCTGAAGACCATGGGTTATGAGATGTTTGATGGTTGTACCAAGCTGGTTAGCGTTACCCTGCCGGAGAATCTGACGGCTTTACCTATTCAGACATTCTCTAATTGTAAGGCCTTACGTACCGTTGACCTGCCCGCTACGCTGACAAAGATAGGAGACGGGGCTTTCTATGAGTGTGACAGTCTTGTGGCTATATATATTCCCGATGGTGTGACAGAGATAGGTAGCGAAGCTTTCTATAGCTCAGGAGTGCAGTATGTCAGACTGCCAAACACGCTGAAGAAGATGGGGCGTGCTTTCTATTCCTGCGAGAACCTTGAATTCCTGAATGTTCCTGCCTCTGTAGAGAGCATAACAGGTTCCGGCCTTGATTTCGGCTATGACTTCAAGGTGAATAGCGTAGGTATGATGGGCACCACACCACCGGCTCTTGGTACTGACGGCTGGAGTAATAAAATCCTTGGCAGTTATCTCAGTACTTATGACACACCATTCTCACTGCTCGTGCCGGAGAGTGCCGTTGACGACTATACCAATGCCACACAGTGGCAGTCGCCATGTATCTCAGAGGTTAAGGGATATCCCGCTGCCAAACAGAACCTTACCGCCGACCTTATTCATTTCAAGCAGGAGAATAAGGACACATACTATAGTGGTGGACCGCAGCCGGTAGTGGTAGAGTGGTTTGAGGGTATGGGCAACTACCGTGTGTACTATACCGACAGCAAGGGCAACAAGACCACCACACAACCCATAGAGGGTGGCGATTATAAGATATCGCTTGCTTTTGAGGAGGGACCTTATTACAAGGCAGCCACCTTAAATAATATCTACACTCATACCGTCCAGGGCTTTGCCGATGAGGACTTTGCGTTACTTTACGACTTCTACAGCAAGACCAAAGATCCGAACAACCGCTACTCATGGAATTTAGAGCAGTATGTCATTGCTGATGAGAAAGACTGGGCACTCGTTGAGGGTGACAAAACATCCCTGCTTGACGCCACAGGCCTTACATGGAAGAACGGTCATGTGACAGACGTCGTCATTACCAAACTGCGTAATATCAACGCCAACGATATGCCGGCAAGCATCTTCGCACTGCCGCAGGTTAAGTCGATAAAGATCAACGGTGCGAGCCTGAAGGGTGACATCGGCAAGGCTGTCGAGGAATACCTCGCTGCAGGTAATACGCTTAGTCCGACACTTGAGACTCTTGACCTCAGCAATAACCAGCTTGAGGGTAACATCGCCACACTTGCCAATGCCTTGCCGGCACTGAAATCACTCAACGTAAATTCTAACAAATTCGCGTCACTCTATCCTGCCCTGGCAGAGACAGTAGAAACAGTAGATCTGAGTAATCAGACCATAACCTCTACATTCGACATTGACTTGCGCACCATGGCTGACGCCGGTTTGTACAGCATGATTCCGAGCATCTCGCTCTATGATGTGGCAAACCACAGTTTCAAGGAAAAGTTGACACTTAACCTTGGCTATAATGGTTTATACCTTAACTATTTAGAAGGTAATGCCCCGTTCGTTGCCGGTCACGGCTTATGGCATACTGCTCCCAACACAGAGTTCAACTGCTATTTCGCCGATGATGGAGATGGCAATAGCAGTACCCGTTTCAAGGCTCGTTTGCTTTATGACATGGGTGATGTTGATTTCGACGGTGTGGCAGACATCGTTGACCTGCAGAGGAATATCTTCTATCTGTTCAATAACTCTTATTATTTTGATGATCAGACAGAGTATTCTGATCAGTATAAGGATATATTCAATGTGACAGAGCGTAACGTATTCAACTTCTCTGCCGCTGACATGAACAGTGACAACAAGATAAACGTGCTCGACATAGTGCCTCACGTGGATATCCTGCTTGCCAATGAGCAGCCTAAGCAGGCTGGCGCACGTCCTAACGCCCCGCGCAAGGATATAGAGACAGAGGCATCACTCTTTGTCAGCGGTGGCAAGCTGCGCCTCGTAGCCAACAGTGAGGTGGCAGCCCTCGACATCATACTCAATGATGTCAGTGCCAACAGCATTGCTATTGCCAATATCCCTGGCATGACATGCAGCATGAGACAGCAGAGCGACGGCCGCACACACCTTGTTATATATAGTCTCTCAGGAGCATCCCTGCCGGTTGGTGAGACTGTGCTTGGCAGTGTTGCCAATGGTGCCACCGTCAGTACGGCACAGCTTGCCTCACCTAACGGCCGCCGCATCGGTGTAAGGCTTAACGACAGCTCAATCATCACCGGCATAGAGAACATAGAGAATGGCACCATCAACATTGATGAATCTGATGCCATATATAATCTCTCCGGCCAGAAGGTTGGTAAGGACTATAAGGGTATAGTGATACGTAATGGTAAGAAAGTAATAATCAAATAACCTCTATCGATATGAAAAACGTCAGAAGATATTTATCCCTGTTTGTCATCATGCTCCTTACCGCCGCATCGGCACAGGCACAGGATGTCAACCAGCTTGTGATAAAAAAGGTTAATGGTATGCTCGGCAAGACAATATCCGTGCCGATATACCTTGAGAATACATCGGAGATTTACGCACTGCAGTTTGATGTCAAACTGCCGGGCTCACAGTGGAATTCCTGTAAGGTATTTTACGACTCCACGCAGGTGGCTGCCAACAGACGTGTGGACCATATTATCCAAGGTCAGAAGTCAGGAGGCATACATCGCTTCATGCTATATTCACCCACCAATAAGGCTCTGAAGGGTAACAGCGGTAAGTTGTGTGACATAGTGTTCAATGTGCCCAATGAGTTGACGGATGGCGAGACATACGACATTACATTGTCTAACGTCGTTATGTCAGACCGTCAGGGTAATGATGTCTTTACCAATAGCATAGACGGTACCCTGTCGCTTATCTCATATCCCGACTTTGAGGTAAGCAACCTCAGGGTTACCAATGCCGACATCCGTCCCGGTGGTCAGATGACGCTGTCGTTCACTGTAAAGAATATTGGTGAGCAGGCGTCCACCGGAGGTTGGAAAGAGAGTTTCTACCTCATCGGTGATGACGGGTCAGAGTCGTTTGTCGGCTCCAATGCTTTTGAGAACGCCGGTATAGCCCCGGGTGGCAGTGTGAGTCGCAGTGTTACTGTCGATTTGCCTGAGATACTGGGTGCCGACGGTAAGATCAGTGTCAAGGTGGCTATCAAGGGTAATTCCGATAGTGGTGAGCGTCCGGAGGCAGAGTGGAACAACAGTGCCAAGGCTGACGCCGGGGTTACCATTACCAAGAGTATGGGCCTTGTGATGCCCGACGGTGCTGTCAGGGAGAACTACTCCGGTGACATTCGTCTTAAGATAAACCGTTCTGGAAGCAGGTATATATCAGAGACATTCAACCTCTCATGCGATAAACCCGACCGCCTGCAGGTGCCGGAGACGGTGACCATAGGCTACGGTCAGTCAGGAGCATCCTTCTATGTCCGTACCATCGACAATGATGTGTATAATGACGAGGACTCTGTCGTCACCATCACCGCCACAGCAGACAATTATGAGGCTGTGACCGGACGGTTGATCATAGAGGATAACGAGTTGCCATCATTTACACTCACATCATCGCAGACAGAGCTTAACGAGGGTGACCGCTTCCAGTTGACTATCACACTGCCGAAAGCAGCGAAGGAAGACACGGAGTTTAACATCACGTCAGAGACAACGAAGCGTTTTGACTTCCCCGCCACGGTGACAGTGCCGAAGGGTCAGAAGACAGCGGTAATCGATGTTGAGGCATTGCAGAATGTCACTCCCGAACTTCAGGTGTCAACGGCGTTCTATGCCACTAATCCCAAGTACAACAAGGCAGAGTGTGTAGTTGTGCTTAACGATGATGACATGCCGGAGATAGAGCTGACCATCACCCCCAATGCTGTTAGCGAGGCTGACGGTCCGGGTTGTATCGCTGCCAAAATAGTACGTAAGACACTTGTCAATAATGCCGTAACCATCAAACTGAGTGACGACGGTAACGGAGACATGTACTACTCGCAGCAGACCATCAATCTGCCTGCCGGAGCCAAGGAGGCTAATTTCTCCATCGGAGTGAGAGATAACCAGCAGGTGGAAGGCGACCGTGTGGTTAATATCACCGCCGGTGTGTATGCCGCATCCTGCGGATGTGCCATGAGTGGTACGGTAACAGGAGCCTCGACAGTGGCGTTGACGATACGTGACAACGACGGTCCGACGCTTAATGTCAAGTCCTCGCGCTCCAACCTCCTTGAGGGAGCCACCTATGCCACCACACTGCGTGTCACTCGCAATAACGGCACCACAGGAACCACCACAGTCACAATAACAAGTGATCAGGATGGTGACCTCACCTACGAGCATACCGCAACCATCCCGGATGGTCAGGACTATGTGGAGATACCGGTGGGTGTCAAGAAAAACTCTATTCCCGATGATGAGCGCACCGTAGTATTTACCGTTTCTGCCGATGGCTTCACAAGTGGTTCATGCTGGGCTCTCATAACCGACCAGAGTATGCCGGATGGAACCATCAGCGGCATTACGGTCAGTCCCGCTGCTGTGGCTTCACTCGGTAAGGCTACCATAAGCATTGATCTCGCCAATGGAGGTAACGAGCCGCTTGCAACCAACGCACCGATTACTGTCTATGTGAGCCGTGACTATGAGCGCATTCCCATCGCCACGCTATACAACCAGCAGGCCGTAGGCGTGGATGAGGTCCTCACCGTGAGTGAGACGGTCACCATGCCAGAGCTGACAGGCTTCTGGAAACTATATGCTGTACTCAACGAAGACCACAGCGTCAAGGAGCTTGTGTATAACAACAACACCTCGTCAGAGACCGACCTGCACCTGTTGCCGCCATATACCGCTACGGTGAAAGTGGGGCGTAAGTCGTACTCACAGAAGGAGACCGCCGTCAACCTTACAGGTAAGGTGAGTGGAAGCAAGATCTCCAACGTCCCGGTGGAGGTTTACTTCATCCTCGACGGAGTGCGCGATACGATGGAGGTAACCACAGATGCTACGGGTAACTTCAAACTTGCCTTCAATCCTAAGGGCGTGGGTGGTCACTATGTGGTAGGCGCCTGCTTCCCAGGAGAGAAGCTAAGTGATGAGCAGGATTACTTCAATGTGTATGGTCTGCGCCGTACTGTTGCCAAGGTACGCCGTTACGAGCCGATGGTGGGTACGCCGTTCAATGACGATTTCAGCATCACCAACTCTTGTCCGCTTACCCAGACCAATATCACAGCTGAGGTGGTCAGTGATAATCCAGACATAGAGTTCTCATGCCAGCCAATAGCCAAGCTTGACGGTAATGGTGAGGCAATGCTGAATTTCACCATACTGCCCAAGGAGGCTTCAGCCGGTGACCAGTGGTATTCGCTCCGTCTGAATATCAAGAGTGCCGAGGGTGCGTCATTTGAGACAACATTCTATTACTATAACCGTACCCCGAAGGGTAAGCTGCGCTCTAACATCACACGCATCGACGCCACGATGACCAAGGGTGCGTCACGCGACTATCCTATTGAGATCACCAATATCGGTATGGGTGAGACAGGACGTATCAGTCTGTCATTGCCTAACGTGCCGTGGCTTTCTGCCGTGACACCTATAGACATGCCGTCGATGGCTACCAAGGACACCACGACTATCATCCTGCGCTTCACACCGACGGATGATATGCAGCTCAACGTGCCGCAGACGGGTGTGATAGGTATCAATATCGAGAATGGTGACGGTATTCCACTGTCATACAGCGTAGAGCCCGTAAGCGAGAGCACAGGAACGCTGATAGTGGATGTCACCGATGAATATACCTACTTTACCGATGAGGCACCTCACCTGGCAGGAGCACACGTTAAACTGAGTCATCCCACCACGGGCAAGGTAATTGCCGAGGGTGAGAGCGACGCTAACGGCCACTTCACCGTTAACGACCTGCCAGAGGGATATTACAACCTCTACGTCACAGCCGACAAACACGACGGCTACCGCAACAACATCATGGTCAACCCCGGCAGGGAGAACCTTGAGACCGTAGTCCTTAAATATCAGGCTATCAGCGTCAGCTGGGATGTGGTAGAGACAGAGGTGGAGGATGAGTATAAGATTGTTACCACCCTGGTATATGAGACCAATGTTCCGATGCCTGTCGTCACCGTCAGAGGACCAGATGACATCACGGCGATACAGAAACTGGAGGTTGGCGAGTCGATGCTCTTCTACTATGCCTACACTAACGAGGGTCTTATCACCGCCGACAACTTTGACATGGAGCAGATAGGTAATGAGGAGGGAATCTCCGGTAACTTCAAGTATGAGATTATCAATGCTCCGCCATCGCAGCTCGCACCGCAGCAGCAGTGGCTCGCATGCCTCAAGGTGACGCGTGTCAGCAAGAACACCGCCGGAGCCCCAATGCGTCGTGATGAGTCTGGTGGCAGCAAGATGAACTGTATCCAGAGCCTCGTGGCAATATACACCTATATGTGTCACATGAACGACACTCAGAGTGGTGTCGCCAAGGACCTACAGATAGACACCGACTGCGGTAAACTGCTGCAAGGCGGTGGCGGTAGCGCCAGCGGAGGTTATCTGCCACCGAGCAATAACCCAGGCACCGGTGTGTGGGGTCATGACAATGGCGATGGTATAGGCGGTGGCGGCGGCTGGTGTCCCAGTCATGCCCAGCAGCTGATCAGGGCAGCGCATGATATATTAAAAATCGCGGTTATCACCACTCTTAAGTATGTTCCGGGCGGCAAGGGACTCACATGGGCTTACGAACAGGGCCAGAAAGCCGAGAAGACCTGTAATGAGTGGTCTGAATACGGTAAGGACTGTTGGACCAAGCTGACAAACAAGAAAGACAAGATGCGATTTGCCAATTTCATGGGAGCTCTCTACACCAAGAATCCGTTGCGTAAGGAGATAGACGAGAAGGTCTTCGGTTTCCATGTGCCAGAGACGATGGACGATTATAATGAGCTTTCCACAAAGATGATCAAGGATGGCATCAAGGATATGGTTAATGACGAGGAGAAGAGCGGCAAGATCTGTGATGCTCTTGATGAAGCGATGAACCTCGTCAATACAGCACAGTCGATAAGTGAGGACATAGATGACCTCGAGGCATTCCGCGCCGGCAACCCGCCTCAGGCCCAGAGGGAGTGTGAGGGTCACTATGGTTCTGATGTGCCACGCTCTCAGATCAAGCATGAGACGCAGCGCAAGGTTGACGAGCCTTACCCGGCACCGTTGGCAATGCTTTGCGATGCACTCTTCTATATGCAGTGTCAGCTTGACAATAAGATGTACTATGTGGAGGAGCTGTTCGGCAGTCCTACATGGGTAAAGGCTACCTGCGGCGAGATGTATAAATTCTGTACCGTCGTTAATTATGTGCTTGAGCAGGACCGTCCGATAGAGTTTGATGATGTGTGGGCTGTGAAGCCGCTGTGTATCAGTCAGGAGGAACTGGACCGTTGCATAGAGCGTATTAACAACTCAATGACATTCTCTGATGCCGAGAATCAGGTTAATTTTGAGAGGTTATATAAATTCTGTGACAACATCGGTTATGTCACCTCATGTGCCGTCAATCGCGGTTATGAGACAGTGGCAAGGTTCTTTGATGCCTCATACTCAGCTGTCCAGGCATACGAGGAGCACGGCAACAAGTCTAATAGCGTTTGCGCAAGCGTCACACTGCAGATTAACCAGACCATGACGATGACACGTCAGGCATTCCGTGGTACGCTCACTGTAGAGAACAACAGCAGCGCAGGCGAGATGAAGGACGTGAAACTGAAGATTGAGGTGACTGATGTTGATGGTAATGTGGCAACAGCACATGAGTTTGCCATTGCCGCCGAGAACCTTACCGGATTCGAGGGTGAGACAAGTCTTGACGCTAACTGGACTCTGGCACAGGATGCCAAGGGTGTGGCAACAATACTCTTTATACCTACCAAGTATGCGGCAGAGACACACGACAAGGTGTACTACTTCGGTGGCTCACTGAGTTATATCGATCCGGCAACAGAACTCACGGTGACACGTGACCTCACACCGGTGCCGCTGACAGTGAAACCGTCGCCGAACCTCAACCTCACCTACTTCATGCAGCGTGACATCTTCGGCGATGATCCGCTGACGGATAGGATAGAGCCTGTGGTGCCGGCAGAGTTTGCACTGCTCATAGAGAATGAGGGCTACGGCGATGCCACTAATGTGAAGATGGTTACCGACCAGCCGAAGGTTGTTGAGAATGAGAAGGGTCTGCTTGTAGATTTCGTCTTCACCTCATCACAGCTCAACGGTCAGGAGAAGGTGCTGTCGCTCGGACAGTCAATACCGACCAACTTCGGTACCATACCGTCACGCTCTACGATGTACGCCCAGTGGTGGCTTGAGTGCTCACTGCTCGGACACTTCACCGCTTACAATGTTGAGGCTACCCACGTGACATCCTACGGTAACGAGGACCTCTCACTGCTCAATAATGTCACCATCCATGAGCTGATACACAGCATTGACATAGAGTCTCCTACGGGCGATATGCTCAAGGGATGGCTTGTCAATGATGTGGTGGACTACAATGAGTATCCCGACAACCTGTATCTCAGCGATGCCACCACAGAGCGCGTCTATGAGGCACGCTATGCTGAGTTGACAAAGAACTCAGACACAGAGTATGTGCTGCGCGTGAAGCCCGACAATTTCGGCTGGAACTACGGCAACGTGTTCGACCCGACAGGTGGCAAGCGTGTCGTGGAGAGTGTGGTAAGGGCTGACGGTACCGTGATTGCCGCACGCAATATATGGACCACCGACCGCACGCTCGTTGACGGTACAGATCCAATCTATGAGAACCGTCTGCACTTCGTGGATAAGTTCCTCACATTAGACGAGACGACATATACCATTACGTTCTCTGAGCGTCCGGAATTACCGCTCTTCGTCAGCAACGTCGAGGGTCTGCCTGAGGTGGCAAGAGATGAGCTGTATATCGGCACCACGGGTGACATCACCGTTACCTACAATAAGCCGGTGGATGAGACAACGCTGAAGGATAATATCTCATTAGTATGTCAGGCAAAGGTCGTGGAGGAGAAGCCGACCATCACCAAGGTGGATGACCAGACCTTCACGCTGCGCTGGGCTACAGCAACACTGCAGAGCGGTTACTTCACCCTCACCAACTACTGTTCTCGTATGCTCGACATGGAAGGCTTCCATGGCGACTACGACCACAAGGTTAGCTGGAACCAGATGACCGACGGCAAGGTAGCCCTTACGCTTCGCGCTACACCGCCAAGCGGTGGAACAGTGTCTCCCGCCAGCGGTACGTACGACTATGGCAGCAACGTTGTTATAACAGCCACACCTAACAGCAACTACAACTTCAAGTGCTGGGAGAAGGACAATGAGGTGTACAGCACCACTGCCACTGCCTCAGTTACCGTAACCGGCAACACAGGGCTGATAGCCGTATTCACTCCTAAGAAGGTTGATGTGACCGTAGAGAGCGGAGGTGACGGCGGCACCGTTAACGGTGGCACCGGAACATACGACTATGGTGAGACTGTGACACTGACGGCAGAGCCGCAGCCCGGCTACACCTTCGTGGGCTGGAATGTCAATGGCTCTATAGCAAGCACAGAGCCGACATACACCTTCACCGTGGATGGTAAGACCGTCGTGACACCGATATTCGAGCCTGTACCTGTCACGGTTACCAACAGTTATCAGTTTACCACCGGTTGGAACTGGTTCTCTCTGAACCCGGCAGACAAGAGCCTGCTTGACGTGCAGACGCTGCTTGCTCAGCTCGGTGGCTCAGCCCTTGAGATACGTGGCTCTAATGGTACGTTGAAATATGAGAACGGCGAATGGACAGGTGACCTGACTACTCTGAATTCTGATGAGACCTATCAGATCCTGATGTCAGAGCCTAAGACGCTCGATGTGACGCAGAACAGCACCACCACACGTGGTTTGATAATGCTCAACAAGGGTTGGAACAAGGTGGCTTACCTGCCGTTTGAGGAATTGGACGTAGCCATCGCCCTTGGCGGTTGGGACGCTCAGCGTAACGACATGGTGGTCGGACAGGATGAGTTCGCGGTATTTGACGGCACGGAGTGGAAGGGTACTCTTAAGACGATGTCTCCAGGCTTCGGCTATAAGATGTATTCCCAGGTTACAACATCATTCCGTTATCCCACAACGGTTGTGGATAGTGACATCCTCAACGTGGCAGACTTTGATGATGAGTCACAGGATACCGGCGCGCGCTATCACAAGGCATCCGTCCGAGAGGGCAGCCTTCCGGAGATGACTGTGATGAGCCGTCAGTATGCCGACAATATGCCGATAATCGCCAACGTGCTTAAGAACGAGGTAATAGTCAATGCTGACACCTATACCATCGGAGCCTTTGTGGATGACGAGCTGCGTGGTGTATCAGAGTTGCTTGACAACCAGTATTTCATCACAGTCTATGGCAACAATACCGAGCAGGTGAAATACGATGTCTATGACGGAGGCAAGAACAGCTTCGTGATAACAGAGGGTGACGCCATCTTCGCAGCCGATGAGTTGCCGTTGCTTGATCTGCCTACAGAGGTCGTAATCAAGGAGGTGGCAACAGATATCAGTACGGTACAGACCGCAGGTGCAGGAATGAGCATATGGCCCGCAAGGGTTCAGGATCGTATCTATGTGCGCGGTGTTACCGGAGAGGTGACCTACGTGGCAGTGACCAGTATCAGTGGTAAGCTGTGCATAGAGAGCGACCACTTAGATGCAGACAACAGTCTTGATGTCAGTCAGATTGCACGTGGTGTTTACATCATCAGCGTAAGAGACAAGAGTGGAGCCTTGAACCGCAAGTTCATTAAGCTCTGAACATATTGACAAGGGAGCCGGCATTGAGCCGGCTCCTTTGTTTTTTAGAAAAATTTACTTTTTTCTTGCTGATATAAAATATTAATATTATTTTTGCGCCAAGAAAATTTGGCACGTAAATTAACTCAACTTTCGCAAGCTCCAGCTGAGTTGAGTTAAGGGTGGGGAGATAATAAAGGGAACGAATAGCAAATAGTCAATAGTCAAATAGAAAATCTAATTCACTCTAAACATTAAACATTAAACTTTAAACTAATAAGTTGAGCGAAAGCGAAACTTTAATTAATAAATAACATACAGCCTAAAACACATGAAAAAGATATTAATATTGTTCATAGCGCTTGTATTGATGGTACTGGGTGTGCAGGCCCAGGTTAGTTCTGCTAAGCTAAACAAAGGGATGGTGCAGTTTGATGAAAGTAGCTCTTTTTCCTCACCGTTTACCTTGACTCTAAGGTCAGATTCCGAGACTCTGTCGTATAGTATGTCATCTGACGGATCGTATATAGGTCCAGAGATGCCGGAAGAACTGACATCACTCATTATTGATAAATATATGATAGAAGCCATTCTCTTATCAGCCGATCTGAAAGATGATGATCCTGTAACGGTACAATACAGAGTATATAAGGACGGTGATAATGGTGATGATGTGGAATGGAAAACAGCCACCTCGAAGAAAGTTATAACTATGGTGACTTATACCCAAGCGGATGATCAGTTGGCGAAGAAAGTCGTCTCAGTCTGCAATGATATTGCGATTGATGTAGCAAAGGGATTGAGGCAAGGCTATAAATACACTCTTGAGGTGTTGGCTCAGGTGGCGACAGAGGATAATGAATTTTACTTCTTCCCAGAAAGTGATAAACCGGCGGTATTCCATTTTACAATAGCCGGCGGAATACTTGTGGGTGACATCGACGGTGACAACCTGGTAAACACCACTGACGTGACAACACTGTATAATGTCATCTTCGGCACAGATACCACAACAGACAGAACTCTCTGCGACCTTAACGGCGACGGCGAGATTAACACCACCGATGTGACAGTACTTTATAACATCATCTTCGGTACAGCAACGCTACCGGAGAAATTAGAGAATAAGGAGTTTAATGTCAATGGCGTGACATTTACAATGATTGCCGTAGAGGGCGGTACGTTCCAGATGGGTAGCACATCAGGGTATGATGATGAGAAGCCTGTACATAGTGTCACCTTGTCTGATTATTATATCGGTGAGACGGAGGTGACGCAGGCATTATGGGAGGCAGTGATGGGCAGTAACCCTTCTATTTTCATCGGCAACCAGCATCCTGTTGAGTTTGTCAGTTGGAATGACTGCCAGACGTTTATATCCAAGCTAAATGAGCTGACGGGTTGTACGTTCCGTTTGCCTACAGAGGCAGAGTGGGAGTTTGCTGCAAGGGGTGGCACGCAGAGCAATGGCTATACTTACAGCGGCAGTAATACCATTGACGATGTGGCGTGGTATTCAGAAAACAGTTCCGCCAAGGGATTCGATGATCCTGATTATGGCACACACAATGTTGCAACCAAGGCAGCCAATGAGCTTGGTATATATGACATGACCGGTAACGTATTTGAGTTTTGTCAGGACCGGTATGGTGATTATAGCAGCGATGCTCAGACAAATCCCACGGGACCTACATCGAATTCCGAACGCGTGTACCGTGGTGGCAGTTGGGGCAGCTACTCCAATATCAGCCGTGTGTACACTCGTTTCTCTGGCTCGACGTCGGCTCGCGATAGCCGCGAAGGCTTGCGTCTTGCTCTTTGAGTTTTGAAATAACTATAAACATAAGAATATGAAAAAACTATTTACACTTTTCATTGCGCTTGTATTGATGGTATTGGGTGTACAGGCGCAGATTAAGTCTGTTAAATTTACTGCCACTATCAATGGCGAGCAGGAGACACATGAGATACCCGCTACAGGGTTCAGAACTGTGGATCTGACGGATGCGAAGACCACATCATTTGTGATTAACAGCGTAGAGGTGGAGACAGAAAGCCCTTTAACGGAAGTATTGTTATTCGCTACGGCATATAAGGATGGCAGGACTCCTGAGCCCGGCCAGTGGGGAACAATCCCTTTGAGCAGTCAAGGGAACGGCAAGTGGGCCGTGGAACTCAATATAGAGCTTGTGGAGGATGATTGGCTTACTGATCCCCGTAAGATGGTCTTTGAGCTTTATTTGCAAGCCAAAGACCAGTATGAAAACACCATCAATTTTGACAACGGCGGTGAACACTATAAGATACTGTTTGCGACAGGTGACAATGTGCAAAGTGACAAAATAAAGTTTTATGGGAATAATCCTGCATTGATTACCATGAGTATAAATGGCGAACAGCGACAATATTTATTCTCTGCTGACGGCTCATACATGCCTTCCGACCAGCCTGGAGAGCTGGAATCGCTTGTAATCGATAGGTTTGAAGCGGAGATTGTTCCACAGAAAGCATCAATAAAAGATGAGGGTGGCTATACTTTGCAATATAAGGTTCAAGAAGAGGGTGCTGATGCTCAATGGAATACGCTGCCGATGGATAATACGATCATAGATACTTACTATACAATAGATGATGGTATAGTAACAAAACATCTTTTTTATAGTGGAAGGTCCTCATTTGACATTGCATCAGGCTTGCAGCCCGGTAAGAACTATAGTTTGAAGGTGATGTTCCAGGTGGTCACCGACGACAACGAGTATTACATGTTCCCATACAGTAAAGACAGGGCGAATTTTAACTTCTCCATACCGGAAGAAGTTGGGCCGGAACCTCTTAGGGGTGACATCAACAGAGACAACCAGGTAAACACCACCGACGTGACAACATTGTATAATGTCATCTTCGGTACCGACGTCACTACAGACAGAGCCCTCTGCGACCTTAACAATGACGGTGAGATTAATACTACCGATGTGACAGAACTTTATAACATCATCTTCGGTACAGCAACGGCACCGGAAGATAATAATGAGTTCAATGTCAACGGAGTAACCTTTAAGATGGTAAAGGTTGATGGCGGTACGTTCCAGATGGGCAGCACTTCTGGAGACAGTGATGAGTAGCCTGTTCATAGTGTCACCTTGTCTGATTATTATATCGGTGAGACGGAGGTGACGCAGGCGTTATGGGAGGCAGTGATGGGCAGTAATCCTTCTGGTTACAGCGGCAACCAGCGTCCTGTTGAGAATGTCAACTGGGAAGACTGCCAGACGTTTATATCCAAGTTAAATCGGCTGACAGGTCGGAAGTTCCGTCTGCCTACAGAGGCTGAGTGGGAGTTTGCTGCAAGGGGTGGCACGCAGAGCAATGGCTATACTTACAGCGGCAGCAATACCGTTGGCGATGTGGCATGGTATGGAGATAACTCAAGTGACCAAACACACGATGTTGCCACCAAGGCTCCTAATGAATTGGGTATATATGATATGAGCGGTAATGTACTGGAGTGGTGCCAGGACGGTTTTAAAGAATATAGCAGTAATCCTCAGACTAATCCCACGGGACCAACTTCGGTTTCCAACCGCGTGGATCGTGGTGGCTGTTTTGGCAGCGAAGCCAGTGCCTGCCGCGTGTCTTTCCGAGACCGTTTCTATTCGACTATAGCTCTGAACATCCTCGGCTTACGCCTCGCGCTTTGATCTCTCATTCAGTTGAGTTTAAAAGTTGACGAGTTAACAAGTTAGTAAGTTGTGTGTTGAGAATCGGAATACCAGAATGTCGAAATCACGAAAACTATTTAACACAAAACATAAAACATAAAACACAAAACACAATCAGTTGAGCAAATACGAAAAAAGAAAAAACAGATATGAAGAAAGCATTAGTATTTTTGATGATGATAATGCCATTGATGACAATGGCCCAAGGTAAGGCTAAGGTGGGTGAGAACTTCACTTTCACCGCCAACGGAGTGTCGTTCACCATGGTGTTTATAAAGGGTGGCACTTTCACCATGGGCGCCACTGAGGAGCAGGGTGAGGAGGCTTACGATGACGAGAAGCCGGCACACAGCGAGACAGTGGGTGACTACTGGCTTGGTGAGACGGAGGTGACACAGGAACTGTGGAAGGCTGTCATGGGCACCACTCCGGCACTCTTTACCGGTGACACCAATCCTGTGGACCGCGTGTCGTGGGATGAGTGTCAGGAGTTTGTAAAGAAGCTGAGCCGCATGGTGTCGTCACAGCTGCCGAAAGGTCATAAGTTCCGTCTGCCCACAGAGGCAGAGTGGGAATATGCCGCCCGTGGCGGTGAGCTGAGTCATAATTACAAATACCCCGGGGGTGACAATGTTGATGAGCTGGCTTGGTATGATGACAATAGCAAGGCATGGACACACCCCGTTAAGACCAAGAAACCTAATGAGTTAGGGTTATATGATATGACAGGTAACGTTTGTGAGTGGTGTCAGGATAACTGGAGCAACAGCTACGAGGCAAGTCCAAACCCAGAGCGCCGTGTGCGGCGCGGTGGCAGCTATCACGGCACAGCCCGCCTCTGCAGGGTGTCAATCCGCGGCTGGAATAAACCCGACATGCAGGGTGACTATCTCGGCTTACGCCTCGCGCTTTAGACAGACGTTTTCTTTAGATAACCAGACAATAGTGACGGTGATGAATAACCAGAGGGTTTATTCATCACCGTCACTGTTGTCATAATATCCGGCCTCATATCCATCCTCGTATCCGCTCTGATAGTCCTCGAGGGCATGACCAGAGTAATCACAATCGTCATCATATTGTCCACCCCAGCCATTATCCATTACGGCGTCATCCTCACCGTCGTCATATCCTCTGTCATAACCCTCTTCATAATAGCGTGATAAGGAGGACGTCGTTGTGGGGGCAATGGTCTGTGGTGTCGTCATTTCAGTGTTTTCCTGTGGCTTCTCTTCCTCCGGTTCGGAAGAGACCGTCTCAGGTTGTTGTGACGTGGTTTCCGTCTGATAATAATCAGGTGATGGGGTAGGGGTATATGTCTGCTCCTGTTCCTGCTGTCTGGCATCCTGTTTGGAGTCGCATGACGTGCATATCGTTGTCATTGTAACAACAACGATTACAGAGATGATAAAAGAAGCCGCATGAAGAAACGCCACTATCACCTCACCGTGTGGCTTATGCCGGATATTCATTAAGCGTACAGTTTTCATTGTATAATTCAAGTTTCGCAATCGTTAAACTTATTGGTTTAAAGGTTTAATGTTTATAGTTGTTACAAAGGTAGTAATAATTTTGCAATAAACCATTAATTTTGAATTTTTAATCGCGCAGCGACAACTATTAAGTCTTAAGTTTTAACTATTAATTCATCAGCCGTTCCCGTTGAAATCAGGAAATAACGGTTTTTTATGCATTTTAGCGGAGTTTGGAGGTCGGTTTTTATGCATTTTAGCGGAGTTAAAAAAATCCTTTGTATATTTTTTTTGGTTCTTCCCTTTGTTTTTTGTAACTTTGCCAAATAATACTATAATGAAATGGCAAAGAAGAAACGTGAGAACA
>JAGDAU010000243.1 GCA_017959365.1 Prevotella sp.
GTTTTATGTTAGTTACTTTAGTTGACAAAACTAATTAACGCAAAACACAAAACATAAAACACACAACTAAAGAATAGCAGCCATCTCGTCGTGTACCTTCTTGGCGGCATCAGCGGCAGCTTCCGCAAAGTATGCGTCATTGGCTGCGTAGATAATGGCGCGGCTGCTGTTGACAATGAGTCCGCACTCGTCAGTCATACCATACTGACACACCTCCTGGAGACTGCCTCCCTGAGCTCCTACACCAGGTACCAGCAGGAAGTGGTCGGGACAGTGCTGGCGTATCGTCTCAAACATGCTGCCTCGTGTGGCGCCTACCACATACATCATGTTTTCTTTGTTGCCCCACTGCTGTGATTTGTCGAGCACACTCTCAAAGAGTTGTCTGCCTTCAGCATCTTGTATGAGCTGGAAGTCGAAACTGCCCTTGTTGCTCGTTAGGGCAAGCAGGACAACCCATTTGTCTGGATAAGTAAGGAATGGTGTCACGCTGTCCTCACCCATATAAGGCGCTACGGAAAGTGCGTCGACATCATACTCCTCAAATAAGGTTTTGGCGTACATCTTAGACCTGTTGCCTATATCGCCGCGCTTGGCGTCGGCAATGATAAGGTGGTTGGGGTAATTATCCTTCAGATACCTTATTGTACTCTCAAAAGCCCTCATGCCTCTTATGCCATAACACTCATAAAAAGCCAGATTAGGCTTGTATGCCATGCAGTGCTCCTGGGTGGCGTCGATAATCTGCTTGTTGAACTCGAATATCGGGTCGTCAGAGGTAAGCAGGTGTTGTGGTATCTTGGTGATGTCGGTGTCAAGACCTACACATAGGAAGGTCTTTTTAGTGTAGATAGTATCTATTAACTGTTGTCTGTTCATAGGATTAATTATTTTATCGCGGCGCCGGAAGCGCCGCGCACTCTATAGTTCTGTCTCTTTTAATTTTTCTGCATTCTCTGCTACGGATAGGGCATCGATCATTGCTTGTATGTCGCCACCGAGGAAGCCGGACAGGTCATGGGTGGTGTAACCGATGCGGTGGTCGGTGACACGCCCCTGTGGAAAGTTATATGTCCGTATCTTGGCAGAGCGGTCGCCAGTAGAGACAAGGCTCTTACGGCGTGATGCTATATCGTCAACATATTTCTGATGCTCACGGTCGTAGATGAAGGTGCGTAGGCGTGAGAGGGCGCGCTCTTTGTTCTTGGGTTGGTCACGTGTCTCCGTACATTCAATAAGAATCTCTTCCACCTCACCAGTGTTGGGGTTCTTCCACGGATAGCGCAGGCGCACGCCGGACTCCACCTTGTTGACATTCTGGCCACCGGCGCCGCTGGAGCGGAAGGTGTCCCACTTGATATCACCCTCGTTGATATTCACCTCAAACTTGTCTGCCTCCGGTAGTACAGCCACCGTAGCCGCACTGGTGTGCATACGTCCCTGTGTCTCTGTTGCCGGCACACGCTGCACGCGGTGTACGCCCGACTCATATTTCAATGTGCCGTAAACATCCGCCCCGCTGACAGCGAAGTCAATCTCCTTATATCCTCCTACGGCACCCTCAGAGACACTTGTCACGCTGAGGCTCCATCCTTTGCTGTCGCAGAATTTCTTATACATGTTAAAGAGGTCTCCGGCAAAGAGAGCTGCCTCGTCACCACCGGTACCGGCACGTATCTCCATCTGCACATTCTTAGCGTCCTCCGGGTCTTTGGGTACGAGAGCCAGTTTTATTTCCTCTTCCAAAACCGGTTGCAGGCGTTCGTTCTCCTGCAGTTCCTCACGTGCCATCTCTTTCATGTCCGGGTCACTCTCATTGGCGAGGATATCCTTTGCTTCACTGATGCCGTCAAGACATGCTATATAGCGCTTCCTGGCATCCATGATGTCTCCAAGGTCCTTGTATTCCTTAGTCAGTTTCACATACCTGTTCTGGTCGGCTATCACATCAGGGTCGGTGATGAGAGTTGATACCTCCTCATAGCGTGATACCAGACCGTCTAATTTACTTAATATACTGTTTTCTGCCATATTCATTTTTTCCCCGGCGGCAAAACCGCCGGGCACTCTAATAATTAATACTCAAATGTGCCGTACTCAGATAATATGGTAAGGCTCTTAGGACCTTGGTCTATATGACCGATAACCTGAGCGTCAATATTAAACGAGCGGCTGATGCTGATAATCTGTTCGGCATCCTCCGGACTAACGTAAATCTCCATCCTATGACCCATATTGAATACCTGGTACATCTCGCGCCAGTCGGTGCCGCTACACTCGTGGATAGCCCTGAAGAGTGGCGGTATGGGGAACATATTGTCCTTCACCACATGACAGTCGTCACCGACGAAGTGGAGTACCTTGGTCTGTGCACCCCCGGTGCAATGCACCATACCGTGAATCTTCGGGCGTATCTCGTCGAGGATGCGTTTTATTACCGGTGCGTAGGTACGTGTTGGTGACAACACCAACTGTCCGGCATCCACGGGACTTCCGTCCACGGGGTCGGTGAGGTGATATGTGCCGCTGTAAACCAACTCCTCCGGCACAGCATGGTCAAAACTCTCAGGGAATTGTTCTGCTAAGTATTTTGCAAACACATCATGTCGTGCTGAGGTGAGTCCGTTGCTTCCCATACCCCCATTATAGCGTTTCTCGTATGTTGCCTGTCCAGTGCTGCTCAGTCCCACTATGACATCTCCGGGACGAATGTTGGCGTTGTCGATGACATCCTTACGTCTCATACGGCATGTGACGGTGGAGTCAACGATGATTGTTCTTACCAAGTCGCCCACATCAGCCGTCTCACCCCCGGTGGGGTATATGCCTATGCCCATCTCACGCATCTCGGCAAGCAGCTCGTCGGTACCGTTTATGATAGCAGATATCACCTCTCCCGGTATAAGCATCTTGTTGCGTCCGATGGTACTGCTGACAAGAATGTTGTCGGTGGCGCCTACACACAGCAGGTCGTCGGTATTCATAACAATGGCATCCTGCGCAATACCTTTCCATACCCCCATGTCGCCCGTCTCGCGCCAGTACATAGAAGCCAAGCTCGACTTTGTACCCGCACCATCGGCGTGCATGATATTGCAGTACTCCGGGTCTCCGCCCAGGATGTCGGGTATTATCTTGCAGAAAGCCTGCGGAAAAATACCCTTGTCAATGTTTTTTATTGCGTTATGCACATCCTCTTTGGCTGCGCTCACGCCGCGTAATTTGTATCTCTCGTTCATTCTTATACTTATTTTGTCCAGAAATCCCATGTGGCAAATGCCTGTAGCAGAAGCATCTCAAGACCATTCTTTACTGTTGCTCCTTGTTTTCTGCCTTTGCTGAGGAATAATGTCTCGTCAGGATTGTAAATAAGGTCATACAGCAGGGTGTGATTATCCATTGCCTCGTATGGCAGGTTGGGACACTCATTGACGTTAGGGTGCATGCCAACTGGCGTGCAATTGACGATGACATTATACTCCTTGATGTCCTCTGGTGTAAGTTTGTCATACTGCACCGTGCCGGGCCTCTCGTATCTGCTGACCATCACTGTCTCAAGTCCAAGCGCCTTGAGTCCGTGATTTACTGCTTTAGAGGCTCCTCCTGTGCCGAGTATCAAGGCTTTCTTGTGGTATTTCTGCAACAGAGGCTCCACGCTTTTAGTAAATCCTATCACGTCACTATTGTAGCCATAGAGGAAAACATCATTTCCCCTGTGTTCAACCTTGATTACATTAACCGCTCCTATTGCCCTTGCCTCTGGACTTATCTTGTCGAGGAAGGGTAATACCTTCTCCTTGTATGGAATGGTGACATTAAGACCTCGCAATTCTGGATTAAGGTTTATTATCTCCTCCAGTGTGTCGATGTCTTTCAGTTCGTAACACTCATAGACGGCATTGATGCCTTCATTCTTGAATTTCTCATTAAAAAAACCTGGTGAGAAAGAGTGTCCCAAGGGAAATCCTATAATACCATATTTATCCATAATACCTATTGTTTTTAGTTATTTTCCTGCTGTGTATAATGTACAAATGCCGAATGTGAAGCGTTTGAATGACACATCGGTGAATCCGGCTTTTTTCAATATCACTGTCATCTGCTCACCTTGTGGGAATGCCTCAATAGTCTTGGTGAGGTAAGAGTATGCCGCCTTGTCCTTAGATATTATCCTGCCATAGACGGGCAGTATGCAATGTGAATAGACGGCAAAGAGCTGTCGCATAGGGAAAGACACCGGTTGAGACAGTTCAACGATGCTGATGCGTCCTCCGGGTTTCAAGACCCTGTGTATCTCAAGTAGTGACTTGTCGAGGTCTTGGAAATTACGTATTCCGAAAGCAGAGGTAACAGCATCGAAAGAGGCGTCGGGGTAGGAGAGCGCTGAGCAGTCTTCCCTGTGGAATGA
>JAGDAU010000023.1 GCA_017959365.1 Prevotella sp.
AAACACACATTGAGAAGGCTGTTCATAGATATACGAATGTCTTCTGACTGGCTGACATGGGGGCAGCTTAGTGACGAGAGGTTCAGGAATGATATTATAGATAACACAGAGGTCATTTCATATTCATTAGACCTCAGCTGTTACATAGATGTAATTATGCTCATATATGCCGACAAACTCAACCAAATGCTTAGGGAGCATGACTGTGAGAACAAGATAGAGCTGTTTTACAGCAATAACCGTAAATATCATGGATGGTGCATAGTCTTGGAGTGCGAGAAGGCGATAGTACCTTTGGTATCAACTATCTTTGATTGGGACAGGGTAGAAACGATAGACAGGTCTATAACCGTAAAGGAACTTATGGAGCAAGGCTGGAGATAACATTTGAATACATATTAACTAAAAAACTAAACCCATGTATAAACTGACTTTCTTGCCTTTCGTGGGCAAAAACTATAACAACGGCGGTATGTTTGGCAAAAGAATAATGGTCCTGGGCGATAGTCACTATGGCTCAGTACCACAGCCAAACATCACTCGGGATGTGCTGGGATGGTATCTTGACCAGAATGTGGAGCGTGAAGGATGGATGAATACCTTCCTGAAATTTGAGCGTTCGCTGGTAAACAGGGAGACTACACCGAAGGATTCTTGCGAGATATGGAATTCACTGCTGTTCTACAATTACCTGCAGGTGTTGCTTGACGGGCCTCGTGAGGCTGGCACTGAGCAGCAGTACAAGGATTCGGCTGGCGCTTTCTTCCAGATGTTGGACCACTATAGGCCTGACGTCATCATCGTCTGGGGCAAACGGCTTTGGAAGAATCTGCCGTGGGACAATTGGATAGAAGGTGCTCCTGTGACGGTGGATGGCGAGGAGATAGACAACGGCTACTACAAGCTGAGCGACGGACACATGGTTAGAGTGGTATGTGTGTATCATCCTTCTGTAGGATACTCATGGGATTATTGGCATAAAGTCATAATGCGCTTTATGTGATATAATCGTGGTCGTTGGAACATCTAAATGAAGGGGCAGTAGTATCACCTCATATCTTAAATACTATGGTTGAAATGTCTTACTGCAAAAATATTCGCATTGTTCTACTGTTTTTGCAACTTCATAAAAGATACTTTCCAAACATAAAAACAACTATTGACTGAAAATATTTCCACTATTATGATTGGCATTTCAATTAATCTTACTACCTTTGCATAAACACTAACTATAAAACAATAATGAGAAACATGAACAAAGGTTTACTGATTATCGGCAGCATACTGGCTGCCACAGTGATGACAGGTTGCGGCAATAAGCAACAGGATACAGACGGTACAAAAGCCGATTCTACACAGGTGGTGGAGGAAACGGAGAAGAACGAGGACGAAGAAGCCATCAAGCTGTCAGTAAAGAAGATTTCGAAGAACATCAAGAACGCTACTGGCGAGTATAAGCTTATTATCGACTTCCCTGAGAGTGACAACGAGATTCTCGCCAATGCCATCCGCGAATATATCAGCGAGTCGCTCGGCTCTACCTACGGCGGTGGAGAAGAAGAATCAAAGATGGGCTCATACAGCGGTGACCTGGCTAACGGCGAGCAAATGGCTAAGTATTATTTTGACCTCAAGGTGAAGGAATTCACTAAGATGTATAACTCCATGAAGAATGAAGGAATGCCTGATGTACCGCAGCTGGCATCAGAGATACAGATAACACGCGGCTACGAAACCCCAAAATTGGTAACCTTTAACTTCTCAAGCTATGAATATGGCGGTGGAGCGCACGGCGGCTCCGTAGGCTCAGGTATGACTTTCCGCAAGACTGACGGCAGGCGCATCGGCTGGGAGTTGTTTAGCACCGTGAAGATGCAGAGCATACTACGCAATGGTCTGAAGGAGTATTTTGAGGTAAAGACCGATGAGGAACTGGAGAACTGCCTAAGTCTTGAGAGCATCTATAACATTCCTTTGCCCGTAACGCCACCACTGTTCACTGAGAAAGGCATTGTGGTTATCTATCAGCAGTATGAGATTGCCGCCTATGCCGCCGGTATGCCGTCGTTCACTATTCCCTACAAGGATGCGCGGAAGATGCTTAACAACACCGGTAAGAAGTTGATTGAATAACCCCACCCCAGCCCTCCCAAGGGGAGGGTGAAGGGAGTTTTGCGATATGGTGATATTCTATATACCACACAAAAAAGCGAGTCACTAAAAAGTGACTCGCTTTTTCTTTTTATAATATCTTACTGTATTTTCTTTACACCGTTCTGTATTACTATGCCGTGATAACCTGCACCGACCTGCTGACCGGCAAGGTTATATACCTTGTTGTCTGCCGGTCTGTCCTTTGCAGCAGACACACTGCGAACACCAGTAGCGTATGCATCACTGAAAACACCAAAGTCCCTGTCAAACATATCCGGCAGATAGAAGCCCAAATGTGGCGGCTGGTTGTAACCGCAGTTCTGCCATGCTATGCCCATACGATAGGTATGGTCTTGCATAAGGCACGGTATGCCGTATGTTGATGGCACATTTGATGAGAAGATGTTTATCTTTGACGGGTCGGTATTGTCCCACATTATTATCTCCTCACGCCAGTCGCCCATGATATCTGCCTGCAGACACGGAGTTGCCTTGGTGGTATTACACGTCTGCGAACTGCCGTATGCCGTAGAGCTCAGAGAGAGAAGAGTTACCAGCGAACTGGCGCTTGTCAGTTTCTCTATTACAGGAGAACAACCTGTCGTAGCATATTTGCCGTCAAACATCTCATCCTGCAAATCACCGTCCCAGTATATACGGAAGTTGGTTGACGGTTTCTTTGAACTTACGGATGCACCTGTGACACATGAGTACATACCACTGAACTTACTTGTCCAAAACTCAAAGCCACGGTTAGAGGCAAGCGCATCAGCCGCCAGACCGCGTCCGTTATCGGCATCACCTGTCTCGCTGCATATCACCTCACCCGTTGTGGCATCATGTACGTCGTAACCATAGTCTGCCTCCTCATGAGGCATCATTACCTCCATGCCCTCACGGTCTGGACACAAGTCTGATACATGTATGGCATCGCCGTGGCCGAAGCCTGTAGAGCAAAGCAACTTACCCTCATGGCTGATAGTAGCACCACCCATTATTATCTCGTCAAAGCCATCATGGTTCACATCTGCCACAGATATGCCGTGCACACCTTGTCCGAAACTTGACTTACCTGTACCCTGGCTTTTCCTAATGCCACTAGGATTAAACACTTTCCACAGACTTGCCGCTGAGCCCCAGTGTGTCCACCTTGGGACGAGCGCCGTTCCATTCCAGTCAACAGCCCAGAAGAAGGCATGCGTATAGTAACCGCGCTGAAGGATAGCAGTAGGAGTAGCGTCAACTCCGTCAAGATAAGCCACTGCCGCACCCATACGGTCGCCACGACCGCCATAGCTGTCACCCCAATCACTTGAGTAAGAGGCAGCCTTGCCGCCTGTCAGCCCCATTCCACGGTCTGGCACATACCATATAGTGTGCATGGCTGCACCTGTCTCACCATTAAAGACAGTGAGATACTCATTACCCGACAATATATAGCCATTGCTATTACGATAATCAGCCTCATTGTCTGTGGCATCCTTTATAGCAGCAACAGTAGCCACAGCCGTAACATAATTACCCAGACCGTCTTTTGAGCCAGGAGCAGTCTTGCATATCATCTCTGCCTTACCATCACCATCAAAGTCATAGGCGAGGAACTGCGTATAGTGCGCACCGGCACGTATGTTCTTTCCCAATGACACACGCCACATCTTTGTGCCATCCATCTTATATGCGTCAATAAACACCTCGCTTGTATATCCACTCTCTGAGTTATCATGCGAGTTGCTTGGGTTCCATTTCACTATCAACTCATACTCACCGTCACCGTCAAGGTCTGCCACAGACATATCATTAGGGGTATAATCATAGGCAGTGCCTGCAAGTGTTCCTCCTGCAGGACGGTCAAGCTGCAAGGTCTTGTATATGCGCGTCCACGGAGTAACGGTCTTCGAGGTTTCCTTTACCTCTCCATCCTGCTTTACCGTTATATAATATGAATCCGTGCTTTTGCCATTAGCATCCACATAGTTCGTGACGTTAGCCAGATTCTCCTTTATAAGCGTCTCGTTACGATATATGTCATAGGTGGTATTAGACTTCACGCCCAGGCCGTCAGATATTGACATTCTCCATGTAAGCACTATACCTTTACCGTTCATCTCCGGCAAAGCTACCAGCCCACGGTCTAATGCCTCGTTCTGAGACTCGGGGGTAAGCCACTCAAACACCTTGCTGGCTCCCGTAGGTATCACACCTCCCGTGGCAGGATTGCTGTACTTGCCGCGTGAGCTTGAGTCATCTGCCTGCATAGTGCCGCATGCACCCATCAACAGAACATATAGAAATACTTTTCTCATAACTTTACTTTATTATATTATTTATTTTCTCTACTAAAGTGGTGTTACCAGCAATGATGCTGATGTTACGGTCGTCACGGAAATGCTTTATCTCTCCTCCGGCTTCCTTTACTATCACCATACCTGCACAACAGTCATACTCTTTCAGGTCAAGCTCCCAATAGACATCTATCGTGCCCATCGCCACGCAACACATGTCATAGGCACAGCTGCCCATACGGCGAAAGCCTCGCACCTGCGGCAGTATCTTTGCCGCATTGTCTATATTGTTCACGGGATTTGTGGCCTTGTCATACGGAAAGCCTGTTGCCACTACGCACTCGCCCAAGTCAGTCTTCTGCGACACATGCAGGCGGTCACCCGGCAAGAGTTCTCCTATGCAGAGCCCTTGCTGCATTTCCG
>JAGDAU010000024.1 GCA_017959365.1 Prevotella sp.
CACGCGGTATTATCGCCAAGAACCTGGTAACCGGAAAGCTGGAGCGTTTCTCCGCCAATGCCGTTGTCATCGCTACTGGTGGTTATGGTAATACCTACTTCTTGAGCACCAACGCCATGGGTTGTAACTGTACCGCTGCCATCCAGTGCTATCGCAAGGGTGCCATGTTTGCCAACCCATCATACGTACAGATACACCCGACATGTATCCCCGTTCACGGTGACAAACAGTCAAAACTGACACTTATGTCTGAGTCACTGCGTAACGACGGCCGTATCTGGGTTCCTAAAAAAATTGAGGATGCCAAAGCCCTGCAAGAGGGTAAGAAACAAGGTTGGGAGATACCCGAGGAAGACCGTGACTATTATCTTGAGCGCCGTTATCCGGCATTCGGTAACCTCGTACCACGTGACGTAGCGTCACGTGCCGCTAAGGAGCGCTGCGACAAGGGCTTTGGAGTAAACAACACCGGTCTGGCTGTGTTCCTTGACTTCTCAGAGTCTATCAACCGTCTCGGTCTTGACGTTATCATGCAACGCTACGGCAACCTCTTTGAGATGTATGAGGAGATTACAGACGTATTCCCCGGTGATGTAGCAAATGAGATAAACGGTGTGAAGTACTACAAACCAATGATGATTTACCCTGCCATTCACTACACAATGGGTGGTATATGGGTTGACTACGAGCTGCAGACCACTATCCCCGGACTGTTTGCCATCGGTGAGTGTAACTTCTCTGACCACGGTGCTAACCGCCTTGGCGCATCTGCTCTGATGCAGGGTCTGGCAGACGGTTACTTCGTTCTGCCCTACACTATCCAGAACTACTTAGCCGATCAGGATGTATGGCCACGTATCTCTACCGACCTGCCTGAGTTTGATGAGGCAGAGAAGAAGGTTGACGCAGAGATGGACCGCCTGCTCAATATCAAGGGTAAGCGTTCTGTAGATTCTATTCACAAGGAACTGGGTCACATTATGTGGGAGTATGTTGGTATGGGACGCACAGAAGAGGGTCTGAAGGAAGGTCTTAAGAAAATGCATGAATTAGAGAAAGTGTTTGACAAGGACCTCTTCGTACCTGGCACCAAGGATGGCTTGAATGTAGAGCTTGACAAGGCTGTTCACCTGCGTGACTTCTTCACCATGGGTCAGCTTGTGGCATTCGATGCCCTATCACGTAACGAGTCATGCGGCGGTCACTTCCGTGAGGAATACCAGACGGAGGAAGGTGAGGCAAAACGCGATGACGAGAACTACTTCTATGTGGGCTGCTGGGAGTATCAAGGCAAAGGCAACGAGCCTACACTGACAAAAGAACCTCTCGAATATGAGGCAAATAAAGTACAAACCCGTAACTATAAAAATTAATTTTTAGGTTGTAAGGTTGTAAGGTTATAAGGTGGTTAGGTGATAATAGATTAGATATGTTATCACAAAAGCTTACCTATCTTTCTGATGAAGATGCAAATATGCTTTTGCAGCTTAATCATCAAATAATTAAAATGTTGTCCTCCTTAATATTTAAGAAGACACAAGAGACAGAAGGTAATATCACCTCAAAACCTGAAACCTCAAAACCCAAAAACCTGACATAACTATGGCTAAAAATATTTCTTTCACGATTAAGTTTTGGCGTCAGAATGGTCCGAAAGATACGGGTCACTTTGATAGCTATGAGATGAAGGATATTCCTGATGACACCTCATTCTTAGAGATGTTGGATATCCTCAATGAGAATCTTATCAACGAGGGCAAAGAGCCTTTTGTGTTCGATCATGACTGCCGCGAGGGTATATGCGGTATGTGTTCGCTATACATCAACGGTACACCGCTCTGCAAGACAGAGCGTGGCGCCACCACCTGTCAGCTCTACATGCGCCGCTTCAATGATGGTGATGTCATCACTGTGGAGCCATGGCGCTCAGCAGCATTCCCCGTTATCAAGGACTGCATGGTTGACCGCAACGCTTTCGATAAGATTATCCAGGCTGGCGGCTACACCACAATCCGCACCGGTCAGGCTCAGGACGCTAACGCTATCCTTATTC
>JAGDAU010000025.1 GCA_017959365.1 Prevotella sp.
AGAAGATTACGGTCAACGGGCCTGATCGCACGTATATCGAGACTATTCCAGTGCCACAGCAGATTACGGGCTATGAGTATCAGTTTATCGCTTGTCGTCAGGCACTGATCGACGGTCTTTTGGAGCCCAAGGAGATGCCTCTCGAAGAGACCCTTTATATCATGGAACTGATGGACGGTTTGAGAAAGGATTGGGGCGTGAAATATCCGATGGATTAAATTTTTAAGTTATGAAGATATTACTGATAGGAGGAACGGGCACGATTAGCAGTGCTATCACACGACAGTTGGCAGAAAGTGGTCACGAACTGTGGGTGTTGAACCGAGGTAACCGCAAGAACGAAGTGCCGGCAGGTGTCCGACAGGTGATTTGCGATATTAATGACGAGGCAGAAGTGTTGCGACAAACGGGCGATCAGGTGTTTGATGCCGTCTGCGAGTTTATTGGCTTTCTGCCCTCACAGGTAGAACGTGACATCCGTCTTTTTTGCGGTCGTACGCGCCAGTATGTCTATATTAGTTCAGCCTCTGCTTATAATAAACCCGCTGCCAGCCATGTCATCACCGAAGGCACGGCCTTGGCTAATCCTTATTGGGAATACTCACGCAATAAGATTGCCTGTGAGGAATTATTGATGAAGACATACCGTGAAGAGGGTTTCCCGGTGACCATTGTCCGTCCGAGCCATACCTATTGTGAACGGAGCGTGCCAGTGAGCGTGCATGGTCCTAAAGGCAGTTGGCAGGTACTCAAACGCATGCTGGAGGGTAAGCCTGTGCTGATACAGGGTGACGGCAGCTCGTTGTGGACACTGACCTGGAATGAGGATTTTGCCCGCGGTTTTATCGGCCTGTTAGGAAATCCGAAGGCTATTGGTGAGGCGTTCCAGATTATGAGTGATGAGCAGTTGACATGGAATCAGATATACCAGAGTGTTGCCAATGTATTAGGTGTAACTTTCAAGCCTTATTACGCATCGTCTGATTTCTTGGCAGCTGTTTCTCCCATGGAATATGATTTTACAGGGAATCTGTTGGGCGACAAATCGGTGACTGTTGTCTTCGATTGTACCAAACTGAAGCGGGCGGTACCGGGTTTCTGTGCCACCACCCGGTTTGACGAAGGGGTGCGTCGCTGCGTGGATTATCTCATGAGCCATCCTGAACTGCAGGTGGAAGATCCTGAGTTTGACGCATGGTGTGATATTGTGATTGCAACATTGGAAAAAGCTAAAGAATGGATATAAAATATGAAGGATTTTAATTATTATGCACCGACTGAGGTGGTGTTTGGCGAACAGAGTGAAGAGCAGGTTGCCCTGCTAGTGAAGAAATATTGTGGCACGAAAGTGCTGGTCCATTATGGTGGTCAGAGTGCTGTGCGCTCTGGCTTGCTTGATAAGATATGCGGTATCCTTCAAGAGGGTGGCATTCCTTTTGTGAAGTTGGGTGGTGTGGTCCCCAATCCCCGTCTCTCACTGGCACATGAGGGTATTGCCCTTTGTCGTCAGGAGGGTGTTGACTTTATTCTTGCCGTAGGCGGTGGCAGTGTGATCGACTCTGCTAAGTGCATTGCCTATGGTGTTGGCTATGATGGTGATGTGTGGGATTTCTATCTGGGTAAGGCAGAGCCGAAATGTATGCTCCCTGTGGCCTCGGTGCTGACAATCCCTGCTGCTGGTAGTGAGATGAGTGAGGCGAGTGTCATCACCAATGAGAATGGTGACGTGAAACTGGGTTATTCCAATAATATGTCTCGTCCTAAGTTCGCTATCATGAATCCCCGTCGTACCTTCACGCTGCCTCCTTATCAGACGGCTGCCGGTGTGACCGACATGATGATGCACACCATGGAGCGTTATTTCACCAAAGATGATGATATGGATCTGACCACCGATCTGGCTGAGGCTGTATTGCGCAGGATGAAGACGGCTGTGTTCGAGGTGCTGAAGAATCCTGAAGACTATCGTCACCGTGCCCAGATCATGTGGGGTGGTAGTGTAGCCCACAACGGACTCACGGGTTGTGGTGTTAGCGACGACTGGGCCACCCATCAGCTGGAGCATGAGCTCAGCGGTATGTTCGACGTGACCCATGGTGCC
>JAGDAU010000026.1 GCA_017959365.1 Prevotella sp.
TGGAGGTGAAGGATAAGGATGGTACGGCGTTGGTTATTAGTGATAAGAATTTTATAATAGATGATATCTCCTTTACCAAGGAATTGAAACTTGCTGCCTCAAGTAACGCTAATCGCAGTATGCTCCATATCAAAGCTGCAAAGGGCAGTCAGATAGATGTCTATTTCCGCAGGAGTGGTACTTCCGGAGCTCGTTCTTTGGTTATATATGAAGACTCTTGGGGCAGTGATGTCGTTACAACCCAAGAAACGAATCCTGATGAAAACGTTGCCTCCTACAAGGCCACACGTGTGTTGACAGGAACTACGGATGTTATAGACGTGTATATCGGTTGCACTGGAAACGCATTGAATATTTATGGTGTTAAGGTAACTGCAACCGGTGGTGGTGAGACACCAGTCTCTGACCTCACTGCCGTAAGTGAGAAATTCTGGAAATTCTCAGATGATGGTTGGGGTGAGAGTGCCTCCACTGGCATAACCAATAATATGAGCATTACCGACAATGACGGAACAGCTCTGACTATTGCCAGCCTTGACAAGATAGCAGAGGATGGTGAGGAGTTTACAAAGGAGTTGCGCTTTGGTGGAAATAGTTCCGCTAAGAAACGATTAGTTAAAATCCGTGTCGTGAAAGACAGTAAGGTGACTGTCTATATGCGTAAGAATGGTGACGGCATCCGCTCCATCGTTATCGCAGAGAACAGCTTTGGCAGCAGTGACGCCACGACAATAGACGGTGAGGGTGTGTCTGTAGTAACCATGGGTTCGCGTATCATCACCTCAACGGCTAATGAGACAGACGTGTATATCTACTGTGCAAACGGCGCCGCTAACCTCCTTGGTGTTAAGGTAGAGCCGACCGCAACAGCGGTAAAACAGGATGTGCAGCTGTATTTCGATGACGATATCACTACCACTGTGGCTGTTGGTTCCGCAGTAACAAATGTTGCTAAGATAGAACCGGCTCTCAACGGCGTGACTTACAGCAGCGACGATACAGCAGTCGCAACCGTTGATAATAACGGTGTCGTAACCGGCGTGGCTGCCGGAACGGCTAACATCACAGTTACATACGCTGGTAATGATGACTATAACAGTGCCTCTGACAGTTATCAGGTGACTGTGGTTGAGGTGGGAGCGCTTACGCCTGTTGTGAATTATATATGGACCTTCAACAACTGGGAGACAGAGACATATACCACCAATACCGTGAATGATAATCTTGAGATTGGCGCATCATCTGCAAAGACGGTACAGATAACATCCAAGACCGCCACGGCAGACAATATAGCATTTAAGAAGGTTGCCAACGTGGGTGGCGCCGGTAGCAGTGAGGGACGTTACATACACGTTAAGGTAGGTGACAACACTAAGGTTACCGTATATGGCGCAACGACAAAGAACGGCACAGAGCGTACAATGAATATCGCTACAGGCACTATTGATAATGTGGCTGGCACATTCACCAGCAGTTCTACATCAGCAGTGGCATCAGGAAGCATCGAGTGTACCACAGGTACAGACGTGTATGTTTACAGTGCAAACAGTGGCATGAATATCTTTGGTATAAAGGTAGAGGCCATCATCAACGGCGGTGGCGGCGATGAGGGTGACCAAACCACCACGACACCGGCTCAGACAGAACAGACTCAGCAGGACGAGGTAGGTAATACCGTAGCTCAAGACTCAAAGAAAAACCAGTTGAAGGTGGAACTCAATGACGGAACGGTCAATTATTATAATACTGATGATATCGCTTCTGTTACAACAGATAAGGCTCTCGGTACAGTGACCATAACACTCAAGAATAATAATGTGGACAATTACTACGGTACCGTGGCTCACGTCACCTTCGCAAAGAAAGTGGAGGAGGAGAGCGGTGGCGAGGTGACCGGTACACTTACCATCACCGAGGCTAAGGGCTGGTATGAGTCAGCATACGTTAAGTTCACACCGGTCAATGGAGCTTCTTATTACAATGTATATGTTAAGGGTGGTCAGTACAACAGCTACACTAAGATAGACGATGAGTTGGTACGTAACTATGGCAGTTACGGACGCGCTGACGCCTTGGGTCTGAGAGCCGGCACATACTCTATAAAGGTTGTTGCCGTAAGCGGTAATACTGAGACAAGCACCTACGGTGAGGCAACAGGTCTTACAGTAAGGAACTACAGCCGTGACGGCTTTGCTCATAAGAACTATACCGGCGTGGGTGCATACAACGACGATGGTACGTTGAAGAGCGGCGCAAGAGTGGTTTATATAACCAAGCAGACAGCAGCCACTGTGAAATGTGATGTTATAACCAGTAATAAGGGCGCTACAACAACATATACCGGTTTCCAGAATATTATCTATGGATATCAGAAAGGTTTTGACCAGACACCTATCACATTCCGTATTATAGGTACGGTTGATAGGGCAGACCTTGACGCTATTATGAGTTCTGAGGAAGGTATTCAGATAAAGGGTAAGTCATCTTATTCCGTGATGAACATGACTATAGAGGGTGTAGGTGATGATGCCACCACACGTGGCTTCGGTTTCCTGATACGTAACTCTTCAAGTATTGAGTTCCGTAACTTCGCAAACATGCTTTGCATGGATGACGCTGTCTCTTTGGACACCGACAACAGTCATGTCTGGATACATAACATGGATCTCTTCTATGGTGCTTCCGGCAGCGCTGCTGACCAGGTGAAAGGTGACGGTACCCTGGATGTTAAAGGCGACTCTCAGTGGATTACCTTCGACCATAACCACTTCTTTGATAATGGTAAGTCATCGCTATGCGGCATGAAGAGCGAGAGCGGTCCTAACTATATCACTTATCACCATAACTGGTTTGACCACAGCGATTCACGTCACCCGCGTATCCGCACCATGAGCGTACATGTATGGAACAACTACTTCGACGGAAACGCTAAGTATGGTGTCGGTGCATGTATGGGCAGCAGCGTTTTCGTAGATCGTAACTACTTCCGCAACTGTAAGATCCCAATGATGATTTCTTTACAGGGTACTGACGCTAAGGGTGCTAAAGGTACTTTCTCCGGCGAGGCAGGTGGTATGATTAAGTCGTATGGCAATGTGAGGACAGGTTCAAGCGCAAGCAATTATGTGCCTCATACCAGCAACTCTACAAGCTTTGACGCATACGAGGCAACTTCTGCCACAGAGCAAGTGCCAAGTAGTTATAAGACTCTGTCTGATAACAATACATACAACAACTTCGACACCGACAGCAGCGTGATGTACAGCTATACCGCTGACACTGCAAACGAGATACCGACTATTATAACCGGTTTCTTCGGTGCGGGTCGTCTCAACCACGGTGATTTCACATGGACATTCAACAACAGCACTGAGGATACAAACTATAGTGTAATAAGTGAGTTGAAGAATGCCCTGTCTTCCTACACTACATCACTTGTGGGTTGGTTTAAATAAGCCGTTGCTCATGATAAATGAGATAAAACCAGTGGCGGTGTTCCATTCACCGCTAAAATCCAAATTCGGTCTGCCACGCCAAAGCGGTGTGGCAGACCGTTTAGTTGGATATGTGGAGTTGGTGGAGCAATACAATGACCCTGATATGATACGTGGCATAGAGGATTTTGAATACCTCTGGCTGATATGGGGCTTTTCCGCCAACAGGCATGAAAGCGTATCGCCGCTGGTGCGCCCGCCGCGCCTTGGAGGCAACAGCAAGGTGGGGGTCTTTGCTTCACGCTCGCCGTTTCGTCCTAACGGATTAGGGCTCTCTGTGGTGCGACTGCAGACTGTAGAGACTGGGCATGGTCGTGTGCGGCTTGAGGTGACAGGGGCAGACCTTATGGACGGAACGCCCATTTACGACATAAAACCATATTTGCCATATACAGACTCACACCCTGATGCCAAGGCAGGATTTACCGACACACGGGAATGGCAACCCCTCAACGTTGAGATACCGCCGGCGGTGGAACGCCTCTTTGAAGAGGAGCAGTTGGTGGCGCTCCGCCAAGTGTTAAGCCAAGACCCTCGTCCTCATTATCATGACAATCCGGATAGGGTTTACGGCTTCCCGTACTATGACTATGATGTGCGGTTCAGGGTATGTGATGACATAGTGACTGTTGTTGAGGCTATAAGGCGTAAGTAAAATGCACAGATAGCCCAAGGTGTGCAGAAATATAATAACGCATGTTAAAAAATTTTGTGGTAAATAATTATTTTATTAATTTTGCCAGCTGATAGCACGGTCACGGTCTGTCGCTGGCATTTTTTTATGTCAGAGGAAAGTCCGGGCAGCGCAGGGCACTCCACTTCCTAACTGGAAGGCATAGACAAGGTGCGTGCGCCAGAAGAGAATAACCGCCAAGCGAAAGCGTGGTAAGGGTGAGAAGGTGGTGTAAGAGACCACCAGGCGGGTGGGTGACTGCCCGTGCTGTGGCAACTGGAGGCTGCAAGTTCATGTAAACCGTCGGCATTTAGGGTAGCCCGCCCGATACCTCAGGGTTCCGATGGAGGGTAGAATGCTCCACCATTGGTGGCATCTGACGGGTGACCGTCAGGGAAGATAAATGACAGACACCGTGCATGCAGAGCATGGCGGCACAGAACCCGGCTTACAGGGGCCCTGCTATCACTTTTTGTATTAATCGTAAAGCGTATGATAATAGACGATTTTGAGCACAAGGTGCATGACAAGATTAAGGAGTGTGAGGATAAGGCTGGTTTCCCTCAGCTGGAAGCGTATGGCCTTACTCAGGATGACCTTGATGATTATCTCTTTAGTAAGCAGGCTATCTTTGATAGTATAGATGAGCGTAAGGGAAAGTATTTCATACCATCCTTTCTCTTTATACTGCCAACATTAGTGCTATCTGCAATAACAGCAGACAGTAATGCTATCTTTATTGGTGTTGCCCTTGGAGCAGTTGTTCTTGCCTTGTATTTTGTCTTTCTAAAGATATACGACAAGTCACGCATGCATCGTCTCTATGACGAAAAGATCGAGAAATATATAGAAGATGTGTTAAACTTCTAAAACAATTATAAGATGGAATTACCCGATTTTATGAAATATAAAGACAAGTTCACGACAAGTGGATTTGTGGAGAAAATATCCCGCATAGCAAAGCGTGCCGGGGCAAAGTTGGTTTATTCAGCTCATGTGTTGTATTACACTCTTGAGAGTGACAAGGTGTCGCTCAAGGATAAGGCCATTATCATAGGTGCCTTAGGTTATCTGATCAGTCCCCTGGATGTGGTGCCGGATGCTATTCCTATTGCTGGTCTGGGTGATGATCTGGCGGTCTTGATGTTTGTGCTTAATAGGATATGGGGTAATGTAAGTGATGATGTTAAGCAGAAGTCACGTGAGAGACTCGCTAAATGGTTTGATGAGGATGAAATAGCTGAGGCTAATGAGGTCTTGGCAGATCTTGACAAGACAGAAGAGGAGAAGTCTGAGGAAAAACAAAACACAGAGAATGCGTAAGGTGGTTGTGGCTGTGGCATCATTGGCTATTGTGGCTTGCGGTGGTAAAACCGGTGGCTCGGAGCAATTAGCTGATACTATGAATCAACATTCAACAGATACTGTGGTTATGATGTTGCGGCCTGCCATTGAGGTTA
This sequence comes from Prevotella sp., assembly GCA_017959365.1. Taxonomy (GTDB): domain Bacteria; phylum Bacteroidota; class Bacteroidia; order Bacteroidales; family Bacteroidaceae; genus Prevotella. Next base: position 5,628 of record JAGDAU010000026.1, read on the forward strand.
ATTCCACAGAAGATGGATTGTCCGACAGTCTGATCACCGAAGACGGTTTGGCTATCGAGGAGGACAACAAACACCTCAATCTCTCTGGTTATATCAATGGGATGGGTTTTGTTAAGGTTAAGGTAACCAATAATAATGACAAACTGTCAGGTACCGCTGATGGAGACTCTACAGCAATCAGCGTAAATGGTACCTGGCAGAATAATGCCCTTTTCTTACGTGGCTCTAAGGGCGGAGAATCTCTTATTATTCAATGCGACCAAAACGGCATCGAATTTAGCGGCAATGCCGTCTACAAGGATGTAGACGGCATATAGCGAGTATCAACAGTAAGACTGTTTAGGGAATTTAAATATCTCTTTTTATTTTGTAAACCTGCTGCGGGAAGGAGTAGCGCCGGAGTTACGGGGAGCAGTTGTGCTGGAGTTTGTCCTCTGCTGGCTGTTCTGAATGGTGCGGGATGGGGTTTGCTGAGTGCGTGTGGGAGCTTGCTGTTGTAATGAGTTGTTAGTGGAGCGGCTGCCACCGAGATTACTGTTATTTAGTCTGCCACTGTTACCGGAACCTCTCTGTATGAGGCTGCCATTGCTTCTCTGAGTGGTATTATCATTGCTTCTCTGAGTAGTATTGCCTGTTCCTCTCTGAGTGGAACCACCATTATTGGAGTTGGTAGGTCTGGTAACATGACCGTTGTCGTTATTTACGCCATTGGGGCGCTGCACATTACTATTTGTATTTGGTCGAGTACTGTTGGTAGTGGTTGTCGTTGTGGTCCTCTGCGGTGTTCTGCCATTTCCAATCCTTGTGAAACCACTGTTGTTGTCGTTGGTGTTAGGTCTTTGGATGGTAGATCCGCTGTTGGTGTTTGTTGTAGTACCTGTTGTTGTGGTACCACCATTGCCGTGAGTGAACCCGGAACGACCGTTATTGCCATTATTATTGTTTCTTCCGTTGTTGCTGTTATTGTTGTTCCAACCGTTCCTTCCGTTATTGCCATGGTTGTTGTTATTACGTCCGTTGTTGCCATTGGCATAATTGTTGCCGCCTCTGCCATTGCGACCGTTGTTTGTGGGCTGAGGTGTAACAAACCTATTTGGGTTTGCGCTACGAGACCCGAAACGACCGGCGTAGTGGCTGTGTGTTGGACGGTTGTAACCACCGTGGTATGTGGTGTACACTACCGGACGTGAGCGATAGTAATAGTCCCTTGAGTCATAGTATGTGTACACACGGTATGCGTATGCGTCGTTATACCAATATACCGGGCGGTAGAACTGTTCCATTGCGATGTATCTGTTGTACTGTGCCGCTGTGAGCACATAGAAGAGGTCGTAGTTACGACGTGTCCAGTAGTCGCCATAAAGACTGCTTTCCCCATCGAGCCCCATGAAATAGTCGAAATTAATCTCATAGACAGCCTCGTATTGTTCGTCTGTCAGTCCGAGCTCGTAAGCCATCTTGTCAGAAAGGTAGAGGGCTTCCTCACGGGCCTTTTCGTAACCGAGTGTGTAGTCATAGCTGTCGGTGTAGTATCCGTCTGTTACCAGTACTCCGCAGCTGTTGAATGTCATCAGGCAGCAAACCACTGCAGACACTCTTGCTATTGTGTATATAAACTTTTTCATAATATCTGTTTTTAATAGGATGAATATTCTTTGTTAATAGCTCTCTCTTGTGGATTATTTTCCTTTTTCTGTTGCAAAGGTAATCATTCTTTTTTCTTTGTGCAATAGGTTTTTCCCTTTTTTGTGGTAGGAAATCACCTAATGTTAATATGATAGTTTCCCTTGTGCTGTTTTCATTCCGGGTGCAGAGGCTTTGATAATTACTGTGCCGGATTGGCTACCGGATTTAAGAATTACCTGTGCACAGCCTTCATACAGGTGTACATGGTCTTGCCTGGCGAGGTCTGAATTAGCGGTATTACCGTTGCCTACAGCAATGATTTCCACGGGTCCCTCAAGGCTGAGATGAACGTCTGAGTCGTTGGTTGCCACAACCCTGCCTTTGCTGTCTATGGCAGTGATTCGCAGATATTGCAAGTCGTTCGGACGCCATGTGCCACCGTCAGGAGTGATACGTAATGCGACAGCCTTACCGGTTGTTTCCGAACGATGACGGGCTACTACATGACCTTCATTATATGCTACGGCTTCTATGTATCCGGATTTGAATGAGACACCTTCCCATGTAATCTTATTTCGTGTAGAGGGATTTTCCTTGTTGTTATACTGTCTTCCTATGCTCCTGCCATTGATAATCAACTCTACTTCGTCGGCATTGGTATAGGTGTAAATCTTCAGGATGTCTCCATCATGACGGTTCCAGTGGCTGGATGTCTGGTCGGTGCTTATCTTTATGCCGTTCCACGATGTGTCGTTAGCCGGAGTATCTACAATGGCAAGTCTGACAACAGGTTCATCAGTCTTAAACATGCTTCTTATAAGATAAGCCAATGGCTTGGGGTTCAGGGTGATGTCAAAAACACCCTCGCCAAATCCCTTCATTGGCCATCCTCTGCTCTCGCCAAGGTAATCGATGGCCCCCCAGTAAGCCAGACCAACCACCTTGTCAAGATCCATAGCGTATAGGTTGGCTGGCAGACCAGTCATGTTGGCCTCGCTCTGATAGAATATCATATTGGGGAAATTGCGGCTGTCAAGAGGGAAGTACATGTATCTGTAGTTGTATGACTGGATGTCGGTGACGCGTGCCAATGGCGCCGGTAGTGAGTCGGTGGCAAGGTCACGGTAGCGTGGGTGCATGGCAACGGTGGTGGGGCGTGTTGTATCGTATCTGTGCAGCAGCTCGCGCTGTAGGCGATATGCTGTGACACCCCAGTCGTTAAAGTCAAGTGACGCTATCTGTTGCAGCTCATTGCCAAGGCTCCACATTGCTATACTTGGATGGTTGCGGTTAGAGCGAACCCACTCTGGTATGTTTTTCTGCCACAGCTCAGACCACTCCCTTCGTCCTCCGCAGAACTGTTTTGTCCATTTGTCATACAGCTCATCTACAACGATAATACCCATCTCATCGCAAAGACGGTAGAAATCCTTACTGTATGGGTTATGCGCAGCCCTAACGTGATTGAAGCCGAAGTCCTTGAGTCGTTGCAGCTGCATCCTTATGGCTTGCGGATATGCGGCGGCGCCAAGTATGCCTAAAGTGCTGTGGCCGGCATGGCCCTTTAGCAGTATTTTGTTGCCATTGAGCATCATGCCGTAGTCGGGTGAGAAAGAAAAGGTCCTGATACCGAAACGGTCTGTTACCTGATCCATTATATTGCCGTTGTTATCGTACAGTGTCACTTCTGCTATATATAAATAAGGTGTGTCTGGACTCCAAAGGTTCGGGTTGTTGATTTGTAATGTGTCAATCTGATACTCGCTAAGTTTTTGACGACGGTAATAATTCAATTTTTTGCGTGATGCCGCAACAGCAATACCGTTTGAGTCAAGTATTCTCACCCCTACGTCAATGGCTTTAGCCTCACTGTCGGAATAATAAATATCTGCCTGTACAGCCACTTTGTTGTTGTCAATGGTCGTAATGTATAATGGGTGGCGAGCGAAATGTTTGTCTTTGTGTGTAATGATCAGGCTTACGTCACGAAAGAGCCCACCACCGGTGTACCATCTTGAGTTCTCCGGCTTGCCTGTGTCGGCTTTCACAATAATGGTGTTAGGCTCTCCGTGTCTAAGAAGGTTTGTGATGTCGCTTTCAAAACCAAGATAGCCATAATCGGTAGAGCCTATCAGTGAGTCGTTAAACCACACATCCCCTGTAAGCATAATGCCTTGGAAGTCAAGTGATATGCGTTTGCCTTTCCATGTGGGGTGGGGGATAATCGTCTTGCGGTACCATCCAATAGCCATTTCTTTGAATGCTCTTGCCGACAGTCGACTGGCAGTGTTGGCGGCGGCATCCTTCTTGCTACCAGTGTCGTCTGCCGTAGGGGCTATCCAGGGCATATCTACCTGGAAGTCGTGCGGCAGTGTCACCTTTTTCCATTCTTCCTGCCCATCGTAGCGGAATTCCCATCCGTCATTGATGACAATTGTGTCTCTCACATTTGCCCGTAGCGTTGTGAACAGACATAGTACAACAAGCGTAGCAGTTAATTTCTGTATCATATCATTCATTATATTTTCAGTGCAAAGATAATTTATTTGCATGAGAAAAAAATATATTTTACTGAAAAGTTAAGATAAAATTTGTAATGTAAGAAAAATACTGTAACTTTGCATTTTAAGGCACTGATATATTACTTGTCGGATAATATGTTTAAATCTTATATAACACTTTTGATAAACCATGAGAAAATTGTTTTGGATCTTAATTATGATGGCATGTTACGTTACTGATGCTTATTGTCAGAAGGTAGAGATGCCGATACTAAATGATGGCGCAGAGAAGACGGTATTTGACTTTAGGTCGAAGTACTCTAATGATGACGATGTACACCTATATTATAAAGGTGGTAAGCTTATGTTGAAAATATCAAGGTTTGGTGAAATTAGAAAAGAAACGCCAAGGCTTATGAGACTGCTGCCTGACGGTACTGTGGAACCATTACCCGATGAGGTGCGATGCAAGGCTTATGAACACCTTGGAAAACCGGTGTACGTCATTGACCAGAATGTTGTCAAGCAGGTGATGAAAATGATAAAGTCCGGCAAACTGCAAAAGATAAAGCCTGTTTACGATAATGTCTATAAAGACGATGAGCCTAAGCCTCTTGGTGGCTCTTTCTGGGAGGTTACGTTTATGTCACCCAAGAACAAGTATGTCCATAGCGAAGGTAGGTATCTCGTGAATGTTCCAAAGGAGCAGCAGGAGCTGGATAAATACATCAAGGTTATGCATGATATTTTGGGCTATTTGATGAATATAGACGTGAAATACAACCCCAATGAAGAGTGGTGATTGTTGATATATGTCAATATTCCCGAAAACTTTCATCTTTTTGCGAAAAAACCGCCGAAAAGTTTTGGTGGTTCGGAATAATAGCAGGACCTTTGCACTCGCTTTTGAGAAAAATGGTTCTCTGGAGCGTTAAAAAATAGTTCTTTGAAAGATTTACATGACAGGAAAAGTAGTACAAGAAGCACGCCCTTTTTGACGATTTTTTTCGTTAATCTGGGCAGGGTGAATAATGAACTTTGTCAA
>JAGDAU010000027.1 GCA_017959365.1 Prevotella sp.
CGGCTCATTAGGCTATGGCGCTGACTGGCATCCGAGCCTCTTGCAACATCAGCACATGGCTGACGAACTGACACCATTCCTTAAGACTATCATGGGATGTTAATGATGAGTGAGGGATGAGATTTGAGGAATTAGAAATGATGTGATGTAAACGACATTGTTCAATCGTTTGCGCATGACTTGAGTTGTATAATTAGCAAGAGTTATTTTATAAAAAGTAAAAATATCATACCTTTGCGACAAAATACTAAAAACCCAAAAAGATGAAAAAAATATTTACCACACTAATGACACTGTGCCTTCCACTGATGATGATGGCTCAGGGATGGCCCGCTAATTACGGAGGCGTGATGCTGCAAGGATTCTATTGGGACAGTTTTGACGCCACTCAATGGAACAACTTAAAGTCTCAGGCGGAAGAGACTGCACAATATTTTGACCTGATATGGGTGCCGCAGAGCGGTAAGTGCCAAGGTCTGTCTATGGGCTATGACCCACTGTACTGGTTTGACCAGAACAGCTCTTTCGGATCAGAGCAGCAGCTGCGCTCGATGATCAGCAAATACAAGTCTCTCGGTACAGGCATCATTGCAGATGTGGTAATCAACCACCATAAGGAATTATCCGACTGGGTGGTTTTCCCAAGGGAGACATATCAGGGTGTGGATTACCAAATATTGTCAACTGATATTTGCCGCGACGATGACAACGGGAAAACACTGGAATGGGCAACAGCAAATGGCTATGAGCTAAGCCCGAACAACGACTTCACTGGATCTGGGTCATACAACTGGGACGGCATGCGCGACCTGGATCACAATAGCGACAATGTGAAGAGAACAGTGGTAGCATATCTCAATATGCTCAAAAACGACTTAGGCTATGCCGGGTTCAGGTACGACCTCGTAAAGGGTTACTTAGCATCGTTCACAGCGGAATATAATAACAACGTCAAACCGGAGTTCTCTGTAGGTGAGTGTTTTGACTATAGTATCAACACAGTGAAAAGATGGGTCAACGGAACAGCCCTCGATGGTGTCATACAGAGTGCCGCCTTCGACTTCCCGCTGCGTGACAAGTTACGCACTGCGGCAAACAACGGCGCATGGAACAACCTCGCACACCAGTCAAAAGCCGGCCTGGTATATCAAGAGGGTATGAACCGCTATTCTGTGACCATGGTTGAAAACCACGACACAGAACGCCGCCCCAATAATGAGCAAGACCCGGTCAAGAAAGACACACTGGCAGCCAACGCCTTCATCCTTGCGATGCCCGGCACACCATGCGTCTTCCTAAAGCACTGGACAGACTGCAAGATCGACATCGCCAATATGATAAAAATACGCAAACTGGCTGGCATCACCAACCAGAGCGAGACAGCAACCTTTGAGGCAACAAGCCAGTTCATAGCACAACGCACCGAAGGCACACGCTGCTCACTGCTTGCCGTATGCGGTCCGGCAGCGGCTTCTTACACTCCCACCGACAGATGGAAAGAGATTGCCAGCGGATACCACTGGAGATATTTTGTGGAGGGTACAGCAGAGACAGCATGGATAAGCCTGCCGTCGGGAAACTATGACGGTGAACAGACGACAACCCTCAAAGCTATTTCACAAAATCCGGATGCCAAGATTGTGTACACCCTTGACGGCTCAACGCCAACAGCGTCAAGCACTATGGTTGCCAGCGGCACTACAATCACCATTCCCACAGGCACCACAACACTGACGGCGGCATTGCTCATCGGCGGCACGATAAGCGGTGTGGTGAAATGCACATATAAAGTGACGGCATTTGAACCATACGATATAACGGTGTATGTCAACACCGACAAGGTGGGATGGACTAATGTATGCTTCTGGACATGGGGCGGCGACGGTAGTCATGCGCCAACTAATTCATCCTGGCCCGGCGACAGAATAACAAATATTGTCAACGTGAACGGTAAGAACTGGTATGCCAAGACATACCACATCAACTCATCAGATGATTTTGTGAATTTTGTCTTCAGCAATAACAAAATACCACAGACCGTAGATATAACAGGTATCAACAAAGATACTTTCTTTGAAATCTCTACAGAGACCATTGATGGCAAGCATTATGTCAACATCATCAACCCACTAAAGGGCGACATCAACGGTGACGGCGAGGTAAACACCTCAGATGTGACGGTACTATACAATGTCATATTCGGAACAGACACAGACACCGACGCAACGACATGTGACATCAACGGTGACGGAGGTACTCCTAACACCAGTGACGTGACAGCACTGTATAACATTATCTTCGGCACAGCGCAATAAGGATGGCTCAGCAGACGGAGACGGAGCGTAGGGTGTGGTGGCACTTCATAAAATGTATGCGTGACTACCGGCTCGTCAGCGATGGCGACAAAGTGTTAATAGCACTGTCTGGAGGCAAGGACTCGCTGTTGCTCACGGAGTTGATGGCAAGAAAAAGCCGCATCTTCATGCCACGTTTCTCCGTTGAGGCTGTACATGTGAGGATGGAGAATGTCAGCTACGAGAGCGACACCACATATCTTGAGACATTCTGCCACGACCTTGGCATACCGCTGCATATCATCACATCACGGTTTGACCCGGATCCTCAGCGCAACAGTCACTGTGTGAAGTCACCATGCTTCCTCTGTTCCTGGCAGAGGCGGAAAGAGATATTCAGGCTGGCGCAGTCGGAGGGATTTAACAAGATTGCACTTGGCCATCATCAGGACGACCTCATCCACACAGCTCTGATGAACACCATCTATGAGGGACGGTTTGATACAATGGATATAATCCTACCGCTTGACAAGATGCCGCTGACGATAATACGCCCCCTTGCCCTCGTCAGGGAGTCTGACATCACCGTCCTTGCCAAAGAGAAAGGATATGTAAAACAGACAAAGACCTGCCAATATGATGACACTACACGCAGGGCAGCTGTAAGCAGGATATATCAGGAGATAGAAACCATCAACCCAGAGGCACGCCATTCCATCTGGCAAGCTCTTAGAAAAAACAAAAAGTACTGATAATTGAACGAAAAGCATCATTTTTTTTGGCTTTTCGTTCAATTATTCGTACTTTTGCATCATTATTGATAATGATGCATTTAAAAACATGAGATTTGTACTCTTCGGTAACGAATACCAGACAAAGAAATCCGCGTCAGTACAGAAAATCCTGTCGTATATAAATGAACGTGGCGACGAGGTGATAGTGGACCGTGTCTATTATGATTTTCTTACGCAGAAACAGAAGATTATGGTGCCAACGGCTGAGATAATCGATGATGATAATTTCACCGCCGACATTGCCATCTCCATGGGTGGAGACGGCACATTCTTAAAGGCAGCATCGAGGGTGGCAGGAAAAGACATTCCTGTGATTGGTGTCAACACCGGAAGGCTGGGATTTCTTGCCGACATATCACCGGAAGGCATTGAAAACGCCATGCAGAATATCTACGATGGCAATTATATCGTCGAACGACACACAATGATAGAGATATCCACCCAAGGAAAACAAATTACCGGAAGCCGATACGCACTAAACGACATAGCGGTACTTAAGCACGACAACGCATCAATGATATCCATTGACACACATATCAATGGCGAGCACCTCGTGACATACCAGGCTGACGGACTCGTGGTAAGCACACCCACAGGGTCAACAGCGTATAACCTATCCAACGGAGGACCAATCATAGCGCCACAGTCGGCATCGCTGTGCCTGACACCAGTAGCGCCTCACAGCCTCAATGTCCGCCCGCTGGTAGTGTCTGAGAACATGGAAATAACTCTTGAGGTGGAGAGCCGTTCTCACAATTACCTTGTAGCCATAGACGGAAGGTCGGAGAGTCTGCCGGAAGATACTAAGGTTACAATACGCAAAGCACCTTTCGATACACAGATTATCAAACGCCACCACAACTCATATTTCGCAACACTCCGGGAAAAGATGATGTGGGGAGCCGACAGAAGATAAATTGAATATTGAAGAATATTGAATATTGAAAATTGGACGTTGGACATTGGAAGTTTATGAAACTTAGGGAATTATTCTACCGCACAGAGTCGAAATACTCGGCTAAGGAAATACTGCGATGGCTATGGATGTCATGGCGGGGAAACCGTCTGCAGGCTTTTCTCAATGCCGTTATTGGAATTCTCGATGTGGTGGTAAGCCTCGTGTCTGTATGGGCGGTGAAACACGCTATAGACATTGCCTCACATGCCCAAGAGGGCAATCTATACTGGGCTGTGGGAATAATGGGGCTTCTCGTATTGGCCAGTTTTGCTCTTAACATAAGTGGTATATGGGTGAAAAACATCCTCGGCATAAAAGCCCAAAACAGGATGCAGCAACGCATGTTGGACAGAATACTACGCTCTCAGTGGGAGGGTAAAGACGGAAAACATAGTGGTGACATCCTCAACAGACTGGAGTTTGATGTTTCCAATGTCGTTAATTTCCTCACAGAGACGATACCCGGCACGCTTTCTACACTGACACTATTCGTGGGTGCCTTCGGATACCTGGCGATGATGGACTGGCGGCTTGCGGTCATCATAGTAGCTATGCTACCGGTATTTCTGATTGTCAGCAAGGTCTATATGAGGCAAATGAGACGTCTCTCAAGGGATGTGAGAAAATCTGACAGCAAGGTGCAGAGCATACTACAAGAGACAATACAAAATAAGACACTGATAAAAACATTAGAAGGTGATGACGAGATGGTGGAACGCTTGGAGAACACTCAAAGCGAACTGCGGCATAACGTTGTGAAACGTACGGCATTCAGTGTTTTCAGTAACCTGATACTCAATTTCGGCTTTGCACTGGGTTATCTTGTGGCATTCCTATGGGCTGCCGTCAGGATGTCATCAGGCACACTGTCGTTTGGTGGTATGACGGCATTCCTCCAGCTCGTAAACCGCATACAAGGTCCTGCACGCAGCCTGACACGTCTCGTACCCGCTTTCGTGGGTGTCTTCACGGCAGCCGAACGGCTAATGGAGTTAGAGGAGAACCCGCTTGAGGAACAGGGCGAGCCGGTTTATATGGGTAAGCACTGTGGCATAAGACTTAAAAACATCTCCTACTCTTACGATGGCAAGGATAAGAATGTCATCGACAACCTGTCGTTTGACTTCTATCCCGGCAGTTGCACCGCAATACTCGGAGAGACAGGAGCCGGCAAGACAACGCTGGTAAGGATTATGCTGTCGCTCATCAGTCCCCAGAAAGGAACAGCAGAGATATACAACGACCATAACAGCAAGCCCCTTGGTCCGCTGATGCGCACCAATATGGTGTATGTGCCTCAGGGAAACACTCTCATGAGCGGTACGATACGCGACAATCTGCGTCTGGGCAGACTGGATGCCACAGAAGAGCAGATGCGCAAGGTGTTAGAGCTGAGTTGCGCCTCCTTCGTCTACGACCTGCCAGATGGTCTCGACACTAAATGCAGTGAGAAAGGTGGCGGTCTGAGCGAGGGACAGGCACAGCGTATTGCCATTGCCCGGGCACTGCTGCGCAACCGTAACATCATGCTATTTGATGAAGCGACAAGCGCCCTCGATCCGGACACAGAGCAACAACTGCTGCGAAACATCTTGAATGACAAGAAGAAAACAATAATATTCATCACCCACCGCCCCGCTGTGGTGGACTACTGCGACCAGACACTACGGCTATGACAACAGCCCGGGTGCACGGCGGTTTCCCCGCCGTGATAAAACAATAAAACAATAACTAAAAACGATACTAACATGAACAGGAATATCGTGAAACAAGCCTTACTTGCCATCACACTACTGTTGTTTTTTCAAGATGTCTGCTGCTGTGCTCAGTCAACTAAAGGCGACATTAATGCAGACAATTACGTTAACACGACCGATGTGACTGTACTCTACAATGTCATATTCGGAACAGATGTCAGCACCACAAAGACAATTTGTGATATCAATGGAGACGGCGGTGAACCAAACACCACCGATGTGACAGAATTGTATAACATAATTTTCGGCACATCCGGATCTGACCCCACACGATTTGTTGGTGGAGACATATCACTCCTACCCACATACGAGGAACATAATGCAAACTATAATGATGCCGATGGAAACCACATCTCCGATATGCTGTCGTTCTTTGCCGATGCCGGATGGAACACCATGCGCGTAAGACTGTTTGTTGACCCTTCAAAGGCTACAGAGAAAGAGAAGATGCAAGGTGTGCGTCAGGACATTGAATACGTAAAAGCTCTTGGCAAGCGCATCAAGGACAAGGGATTCAAACTGATTCTCGATATACATTACTCTGACTCATGGGCTGACCCTGCCAAACAGTTTACGCCAGATGCCTGGGCATCGCTAACTGACGCACAACTATACATAAAGATCTACGACTACACTAAGGATGTGCTCGCACAGATGAAAGATGCCGGAGCGACACCCGATTTCATACAAACGGGTAATGAAATCAGTTATGGTATGCTGTGGGGACCTGTAGGTTCTTCTTCTCTCAAGAAATGCTACTACAACAGCACTGCCAACTGGGAGCGTTTCGTCACACTGCTGAAACAGGCTACCAAGGCTTGCCGCGAGGAGTGCCCGAATGCAAAGATTATCCTGCATACAGAGAGAGTGGAAAGCATGGCTAATGTGAACGACAGCCATCCGGTGTCAAACCACGAGGCATTCTATCAGAACATGGCAACGTATAACGTGGACTACGACATCGTTGGACTGAGCTACTATCCGTATTACCATGGCGACACAGACAATCTGGAGAGTGCAATCAGGGTTATTGAGAATAAATTCCCCACAAAGAAAATAATGATTGTTGAGACCGGATATTTCCACAAGTATTATCCTAATGACGCTAAGTACGACTGGAGAACACTATGGCCTGACACTGACGCCGGACAGCAGCTGTATGCCACCACCATCGTAGGCATCCTCAACAACCACTCTTCCGTAACAGGACTATTCTGGTGGTTCCCGGAGGCTAATGAGTACATGCTCAACTGGAACACGCAGAGAGTAACCGACGGATGGTACAACGCCAGCCTGTGGGACAACGAGACCGGTAAGGTACTGCCCGCCATCAACGAGCTGAAAGGATTCAAATAAAAAACAGAGCCTACTGTAAAAGTGGGCTCTGTTATAATTCCCATGTTAATTATCCACGAATTATCCGAAAATAATATTCGAACTCATCAGCTTGTCAACTTAACCCCCATAAACCTCTCGTTGGCGAGTTGCTCATACTTTGTGCCGGGACGGCCATAGTTGGCGTAAGGCCAGATACTAATACCGCCACGAGGGGTGAACAGACCTGTCACCTCAATGTATTTGGGGTCCATAAGACGTATGAGATCCTTCATAATAACATTGACGCAGTCTTCATTGAAATCACCATGATTGCGAAAACTGAACAGATAAAGCTTCAGGCTCTTGCTTTCCACCATCCTTTTGTCAGGGATGTACATAATACGTATCTCGGCAAAATCCGGCTGACCGGTGATAGGACATAATGTGGTGAACTCAGGGCAGTTGAACCTTACCCAATAGTCATTGTCAGGGTGCTTGTTCTCAAATGTCTCAAGTACCTCGGGAGCATAATTATCACTATACTTTGTTTTACTGCCAAGAGCCTGCAGACCCTCTGTCTCACGTCCTGTATTCATAATTCTGAGTTTGTAAGTTCATTATTCAAGTTTCACATTCGCTCAATTCAACTGAAGCTTGTGAAAATTGAGAATATTTATTTTGATTTGCAAAATTATATAAAAAACGTAAAGGAAACAACATAAAATGAGTTTTTTATATAATTTTGTACCCGAATTTCATTATCCATCAAGAAAACAGATAGATAAAATGCTTTTAGATATCATTATTATAATCGTTGGCATTGCTATGGTACTATGGGGCGCCGACAAGATGACAGAGGGTGCTGTGGCTGTGGCGGAACGATTTGGAATATCACAAATTGTAATAGGTCTCACTGTTGTGGCATGCGGTACATCAATGCCGGAACTGTGTGTCAGTTTGGTATCGGCGCTGAAGGGCACATCCGATTTGGCAGTTGGTAATGTGGTTGGTAGTAATATCTTTAACACCATGCTTATTGTTGGCGTGGCAGCGGCAATAACCCCGATTACGATATTGCGTAACACAGTAAAGAAAGACATCCCGTTCGCATTGGTGGCGTCTGTTGTACTAACATTGATGTGTCTGGATCATAATATAGCCCGTTGGGAGGCTGCTATACTGTTATGTATGTTTGGCTTTTTTATGTGGATGACACTAAAAGGCGCAAAACAGGAAAACAGCTCCCCTGCTTCCGACAGTTCATCCGAAGGGAAAAAGAAGCCTGCTCTCGGCAGGGCGATACTGCTAATCCTCATCGGTATCTTCTGCCTTATCTACGGAAGCAATATCTTCGTGGACGCTGCTGTTGACGTAGCCACCACGCTCGGAGTAAGCGAGGCTGTAATAGGCCTTACCATTGTAGCATGCGGAACCTCTCTGCCAGAACTTGCCACCACGGTAGTGGCAGCGCGAAAGGGCAACAGCGGTATAGCCATCGGCAATGTGTTAGGCTCCAATGTGTTTAATATCCTTATGATTCTAAGCGTCACGGGATTGATAACACCCATGCAGATTAACGGTATTACGATGCTTGACCTTAGCGTGCTGACGGGATCAATATTCCTGCTATGGTATCTCTCGTTTACAAAACTGACGATAGAGCGATGGGAGGGATGGCTGCTAAGTATCCTTTTTATAACATATCTATCGTACCTTGTCTGGCAAGTAGCGTAGATACTATGCATTCGCTCTGTAATCTGACGGTGAGACGCCCATAGTGGCCTTAAAGCAACGACCAAAATACTTGGGGTCTGTGAAGCCATTGCTATAACAGATATCCGCAACACTGACACTGCTATTTCGTAACATTGTGGCAGCCCGCTTGATACGTGCTTCCTTAAGGAAGTCGGCAGGAGTGAGACCAACGATGCTCTTCATTTTACGAATCAGTCCGGAACGGCTCACAGCGGCAGCGGCAGCCATATCATTGACGTTGGCGTCAGAGTCGGATATATGATCTTCCACATATCTCAAAATCCTTGACATCAGCAGTTCGTCATCTTCCGACAATTCTGGCACAGCTGTTTTCTGCTCCGTCGGCTGTGGTGTGGACTGGTCTTCATTGGTAACGGCAACATCCCCTGCCCCACCGGTTTCTTTTGCTTTCTCATTCTGTTCTATCAACAGCAGATAAGCCTGCAAAGTCTCTGCCTGCTTGCGTTTTATACGACGTATGTAGCGGTAGGTGTATATCACCGAACCAATAACGCCAAGCAACAGCAGGAGAATTATCAACCTGCCTATGGTTGACTCTGTGAAAGTGGGACGCACATCTATCATCAACCGACGGATATTTTCCTGCCAGGCGCCCTCACTGTTTGTTGATCGCAACTCCATCACATACTCACCAGGCTTCAATCCCGCGAGCGACACCTGATGGATGCCTCCGATATAAGTCCACTCATCCTCTGGAGAGAGGCGATAGGCATAACTGACCCCCTCTGGATTGGAATAATCCAAGGCAGCGAAAGAGATTGTTAGCGAACGCTCTGAAGGCTCAAGTACCAATGATGTCAAGTGATTCACACTCTGCATCACGCCACGCCCGGAGATGTCTATGGCCGTGATGACTATCGGCGGCACAAAGGATGTCTTGCTGATAAGGGCATCATCGATGGTGATTGCTCCGTCAAGGAGACCAAAGAGCCACCGTCCGTCAGCTAAGCGTATGGGGCGACATTCGCCAAAACGCAAAGGCTCATGGAAGAAATGGCTGTCGTAATAACTGAAGACAGACTTCTTTGTATCGAGAGTAAGCAGCTTGTTACTACTCACGAGCATCAGCGTACCATCATCATCCACCATGGATATCACCACATCGCTGCCAAGACCGTTAGTGAGGCCGTAATGTCTGAACTCAAGCTGTTCTGAAAGCAGGTCTTTGCTTACTATCTCATTCACTCCCCCACTCTCGGTGCATATAAAGAATCTCCCTTTACCATCCTCAAGCACCTCCATAGTAGCATTGTTGCTAAGACTCGAATCCCTCATGGGCTCACGCTGATGAAGACGCAGTTTCATGCCTCTCACGTCACCCTGAGGTATCTTACCCACGAGGAGCCCCTCCGTGGTCGCGGCAAGGAGAACGTCATCCTTGGTAATATGGATATATCTTACCTTAGACTTCGACAGGTCATGCTTGCCTGTAACATCCTTAAAGCCGGAAATAATATCATAGTTTTCATCAAGACACACTATGCCACCGCCCATGGTAGCAAACCATATCCTGCCCAGATTGTCGGCCTTGATGTTATATATATTGTTGCATGGTAGTTTCTCCTTTGGGATGTGCGTCACAGTATATCCTTCGTATGTACATGATGGTCCAAGAATCCATACCCCACCCGGTTTGCTGCCAAGATATATTTTGGGTTCCTTTCCCTGCCTTATCACTTCAGTGATGGAATATATCGGACTGCTGAAAGACGTGTAGTTCTTCACAATCCTGCCATCAGGGGCGAGATAGCCCAAGAGATTGTTGTCGCGGTCGAAGATCCTCACCGTAGAGTCTTCTTTGGTAGTTATCCAATATTGTGCCCAGTCATCTATCATCATTGCCCCTATGGCAGCCTTACGCTCCTGCGGCAAACGCTGGAATGGCTTGCGACCGAATGTCAGTTTAAGAACCTCGCTATGAGTCAGCAACCATAGATTTTTCTGACGGTCGGTCATATAAAACTGAACATCGGTAAGACTACGGGAAACGGGGTACTCCTTATAGCCATTACCATCATGATAACTCAACACACCTTGCTTGTCGAGTCGCCAGACGGTGCCGTAAATATCTGTATGTCGGATAAAGTCATCACGAAAGCCCAACGACATTCGTCCCTTCATATTGCCAGTTCCCTCAAATTCCCTTTGACGCTCAAGGGGTAGCGGTAGGAACTGACCCGTCTTACCATCAAACTGAAACCAGCTGTTATCAGCAAGACAGCAGATAACACCGTTGGCATCTAAGCGCATATCACGTATGCGATCGTTGGGCATTATGCTCTTATCACCGGAGTGTGACTTGAAATTCACAAAATTGTAGCCGTCAAACCTGTCAATGCCATTCCAAGTGGAAAACCACATCATGCCACTCTTGTCTTGTAGCATCTGAGTGATATGCCACTGCGACATGCCTGTCTCCTCATTGTAAGCGGTGACAGTACACACAGGCTGTGCATATAGGCGCAAACCCATAGACACCAGCAGAGATACAATTATCAACGATAGGCGTCCCGTAAGCTTAGTCTCTCTTAATAGCCAGATTATAATTGTAATAACGAGTATTACCTGTAATATCCTCCAATACCTTGATAAACGGTGGGAACTTAACGCTCTCCTGATGCTCTATGCCCTTCGTCTCAAGTATCATAAGATTACTTATCGGCTTCAGGAAGGTGTCAAGCTCGAAGAACTGTCCTTTCCATATAAAGCTGTGACGTACCTTATGTATTGTCTGACGATACGGATCGGCTTGCTGAAGAAGAGAGGTGTAAAGATTGCTGTTGAGCTGACGCTCTGTGACAAGCTGCTCCGTGGGTGAAATCATCTTCTTGGTAGTATGCACATACACATACTTGCCATCAAAGCCACGACGACGAAGACGTACCTCACAACCAGGCTCTGACACAAGATAGGTCTGGACGATGTCGCTCTTGATGCTATCTGGCAGCTCACCATCCAACTCTACGATATATTTACGTTCCTCCTCAATAGGCTGAGGCAATCCGAGTACGTGGGAGATCTCTTTCAGCACCCTGTTGAGCTTAGCGTCAAAATCCTCATGGTTATTGATAACCCTAAGATGGGCATGGCCTGTCCATGCGGCTATCACCTTCTTGTCTAACTGACGTGCTATGGCAAGCCCCTGCTCATCAGCCTTCTCTAATCTCTGGGCATTGTTACTGGTGGTATAGAACTGTTCTGCGCCATCTGCCGCAGACACAAGATGGAGCACAGCATCATAACGCTCATCACGCAACTGGTGGGTGGTTACACCTAACTCACCTGTTATTTTACTCCACAACTCCGGGGTCATATAGGCTGAGATATCCATAGCGCCACGGTCACACACTATCACTGCCGGCGTGTTGCACGCCTGTGCCATACGGTAGAACTTATCCTCAAGGGCAAGCTGAATCTCAAGTGTAGCCTTCTCACCCTCATAGAAGAAATCTTTATTATCAGTGAGATAGTTCATTCCCGCCTGAGTGAACATTGTCGGCACCTCAGGGATGGTAAACACCTTGTAACCATGACTTGAGAAATGCTCGATCACTCTAACCAACGCCGTTGTCTTACCCGCACATGGGCCACCGGTAAGGACAATTCTTTTAATATCACTCATCAACTTAAAACTTAAAACTCAAAACACAAAACATAAATTACTCCTCTTTAGTCTTGGGCTGCTTTTTAGCAAGCATCACCACCTGATACGTAAAGTCGGTTACCCATTTCTGAGAGAAGCCCAAACGCTGATTATATTTTCTCACGTTAAGAACGGTTTTAACCACACCAGGGTCACTATAATCATTTTTTGTAAATATATCTGACACCGTTTTCTCTGTCATGGCATAGATGGCTTTCTTAAAGAAAGATGGCATACGCAACTTAAATTTCATAAGGTTGCCAAGAAGCATCATAACGTCCTGAGAGAAGCCCTGGAATTGTATCAGATAACTCTGAACATCCTGTAGTTTGCGGCAATTCTTACGTATGCTTTGGTCTATCTCCTTAAAGAAGTCATCATTGGTGCCATAAGCCTCCTTAAGCATTCGTTTACAAGCGTTTTTCTCTCCTATACCCAACTTATTATTCACCGTGGGCACCTTTAGTTTAACCTTAAACATCTTAAGGTCTGGAAGCATTGCCAGATTGTTGATACCCAACTGTGCCGCCAACGCGGCTTGAAAGTACACTCGTATCAGACTCATATAGTCTTCCATGCCTCCACTCTTGGTCTCGGCATTATCCTTTCGTCCGAACAGTCTGCTGAAAAATCCCATATAATGTAAATAAAGTTCTTAATTTATTTTGTTTTTTTCCTATTTTCTCAAATGCAAAGGTAATCTAAAAGTGACTAAAAACAAAATAAAAAATAAATATTTTCTCTTTTTAAGTTTGTATATCAACTTTTTTATGTACCTTTGCACATTATTTATAGAAAGTCAGGAATTAAAACCTATTAAAGCTACATTTTACGGCATGGCAAAAAAGGCTAACGGAAACAAAATAATACAGTACATAGTGATATTCACGGATTTTATCCTACTGAATGTCACACTGTTGGCTTTATTTAAACTCTTTCCCCATTTTAAGCCCAACTATTATAGTAGCGACCCCAGGTATTTCCTTTTTGTTGCCAATGTGGCAATGGCATTCGCACAGTATTTCTTCTCGTCTATCATACACCAGAGAATAGTCAGCTTTGAGGATATTCTAAAGAGAAGTGCCCTGTTGGCACTTTCCCAGGGACTGATAATGTTTTTCATCATGAGAATCCTGAGCGGAGCGGGAGGGCTGTTCAATTTCTGTCTGCTGTTCACACCTACATTCTTTATCATCTTGTTAACATCAAGGCTTATTGAGAGAAAGGTGCTTAGCGCATACAGAAGGAAGGGTGGAAATACCAGAAGCGTGGTGTTCATCGGCAGCGACTCCGCAAATATGGATGTGTACAAACAGTTAGTGGAAGACCCGTCAACTGGATATAACATCATAGGATATTTCAGCAACGACGAGATAACCGACAAACCCGAAGAACTCAAGAAATTAGGTTCACTGACAGACCTTGACAATATTATCAGCAGTAACAACATCGACAGAAAGGTGGATGACGTTTACTGCAGCCTCTCTCACGATGACGAAGAGCGCATTCTACGCATCATGCGATTTTGCGATGCCAACGTAATCCATTTCTCATACGTACCACGCATGGTGGGTAACTACAGACTGAACCTCAAACCAGAGAAAGTTGGTGATATCAATGTGTTCACAAACGTGGAGGAGCCACTGCAGGATCTTACCAACAGGGCCGTAAAACGCACTTTTGACATTTGTGTAAGCTTTGTGGTATGTATATGTATGCTGCCGATACTCCCAATTATAGCACTGATAATCAAACTACAGAGCAAGGGACCGGTGTTCTTTAAGCAGGCACGTACCGGTATAAACGGTAAGACATTTATGTGCTATAAATTCAGGTCTATGCACATCAACAGCGAGGCGGACATGCAGCAGGCAACACTGGACGACCCAAGAAAATTCCCATTTGGACAGATTATGAGGAAAACAAACCTTGACGAGTTTCCACAATTCTTCAATGTACTGATAGGCGACATGAGTATTGTGGGACCAAGGCCACACATGCTGTATCACACAGAGACCTACGGTCAGATGATCAGCAAATACATGGTACGCCACCTATGCAAGCCAGGCATAACAGGATGGGCACAGGTAACGGGATTTCGTGGTGAGACAAAGGAGCTCTGGCAGATGGAGGAGCGCGTGAAACGTGACATCTGGTATATTGAACACTGGACATTCTGGCTTGACATCAAGATAATCCTCAAGACATTCATAAGCCTGTTTGTAAAAGACAAAAACGCATATTAATAAGTAAATAAAACTACAAAAAATATTTAAGGTAAATCACAAACATGAAAGGTATCGTATTAGCCGGCGGATCTGGCACACGCCTCTATCCAATAACAAAGGGTATTAGCAAACAATTAATACCTATTTTCGACAAACCGATGATATACTATCCCATATCAGCATTGATGCTGGCTGGGATAAGGGAAATATTAATCATATCCACACCGCACGACCTACCTGGGTTCAAACGCCTTATGGGTGACGGAAGCGACCTGGGTGTTCGCTTTGAATATGCTGAACAACCAAGTCCTGATGGTCTGGCACAGGCATTTATCATTGGCAAGGAGTTTATTGGCAACGACAGCGTGTGCCTCGTATTAGGCGACAACATATTCCATGGTGCAGGATTTACAGGAATGCTAAAGGAAAGTGTCAGAACAGCCGAGCAAGAAAACAAAGCTACCGTGTTTGGATATTACGTCAACGATCCAGAACGCTACGGAGTGGCTGAGTTTGACAGCGAAGGTAACTGCCTCAGCATTGAGGAGAAACCAGCCAAACCGAAGAGCAACTATGCCGTTGTGGGATTGTACTTCTATCCCAACAGCGTAGTTGAGATAGCCCAAAACATCAAACCAAGCGCAAGAGGCGAATTGGAAATTACAACGGTCAACCAGGAATACCTCAGCAGACAACAACTGAAGATACAAGTGCTGCAAAGAGGATTCGCATGGCTTGACACCGGTACCCACGACAGTCTGTCTGAAGCAAGCACCTTCATTGAGGTGATAGAGAAACGGCAGGGACTTAAGGTGGCATGCCTTGAAGAGATAGCACTCGACAACGGATGGATAGACCGTGAGCAGGTAAGGAAACTTGCAGAGCCGATGATTAAGAATGACTATGGCAAATACCTGATGTCACTATAATAAGAGTAAAGACAGATAAAATAGAAATTAACAAAAAACAATATAATAAAGAAATGGAAGAAAACAAAAATTTAGTTAGTGCGGAAGAGCAACTGCAACAACAGCAGATGAAAGAAGAAACTTCGTTTAACTTCAGGTCTCTTTACACCGCATTGGTACTGAACTGGAAGTGGTTCCTGCTCTCATTAATCCTGTGTCTGGGTCTGGCTGCTGTATATTTGCGCTACACCACACCTATTTATCAGGCGTACATGAAACTCCTTATCAAAGAAGACGACAGTTATTCACGTGGAGGCAAGAACAGTATGCTCAATGCTATGAGCGGAGGTACACTGACCAACTCAACTGGTATGGACAACGAAATGGAGATACTGGCTTCCCACACCGTCTCTGCCGAGACTGTGGAAGACCTGAAACTCTATGTTACCTACACCATGAGCGGCCGTGTAAAGGAATTTGAGCTTTACAAGAAGTCACCAATCGAGGTTGACATGGACTCCGCAAGCCTTCACAAGCTTAACAAGCCTGTGACATTGTCGATAACAAGAAACGGCAACGGATACACAGTGAGCGGCTCATGCTTCGTGGCTATTGAGGGTGGCGAAGAGAGTAATGGACCATACAATATCGAGAAGAAATTCCCCGGTTTCCCAGAAACAATAAACACAAAGGCAGGAACGATAACGTTTAAGCCCGGCAAAGGATCTCTTGGCAACGGACAAACACTGAAGGTGAGCATCGTATCTCCTTACATGGCATCTTACAAATATTGCGGTGCCTTGTCAATCTCTCCTACAGCAAAGGGTACGTCTATCGCAAGCCTCTCTATTACCGACCCCATCATCCGTCGCGCTAAAGACTACCTGCGTCAACTTGCCATCGTTTACAACAGACAGGCTAATGAGGACAAGAACGAGGTGGCACACAAGACGGAGGAGTTTATCAACCAGCGTCTTGAGAAGATTAACGCTGAGTTAGGTAACACTGAGGGTGAGCTGGAGCAGTATAAGAAAGACAACGAGATGGTACAGCTCAGCATGAACGCCGGAAAGTCTTTCGGCAGCAAGACATCTTACGAGGAGAAACTGATGGATGCCAATCTGCAGCTGGACCTGCTCAACAGCATTACCGACTACCTCAACCAGTCCGGCAACAGATATGAGATTATCCCAACTAACATCGGTCTGTCTGATGGTGTCTCAACAGGACTTATCAGTCAATATAACAAGATTGTCATGGAGCGCAAGAGACTGCTCAAGAGCGCAAGCGAGAACAACCCAGTTGTGGAGCCACTCACCCAGCAGTTGGATGAACTGGAGAACAGTCTGCGCCGTTCCATCAGCGAGGCACGAAGCAAGATGGCTCTTGAGCGTCAGGATATGGAGCAGCGGTATGAGCAGTATAAGACAGAGGTGGGCGAAGTTCCTCACCACGAGCGTATGCTCACACAAATCGGCCGTCAGCAGGACGTGAAGTCCGGACTGTATCTTATGCTACTTGAGAAACGTGAGGAAAACAGCATTACCCTGGCAGCTACCGCCGACAAGGGTAAAATGATTGATGAGCCACAGGCTGGAGGTATGATTAGCCCGAAGCGTAACATGATTATGCTTATCGGCCTTCTCGCCGGTCTGGCAATACCTGCTCTGCTTATCTTCCTCGGACGCTTCTTCAGATATAAGATTGAGGGTCACGATGACGTGCAACGACTCACCAAGCTGCCTATCATTGCTGATGTGGCTGTGGCAAGCGAGAGTGCCAAGACAAAGGCTGACATCGTGGTTCACGAGAACAAGAACAACCAGATGGAGGAGATTTTCCGATCCATGCGTACAAACCTGCAGTTTATGCTTAAGGATAACGACAAGGTGGTATTATTCACATCCACCACGGCTGGTGAGGGTAAGACCTTCAACTGCGCCAACCTCTCCATGAGTTTCGCCTTGCTTGGCAAGCGCGTGCTACTCGTAGGTCTTGACATCCGTAAGCCTCGTCTGGCTGAGCTCTTTGAGATTAACGACCACAAGCACGGTATAACAACACTGCTCACCATGGACAACCCCACAAGGGAAGATATCATGGCAAATATTGTGCCGTCAGGCGTTAACCCGAACTTGGAACTGCTCATGGCTGGTCCGGTTCCACCTAACCCGGCTGAGCTTATAGCACGTGATAGCTTAGAGACGATATTTGACATACTGCGCAAAGAGTACGACTATATCCTCGTTGATACCGCTCCTGTAGGTCTGGTTACTGATACTCTGCAGATTTCGCGTGTTGCTGACGCCACTGTCTATATGTGTCGTGCTGACTATACCGCACGCCAGAGCTTCGGACTCATCAACCATCTGTCAACGGAGAAAAAACTGCCTAACATGGGTATCGTTATCAACGGCATTGACATGTCGAAGAAGAAGTACGGTTATTACTATGGCTACGGACGTTACGGTAAGTACGGACGTTATGGCAGCTCTGGCAGCTATGGCGGTTACAGCAGCTATGGATACGGTGGCTATGGATATGGCGGCTATGGATACGGTAACTACTCCAACAGCCACTATGGTAATAAGGAAGATAACTCTATCAAGAGATAACGACAACTATTATTTATCCGGTCATTTCCACCTTATATTATTATATGCCCACAGCATGCAATAATATAATAAGGTGGAAATGACTTCCACGAATAACAAGAAATGAAAATAGCAGTAGATTTTGACGGGACAATCGTTGAGCATGAGTATCCTAAGATAGGAAGAGAGCTACCCTTTGCCACTGATACGCTGAAAATGCTCATTGCTGATCAGCACCAACTGATACTGTGGTCGTGCAGAGAAGGACAGCTGTTGGAGGATGCTATAGAGTGGTGCAGGAAGAGAGGCGTGGAGTTTTACGCCGTAAACCGTGACTATCCGGAAGAGGAGAAAGAAAAAAACAATAATTTCTCACGCAAACTCAAGGTTGACATGTTCATTGATGACCGCAACGTTGGTGGACTGCCCGACTGGGGTCAGATATACCACATGATAAAGGATGGCACCTCATTCCAAGATCTAATGCACGAGATTCATTCTGCCAAGAAAGGAATCAACATCCAGCAGAAGAAGAAGTGGTGGCAGTTCGGATGACAACCGGTATAACAGCCGTTAGACAATTAACAACAAATTGACAAACAATGAGAAAGACTCTTATAATAACACTCCTGCTCACTCTTGTTTCAACAACAATGATGGCTCAGACCCCTAAGACGAAATATGAGAAGCTGGACTTCTATTTAATACCTCGCGCCGGTATCACTATCAACAATTTCACCGACGTAAAGGGTAAGATACGTCCAGGCATCGTGATAGGCGGGATGGTTGAGGCATTCATCACTCCACGCCTTGCCGTTGACATGGATATCCATTTCACGACACAGGGTTGTAACGATTGTAAGTGGAAACATACCATCACATACGCACAGAGTGGTGAGACAACTGTTGAGCGCGGCTCGCGCAACTACCGCTTGAGGTATCTTAACACAGCTTATTTAATACGTTATTACCTCAACGACGACCTCAGCGTTTACACCGGACTGAATATGGGTAGGCTGGTTTTTGCAAGGTACACCGAGAGGCATGGCGGACAGACTCACTCATGTAAGAACTATTTCCACAACGGTGATGTGGCATTTCCTGTTGGTGTGACATACGATATCAACAAATGGTCGTTTGACGCCAGATATAACATCACAACACGAAGGATTACTAACGCCACAATATCAAAGGCACTTTTGCACAACTCCCGCAACAGCACATTCATGTTTACACTGGGATACAAGTGCAGAATGTTTTAGGTTGAAAATTGAGTGTTGAAAGATAAAAAACGGCATACAGTAGTCAAAACTGTATGCCGTTTATGTAATCTGTTGAGGACATCCGTTTCCTGCCCTCTGGCTGAAGGGTAAAGACCTCAAGCAGGTAATCAGAAGCTGCAAAATAAACGCCTTTTTGATGGATAATCATTCGTGATGCGCCACCGTCAACAACCTGAGAATGTCTTTCCACATCCGGATTGTCCGTGAGCCACCCTTTGGAAGGCTCACTTGTTATATGCGCGTTGAAAATCTTCATCTGCTTAGCATGTTCAGCACCAACCATTGTCCAAGCTCCCGGATAAGGCGACAAACCGCGTATGAAATCATACACTTTCTTGGCTGGCTGCTGCCAGTTGATACGGCAGGTATCACGGAATATCTTAGGAGCGTGACGCAGTGACTTACCCTCTTCAACAAGGGTGTCTTGAGCGATGGTGTCTATATTGCCGTCGTTGGCGAGGAGCAGGTCAATGGTGTCTTTGGCTGCCTGAGCGCCAAGGTGCATGAGTCCGTCGTGTACATAACCGGCGTCTTCCGTTTCCGGGATATCAAAAGGACGCTGCAAGATGACACGACCGGTATCAATGTCATGGTCAAGGAAAAAAGTTGTCACACCTGTCTGTGTCTCACCGTTTATGACAGCCCAGTTTATGGGAGCAGCGCCACGATACTGTGGTAATAGGGCTGCATGCACATTGAACGTGCCGAAGCGAGGCATCGCCCACACTATCTCTGGCAACATGCGGAATGCCACAACCACCTGCAAATCAGCATTGTAAGAGCGTAGAGCCTCAACAAACACAGGGTCTTTCATCTTCTCTGGCTGTAACACAGGC
>JAGDAU010000028.1 GCA_017959365.1 Prevotella sp.
ATCCAATGGAAAAGAATAAAGTGAGCGGTCAAGGGGATACTCTGTGGTATCGAAAATGGTGGGGGTGAAATCATCGTCTGAGCATGACGTGGAGAATCCAGCCACAACCATTACTGCAAAAGCGAACAACAATATATTAAGTTTTGTCTTCATATCATTTCCTCCCATATATTATTGTATATTAGGTTTATTTTCAAAGTCTGAGCTCTCATGCTCCTCAATGGTAGGCACTGGCGCTGTGGCGCTGTCAGTTGGACGGGATGGTGGCAGGCCGGCGGCGATAACCTCCTGAGGTATCTCTATGGCGCGGCGTGGGTCATTCCATGTCAGTTTATATACCTTACGATCGGCACCCATAACATGACTGTACTCAATACCCCAACGCTTGAGGTCAAAGAAGCGCAGACCGTCCCATTGTGTCTCCCAGCGGCGGAAATAGTTAAGACAGTTCATGTAAGGCACTGCCTCTGCTGGGATAATAAAGTCAGCACTCATATTCTGAGTGAAGTCCCAATTCTCGAAACAATTGTAATTGGTAGCCTTGGCAAACCAGCTCTGAATAACCGAGTCGTCAAGGTATTTCATCTTGTTATTGCTGAAATAGGCTGTCATGTCCGACTCTGAATAAGAGAACATACTCTTGGTGAAGAGTGTGAGGTCAGAGGAGGCAGCGGAATATTTGCCAGTCATAATCTCTGCCTCTATGCGCTCAAGGAGCAGTTCATTGCAGGTGAACTCACGACGGATGATATGGGCATAGCCGATACCAGCCAATTTGTCAGAATACTGGAATTTCTCAGCTATCTTAGGAGACACGTAGCCGTAGTCACCATTACCGAAGAGACCTTCCACAATCTGTGTGGGGTTGATGGCCCAAGAATTCCATAACGGCATGTTGTGATAATAAATCTCACGGGCAGTGAAGCTGTTCATAGAGTAGCGGTAGCCCACGGAACGGCGCCAGATGGCTGAGTATGTGTCAAGCAACATGAGGTTATTGGGTTGGTCGGGACCCTGGAAATAGTCGGCAAAGTTATCTGCATAATAGAAACCGCCAAAACCGTCATTCTTCATCAACATGCTAAGGGTGTTAGCGTCATCGGTGCCAAGCACAGCGTTGGCATGCTCCAACACCTTGTCATACTGACGGGTGAAAAGGTAGAAACGTGCTGCAAAGGCATGGGCAGCCTTCGTGTTGAAATACCATTTCGGCTTCTCGAAGTTAACATCAGTAAGGTCTTTAAGACCCTCCTCAAGGTCTGCCTGTATCTTGGCGTATGTGTCCGCCACGGTGCTACGGTCATAGTTGACGTGTACGGAAGTCTCAGGCTCTGTAACGTATGGAACACCTATGTCCTCCTTGCTCGCCTCCGGGTTCTTATAAGCCTGACAGAAGATGTTAACCAGGATGAAATGGTCGTAAGCACGGAGAATAAGCGCCTCGGCACGTGACGCACGCAAACCGTTGGACATAACACCGTTATTCTCTTTGGCTATACGGTCTATTGCCTCAAGAGCGTGGTTAACAGATGCTATGGATGAGTAGTAATTCTCCCATATTGACGTGGGAGAGTCGGAACCGTTGGATGAACGTACCGGCTCGAAAGCAAACAGCTCATCATCCATACGGTCGTATGGGGAGAGGTTATAACGTGCCTCCACCTGTTTCGACTGCGTACTGGCAGGCATGTGCGGAGCGTTGTTGTCCATCAGGTTGTCGCTGGATATCTCGCACAGCCAACCGTAGTTGCCGTCAGGATAACAGTTGCGCAACAACTGCTTAACCTGTAGTTCTGTCTGTATCTCAACACGCTCGTCGGGCACAGTGTCAAGGAAGTCACTACAAGAGCTGAGCCCAAACATCACAAGTGCTGAAAGTGATAAATATTTAATTGATTTCATATTCTATATTCTTAATTCTAAATTCTTAATCACAATGTGATAACTCTAAACTTTAAACTCTAAACTTTAAACTTAGAATCCTAATCTCACTGTCAGCGTAAACTGCTTTGAGAGCGGTGTAGCCACACCACCGGAGTTGACGAACTCAGGATCCTGACCGTTGAGCTTCTTGTCAGAATAGATAAGGAAGAGGTTGGTGGCGTCAAACTTCAGTGATGCTGTTGTCAGACCTATCTTGTTAATCAGATCTGGTGTGAAATCGTATGTGAGAGAGATGTCTTTCATACGGATGAAACCACCGTCTGCCACACGGGCCGTAGAATAGTTGTAGGCATTATAAGCATAACCCAACTGAGGGTTGTTATAAGACTGACGCACACTGGCAATAGTCGGGATATTGGTTATGTTCTCATCACCCGGAGTCACCCAGCGGTTCTTAAATTCCTTTGGCATGGCTGCCATATCTGAATAGCCAGAGGCGAAATACGGGTCAAGACGGATCTTGTTACCGAAGGAATAAGTAATAAAGACGTTTAGACGCCAGTTCTTCCATTTCAACATGTTGTTAAGACCACCGGTGGTTGTCGGGTCGGTGGGACCCTCATATTTCAGGAAGTCAAGTTTCTCGTACTCCTGGAAATAGATGTCACTGACGGTTATCTCACCCTCCTCATTGATAAAGGTTGGCAGACCCTCGTCGTTAAGACCTACGAAGGGGATGGAGAAAAGGGCACGGTGAGGATAGCCCTCACGGGTGTAACCGTTGCCGCTGACAAGGTCGATAACCCTCGACTGTGTAAGCAGCTCTGTGATCTTTGTCTTACAGTAAGAGAATGTGAAGTCGGTCTTCCATGTCCAGTCCTGGGTAACGATGTTTGTGGTAGAGAGCGTTGCCTCGAAACCATGCGACTTCATCGTTGCCACATTGGCGTATTTACGTATCTCACCACCGGCACCCTGGGTGTTGGTGTAACCCATGAGGTCGTAGTTGTTACGCCAGTAGAGGTCGGTGACGAGATTTATTCTGTTGTGCAGGAAACCAAGGTCAAAACCGACGTTAAACTCATGCTTCTTCTCAAAAGTCAACTCATGGTTAGCAAGCTGGCTGAGATATAGACCGCTCTCCTGCTGATCACCCTGAGGACGCCAGATATTATTGGAGCGGAACACGGCACGGGCGTTGGAGGCTGCCATCTGCTCACCAGTGAGTGAGTATGACAGACGCATTGTGGCGTTACTCCAAGCATAATTTGTCTTATCCATGAATTTCTGGAAGAATGGCTCCTCATGGGCGTTCCATGATGCCGAGACGTTCCATGACGGCAGCCAGCGGTTGCTCTTGGCCTTACCAAGCTGGTTGGTACCATCATATCGTCCGGTGAAGTTCAACTGGTAACGTCCTTTATAAGAGTAGTTGAGGTTGGTGAAGAAAGCCATACGGCGGTTCCAGTTACGACCGAAGCCCACACGTGCGGTTCCTTCTTCCTTTGCCTGCTTGAAATAAGCGGGAACATCGTTTACGAGACGACCGTTCTCGTAGTTAACACCCATCACGGTGTGTTCCTCAGCATCGTAGTCAGCTTTGTTGGCCTCCATACCGATAAGGGCATTCATGATGTGGGTGTCTTTCCACACCTTATTATAATTAACAGTGCCACGGAAGTCAAGCTGTCTCACAGAGTTGCTGTTGAGGGTATAGATACCACCCTCAGGCATTACAGATATAGGCAATGAGTTGGGATCGTCCGGATCGGTGTAGAGATATGTGTTGCTGTACATTATGTTTGGGTTATCAACACCTGCCCTGTAAGCCTCTGCCTGGTTGGAGTTTGTCAACACATAATGCTTACGTGTAGATTTGTTGATACGATATGCTCCTAAGAGGTTCACCTCAAGACCGCGTACCGGTTTCCATGTCAGGTCGCCCTGGAATTTCAAGTCTGTAACGTTGATGTCAATATAGTTATTGTCAAGCTCTGAGAAGATATTAAACGGAGCGTAGTTACGGGTGTAATTCTGGTCAGGGTCCAGCGTACGAGAGGTGTTCATAGCGTAGCTGAACGGGTTGATATCGAAATCACGGCTTACAGCGCCACTCACCACGTCAACACTCTGGTTTAGAGTACCCGGGGCTTTCTGGTCACGGTAACTGCCGTTGGTACGCAGTGTAAGGGTCAGGTTCTTGTAAAGGTCATAGCTGGCATTGATATTTGCCGTGTAACGCTCAACTTTACTGTCTTTGGTCCATCCCGGGTCGTTCATCACAGAGAGTGACGCATACAAGCTCGACCTGTCTGTACCAGATGAGATACTCATAGAGTGGTTCTGGATGATATTATTCTTAAAGAGAAGGTCGAACCAGTCGGTGTTACGGAACTCAGCCTGTTGCAGATAGGCATTCATAGCAGCCTCTGTATATGGCAGTCCGTACTGACCCGTCTGAGGATCATACTGGTCGATGAGAGTGTACATCTTACCATACAGACCGGATGTAGAGCCGTTAGCCAACTGGCTGAACTCAAGCCATCCCTTGGCTGCCATCTCCTTGTAGATACCCATCTGTTCCTGCGAGTTACAGATATTATACTCACGATAGCTGGGTTTCATCCTGTAGGTGAACTCACCGGTGTAATTAAGAGTGCTCTTACCGGCCTTACCCTTCTTAGTGGTGATAACCACCACGCCAGCCATAGCCCTGGCACCGTAGATAGAGGTGGCACTACCATCCTTCAATACCTGGAAACTCTCGATATCGTCGGCATTAAGACCGGCGATGGCGTTAGAGATAAGAGTCGCGGCATCACCGGAAGACAACTCGTCGGCACCTATATTAACGGCGTCCTCCATGATGACACCGTCAACAACCCATAGAGGGCTGCTGGAGCCATAGATAGACGTGGCACCACGCACACGTATCTTTGGAGCCGTACCGAAGGTGCTTGACACGTTCTGGACACTAACGCCGGCAGCCTTACCCTCAAGGCTACGCGTGACATCGGCAACACCGCTCAGACGGGCCTCCTCAGCGTCCACCTTGGTGGCAGCACCGGTAAACAGACGTTTGTCCATCTTCTGGATACCTGTAACGACAACGCCCTCAAGCACCTGGGCATCATCTTCCATTTTTACAATGATATCTTTTCCACCCTTGACCGTTATCGGCTTCATTCCAACGTATGAAATAACAAGGGTTGGATTACTCTGACTGACATTTAGGGAAAAATGTCCGTCGAGGTCGGTTACAGTGGCGGTCTTTGTACCTTTAATGGTGACAGTCGCTCCTATAATGGGCTCATTGTCACTTGCTTGCACAACGGTTCCACTGACGACAGACTGTGCCAATGCCATTCCCACACAAAGGAACAAGCATGACAAAATCATACTTAATCTTTTACTCATATAAAACCTCTTTATTTTTGTTATTTTTTATTTTTCAAGATATCGAAATGCAAAATTAATCATTTTTTAGCATTAAAACAAACTTTTTAGCAAAAAAAAACGATTTTACTGAAAAAACGTCAATAAAACCCGATTTTCAATTTAAAAGAACACAACACAAAAGTCCGGGGATAGCGGAAGAAACGCCATCCCCGAACTGAGCATAAAAGCACATTCACCTTATAACCTTACAACCTAAAGCCTCATAACCTAACAAGTTGAGCTAATGCGAAACTTGAATAAATAATCATCACTTCACCTGTACAACCAGATATTTACTTGTACTCCAGAACATCTCTGGATTAGTTATCCTTAAGACATACTGACCATTAGTATCTTTGTTTAAAGTATAACTTGAGGATGGGTGAGTGGTAAGAAGTTTTGCTGATTTGGAATGTAGATTGATAACCTTATCAACACGAATGTCAATCTTCGTAAAATAGCTTGGATCGAAACCATTCTGAAGAACCTTACCGCTCTTAAGGATGTTGTGGTCTTTCAACTCACGCTTTGTACCAAAAACATACCATGCGGTGTTAAGCTGCTGTGCCTGATTACTGATAGTCTGCTGCTTGGTATCAATCTCCTGTTTCTGGGCAGAAATGGTCTGATTTCGCTCATTTATGGTCTGGGATTTATCCTCTATCTCACGCCTCTGACTGCTGATAGTCTGATTGCGGGCGGTGATGGTGCGGTCAAGCTCCTCGATATGGACATTCTTCTGAGCTAGTTCGGTACGAAGGCGCTTCAGCTCCGTCTCTTTCTTGTCGAGCTGAGCCACAAGACCATCGATGGTCTTCTGCAACTGGTCACCCTTGAAACCGCTCTCCTTCAACTGAGTGCGCAGACGGTCGATAAGTTCGCGGTTCTGCTTCATACGCTCAGCAATAAAGGCGATATTCTCCTTCAACTGGCTATCCCTGTTGCCATTCTCCCCTATCTGACCCAATGAGATATGCTCCTCAGCGGCTGTAATCTCGTTAAGACCGGTCTGCACATCATTGAGCGTGGCAAGGATATCATTAATTTCATTGTCACGGGCATTGATAATCTGTTGCAATGAGTCGTTCTGCATGTTGCGAGTCAGCATCGACTTCTTCTCTCCATTGTCACAAGCACCAAGCGCAACCACGCAGAGTGCAAAAAGAATTAGTTTTTTCATATTTCTAATAATTATGTTTTTATTCTTAAAACTCAAAACTCTAAGCCCAAGAGCCAATACCCAAGAGCCCCTCAAAATGCCAGGGTGCTCGGCGGTTTGGCCGCCGAGGACATCTCATTTTCCACCCACGATAATTACAATCTCTCCTTTAGGAGTCACCTCTGTGAAATATGCCGCCAACTCACTAAGCGAACCACGACGGCATTCCTCATGCACCTTAGATATCTCACGGCATACAGCAGCAGGGCGGTCATGCCCCATCACTTCTGCCAGTTGGGTGAGCGTCTTGACAAGGCGGTATGGTGACTCATAAAGAATCATCGTGCGCCCCTCATCGGCAAGCTGCTCCATACGGGTCTTACGCCCCTTCTTCTGAGGCAGGAAACCCTCAAAACAGAATCTGTCGCAGGGCAGACCGCTCGTAACCAGTGCCGGCACGAAAGCCGTGGCACCCGGTAGGGTCTGTACCTCTATACCCCGCCTCACACACTCTCTTACAAGCATAAAGCCAGGGTCGCTGATACCCGGCGTGCCGGCATCGGTAATAAGAGCCACCGTTTCGCCCGCCTCTATACGTGAGGCAAAGGACTCCGCTGTAGAGTGCTCATTAAACTTATGATGCGAGAGCATAGGCTTACGGATGTCGTAATGCTTAAGCAGAACGCCCGACGTGCGGGTATCCTCAGCAAGGATTAGGTCAGCCTCCTTTAATACGCGTAACGCGCGAAGCGTGATATCCTCCATGTTTCCCACTGGAGTGGGTACAAGATACAACATTCCCATACGGGCGGCAAAATTATAGAAATAATTATTACCAACAAAAAAAAATACTAAATCTTTGCATTTTTTCAATGATAATAGGAAAAATATTTGGTTTTTATTAGCCTTTTTAGTAATTTCGCAAAAAATTTTCACAATGGAGAATAAATTCAACGAACTAAATAGGCGCGGACGCATTGAGGTGGTTTGCGGATCTATGTTCTCTGGAAAGACGGAGGAATTGATACGGCGACTGAAAAGAGCTACATTCGCAAAACAGAAAGTGGAAATATTCAAACCAGCTATTGACACACGCTATTCTGACGAAGATGTGGTAAGCCACGACCGTAACAGCATACCAAGCACACCTATCAACACGGCGGCACAGATACTGTTGCTCGCAACAGACATTGACGTGATAGGTATCGATGAGGCACAGTTCCTTGACGACGGACTGCCAGACGTATGCAACCAACTGGCAGACCGCGGAGTAAGGGTTATCTGCGCAGGATTGGACATGGACTTCAAGGGGGTGCCCTTCGGACCCATGCCTGCATTGTGTGCCATCGCGGATGATGTCACCAAGGTACACGCTATCTGCGTCAGGTGCGGGGCGTTGGCATACGTCAGCCATCGCCTCGTGGAGGGTGAGAAACGGGTGTTGTTAGGTGAGACCGCTGAATACGAGCCTCTCTGCCGCGAATGTTACAACGCAGTAAAATAAGATTTGTGTTTTGTGTTAAATAGTAAATCTATCAACTTGTTAACTCGTCAACTTGTCAACTCGTCAACTTAAAAACTATGCTTGAGAAAAAGATAACATTCGACAAATTCATACGCTGGACTTTCGTGGGTCTCATTGTTGTAGCAGTATTTGTAATAACCAATAAACTGAGCAATGTGCTTCTGCCATTCCTCATAGCATGGCTGTTCGCTTACCTGCTCTACCCTATCGTGAAATTCGTCCAGTATAAGCTGAAAGTACCCACCAGGGCACTGTCTATAATCGTCACACTGCTGTTCGTAATACTCGTGATAGCCGGGATATTATACTTTATCATACCACCTATGATAGAGCAGTTTGAGAAACTCGGACAAATAATATCCAATTACGTTAGACAGAGCTCTGCGCCAAACGCCGTGGCTCAATGGGTACAGGAATGGTTGCAGGAAAACGACAAACAGGTAAGGGCGTTCTTCCAAAGCAGCGACTTCATTTCTACAGTGAAGGACACACTGAAGGAGACGATGCCGGCAGTTTTCTCTATTGTCAGTCATACAGCAAACATCATCATAAGCATTGTTGCGTCATGTATCGTTCTGTTATACATGTTTTTCATACTCCTTGACTACGAGTTCCTTACCGAAAACTGGATACGTATCTTCCCAAAACAGAACAGGCCGTTCTGGAAGTCACTGATGGTCGATGTGGAGGCTGCGCTAAACAATTATATCCGTGGTCAAGGACTTGTAGCCCTGTGTATGGGCATAATGTTCTGCATAGGATTTACCATCATAGGATTTCCAATGGCTATCGGATTAGGCATTCTGATTGGCATCATGGACTTGGTGCCTTATCTTCACACTTTCGCTCTGATACCCACGGCATTCCTCGCCATGCTGAAGGCAGCTGATACGGGACAGAACTTCTGGGTTGTATTCGGACTGGCTGTTCTGATCTTTATCATCGTACAGATTATTACAGATTTCGTGGTGACACCACGTATAATGGGTAAGGCTATGGGACTGAACCCCGCCATCCTTCTTCTCTCATTATCTGTATGGGGAGCATTGCTCGGTTTCATTGGTCTTATTATCGCCCTGCCAGCCACTACAATTATAATAGCCTACTGGAAACGCTACGTCACAAAGGAGGAGGACATAATAGAAAGGGAAGAAGGCACTCCGGTCGCCGATGTCTCCCTCGTCAGCGAAGCCAAGAACGAGGAGTTGGGAGTTAAGAGTTAAGAAAATCAAAAAAATCGCCATTTTATTTGGCAGAACAAAAAAAACACTGTACCTTTGCACTCGCTTTTGAAAAAGGAGACCTTTCTCCATCATAAAGTGATGATCCGTTAGCTCAGTTGGTAGAGCACAACACTTTTAATGTTGGGGTCTTGGGTTCGAGCCCCAAACGGATCACCAAGAACAATCGGCAAGAAACTGAAAATCAGTCGCTTGCCGATTTTTATTATATTTCAAATTACATCGCTCGAATCAAGAATGGTGACCTTTCCGCTGCATTTTTATTTTTTTTGCATAAAAAAGCAACATCATTTATCCGAAAATTCATAACTTTGCACTCGTTAAGTGCATTTAAACCATCCGCTGAAAACCTATAAAATGATTAATAATTATGAAGAGACAACTATTATTGATAATACTTGCATGTAATTGTGCCATAATGCTGGCAACAGACTACTTTGCTGCACCTGGTGCCAAAGGCAGCGGCACTTCAGTGAACGACCCCGGAGACCTGAACATACTGGCGTCGAAGACGATTGCCGGCGGTGACAACCTCTATCTGCTGGACGGCGTGTATTACATCACGGAGACGGTAGATGTGAAGAATGCTGCCGGTACGGCAGGCAAGATGACCTTTGTGGGAGCCTATGAAGGGGCACATCCCATCATCGACGGCTCTAAGTTGGCTTACAACAACAACGGACAGTCAAACGGTGTACGTACCCGTGTTGACTATGTCCACCTCTATGGCATCACCGTGCGCTATGCCGGCTTCAAGGGTTTCCTCATCGGAGGCAACCACAACAAGATTGAGAAATGTACGGCACAGGCTAACGTAGACTCGGGCTTCGGTGTGAAGGATGCTGAGGGATGTACCTTCATCGACTGCGACTCGTTCGACAACTTCGACTACCAGTTGGGGGGCACCACGAACCCTGACTTCGGCGGCAACGCCGACGGCTTCTGCGATAAGCAGTTCTCGAAGGGTGGCAACACCTATATCAACTGCCGCGCATGGAACAACAGCGATGACGGTTGGGACCTATATAAGCGTGGCACTTCATCGCCTATCGTCTTTATCAACTGCATCACCTACAACAACTCACCAGAATACTATGACTTCACAGGTAATCCCCGATTAGTGACAGACAAGACGTGGTTTGACAGCGTGGAGGGCAAGACCATGAAGACATCGAAAGACCATACCGATACGTGGTCGCGTAAACATTATTATAACAATGGCAACAAGAACGGCTTTAAGATTGGCGGTGCCAACATAGCAACTGACGTGACGATGTATCGCTGTCTTGCCATCGCCAATACCGTCAAGGGCTTCGACCAGAACTACACGCAGGGCACGGTGAAGCTATACAATTGCACTGGCTATGACAACCAGAACAACTATCATTTCGGTTCGGCGCAGATGGCAGGGCTTGACATCAAGAACTGCATCAGCTTCTATTCCCATGAGCCTTACGCCAATCCCGATTCGGTGCAGTGGAAGGATATCATCAAGACGGGTAACTACACCCACAGCAGCAACAGCTGGGATATGGACGGTATGGCGCCTGCAAACAACGACTTCCTGAGCCTCGATGCCACACTGGCTGCCACACCCAGGGAAGCCAACGGCACGATGAACATTCCTGCGCTGATGTGTCTAGCTAATGGCAGCAAGTTCATTGATGCCGGTGAGTTCATTGAAGGCTACGATGACTATGAAGGCCGGAAGCCCGACCTGGGATGGA
This sequence comes from Prevotella sp., assembly GCA_017959365.1. Taxonomy (GTDB): domain Bacteria; phylum Bacteroidota; class Bacteroidia; order Bacteroidales; family Bacteroidaceae; genus Prevotella. The sequence goes on from JAGDAU010000028.1 coordinate 10,975, forward strand.
AGGAGTATTATGCGAGCGTCGGTGACGTGGACGATTGCATCGACAACATCAGCGTCCTGAACGGTGCCCGTCGTCTGAATGTGTATAACCTCAGTGGCAAGATGGTAGGGATGGTGCACGACGGCAATATAGATGCGCTGAACCTACAGCACGGCATATATATCGTTCGCGACTTCGATTCTAACAAAGCCGTAAAGATAAGACGATAAGTTTAGCGAATGTGAGACAGGAAGAACATATTAATATGATTATTAACATGTTCTTCCTGTCTCTTTTTTATTTCGCTGTACCAAAGATGATGTTATACAACAATGTCACATCGGAGGTGTTAATCTCGCTGTTATAATCTAAGTCACAGATACTCCTATCTGTTGTGGTATCGGTGCCGAAGATGACGTTATACAACGCTGTCACATCAGTAGTGTTCACCTCACCATCGCCATTGATGTCACCCCAAAGAGAAGTGGGACGGATATATATGGGTCCGTTGGTCAGCCCGCCATTACCGGCAACAACACCTCCGGCATCCTCATTAAACCACAGTCGTTTGGTGGATTCCACCCCATCGTTATTGATCTCGCAGGAGCGTAGGTTCAGAGTCTTAATGTTTTTCATCGTCGGCTCATTGCCGCTGGCTTGGAAAGTCACTGTAGAGTGATTAATCGTCACCTCAGCCCAATTACTGTTGTCGCCAGAGATAGCAGAATCATAGTCACCACCGCTGAAAATGACATTCGCATTACGCATCTCCAATTTTGCGTTTTTCTCAATAGAACAGCCTTTGCAACTGCTATCGAAAACCAGTTTGCCGTTACCCGTCAGTGTAGTCGTGCCCTTATGCACAATCAGCGCATCATCATTACAACTCAGCCTGCTGTTAAATGCGCAATTGATGGTTATATCATCGAATGTCTCCAAACCGTATGTGCCATTTAGATTACATTCGTCAAGTGTGAGCACATTGGTCTCGGGATCGTACTCGAAAACTCGCGGGTCAACGCCTATAGCGGAACTGTTGAGGTAGTTGTCCTGATTAAGACGTATGCCGTTGATGGCTAACGGATATACCTCAGCTGCTTTAACATAAACCCTCTGTGCTTCATTACCGTATCTATCATATACAGCTCTAAATGAATTGTTGTAATAGCCATTATCGGGTGTGTTAATATAACAGTCCTCCAAGGTCATACTCTTAAATCCGCTGATGCCTTCATAAGTAGAGACGTTACTGTTGCGAATGGTAATATTTGAGTTAACAGTACCATCAATGGCAGATCCGTAATCGCAAAAAACATTTGTGTTACTGATACTAAGCCATACCTGTCCGTCATTCGTATCAGGCATTATCGCTATTGCGGAACCGTTGTTCACGTCCTGATATATGTTTTCAATAGTCAGCGTACCCTTTGCCATCTTAGAGGTACCCTCAGCACCTGTTATGGACAAAGAACCCGTACTGGTAATACCGCCAATAGGATAGTTTGCCTGAATCTTATTATTATCCCCATATAGCCATAAAGAAAGGGATTGTGAAGAGTCATCCTCATCAGGTGAAAAGACAATCGGACCATCGATAACAGCATTTCTTAATTCTACTACAGAGTTTGGACGAGCAACCTTACCACTCTTCACACCGATAGTGTAATTACTTCTATTGCCGCTATGCAACCATGACTTGCCAATAAAGAGACCATATGTTGTTACTCTCTGAACCTCTAAGGAACGTGTTGTCTGCGATTCGCCAGAAGGAGAATAAATCCTACAATCCTTTGTGTCGAGGTCATAGTAAGCATTGGTGGGTCCGACTACGCCACAGCCTTTGAAGTTGAGAGTCCTCACTCCTTTTATAGGCATACCGTACGATGACTCAAAAGACACATTAGCAGCATAAAGACTCACCTCATCCCATCCATACACACAGTCATTGTATATAGTCTTAAAAGAGAGGTCCGCATTCCAATAGCCTTTCTTACATATATTCAGTTTGCCAAAACCGTAGAAACCATACGATCCGCCGTTTATGGTGAGAGATGGTCTGGAACCTGCTGTTCCGTTCTCTTGTCCTCTTACTGTAATTGCACTACTCTTGCCCGGACTGTAGAACGTAGCTTCTGTATTGTTATCAGCATATATCTCATTGGTTCCCTTCAGGCATATCGTCACCTCATCATTCCTCGTGTTATTGATAATAAACTTTGCCGGTGTCTTGTTTCTCATCGTCATTGTCACTCCATCCAATGTAAGCACCCTGTTGTAGATATCGTATGTCACCTGACCGGCGGTCACATGCTCGTCATACGAAAGCCTCTTGTAATTAGCGCTTGAGATCTCCTCTCCAAAGAATTCCACGCCATACGTCGTGGGAGGAACGAGTGTCACTGTATTGATATACACATCAAGAGTGGACTGGTTACGTATGTCATGAGTATCGTATGAGAAGAAGGCACCGGTGGTGGAAATATTGGCATCCAACAGCCCTAATCCGATTACCGACCCAGCCGTTCCTTTCACCTTCAACTCTCCATTATCGCGCAGGCTGAGCTTAGCGCTGTTGTAGATGGCGTTGCCTTTGACACCATACGTGCCCTCACCGCTGACAGTCAAGCCGCTGACAGTACATTTAGACTTGTCTCCAAGGGCTATCAGAGCACCACCATTACTTTTCATGCTCATCGCACAAGTTATGTCAGATGAATAGTTACGGATTGTTATACTCTTGCCGTTAGCGACCTCAATACAGCCGCTTTCTCCTGACACTATGGACGCGGTTCCATAGATACTGATGGTCAGATCCTCATACACCGTAATATGGTTATTGGTGATAGACGTATTAAACAATACGAGCATATTCAACGACTTGTAATACGTTGCACTGCCGCCCGTAAGCTCATAATCATAAACGGAAGTCTGATCTTTATCATCTGTTACCGTCTGTAGTCCTATCTTAAAAATATCCTTTGCCGAAGATGGCATAACGATGCAAGATAGGAATAATACCAAAATAATAGTGACTTTGTGCATTATTGTAACCGTATTTATGTTTATTATTATTTTCCACTGGAATATGTCCCGAAGATGATATTGTACAAGGTTGTCACGTCAGACGTATTAACCTCGCCATTGTTATCCAAGTCGCAG
>JAGDAU010000029.1 GCA_017959365.1 Prevotella sp.
CGGCAAGACACTGCTTAGTGATCTTTGTCGTATCTTAGGCTGTGATGACGAGGAGTTTGCGGATGTGGAGGGTGACGCAGATACCTTAGCCGGTTTGCTTCTTGAGATAAAAGGTGATTTTCTCAGTGTGCACGAAAAACTGTTCTTTAAACACTATACCTTTGAGGTGATGGAAATAGACGGCATGCGTATCAGCAAAGTCAAGGTGGTGATAGAAAATAGTAAATAGTTATAACCTCACAACCTTACGACCTCATAACCTCACAACCTCACAACCTCACAACCTCATAACCATATAACCTCATAAGTTTATGGGATCAGATGTTAGGCTGATCCCATATTTTCGTTGTCTTACATTCTATTGGCACCTGCAACTTGTCAATCTTCAGCAGGAAGTCACCCTCCTCAAGTGTCCATTTCCCGTCTGCTCCCACAAAGGCGAGATCTTTAGCGGGCAGACGGAATGTTACAGTCTTTGTCTCTCCGGCTTTCAGTTCCACCTTGGTGAAATCACGCAGTCTTTTGTTGTCGGGTACAATGGATGCGATAAGGTCTGATGAGTAGAGTAGTACACTCTCCTTGGCGTCAATGTTACCACTGTTTCTCACGTCAACGCTGACGGTCAGGATATCATCGGCTGTGAATGATGATTTGTCAACTCTCATGTTGGAGTACTCGAATGTAGTGTAGCTGATACCATAACCGAATGGCCACAGCAATGACACCTTGGCGTCATAATTATAGGCGCCCGCCATCGTTGGCACCTCCTCGCTAACCTTGTAATCGTAGTTGTTGAGAGAGTTGATTTCTCGTGGATATGTATAAGGCATCTTGCCGGAGAATACAGCATCGCCCGATATGAGGTTTGCCAAAGCGTCGCCGCCATAGTTTCCTGGCAGCAGGATGTTGATTACCGCGGTTGCAAGCGGCTCAATATCTGTTATCAGGCGTGGGCGTCCCTCATTTAATATAAGTATTATGGGTTTCCCTGTCTTTGCCAGTTCTTTTACAAGGTTACGCTGGTTTTCAGAGAGCCATAGGTCGTTGAGGTTGCCGGGCGTCTCTGTGTAACTGTTTTCACCTATACACGCGATGATGACATCTGCCTGTTGGGCTGCCTCTACCGCTTTCTCTATCTGTGGCTCGTTTTCCTCCCAGTATTTGCCATCCTCGTTATATGTAACCCCCTGTTGGAGTATGATGCTCTCCTTGCCGTATTTATTGCACAGAGCCTCATAGATAGTATTATACTTTTCTGACAGGTCCTCAGCCCTTGACCCCTGCCATGTGTAGCTCCATCCACCGTTCAGACAGCGCATCTGATTGGCATTCGGTCCGGTAAGCAGAATACGCTTGCCTTTTGCTAAAGGCAGAATATTATCATTATTCTTAAGCAGTATCTCACTTTCCTCAGCGGCCTGTAGTGATACCTTGGCAAACTCATCAGAGCCGAATTTACTGTATTCCTTACCACCCGTGTTAGGTTGCTCAAAGAGTCCAAGACGGTATTTTACCCTGAGGATGCGCCTTACGGCGTCGTCGATACGGCTTATAGATACCTTACCCTCGTTAACCAGTTCCTTGAGAAGGATGCAGAAGTCAACACTATATGGATCCATCGACATGTCAATGCCGGCATTAATGGCTAAACGTATGGCATCTTTTTTGTCTTTAGCCACATGCTCACGCATAAACAGGTTGTTGATGTCAGCCCAGTCGGTCACAAGCATGCCGTCCCACTGTAAGTCTTCCTTAAGCCATTTGGTGAGGTATTCATAACTTGCGTGCAGAGGAACACCGTTGACACTGCCGGAGTTGACCATCATTGTCAGAGTTCCGGCGAGAGCGGCAGCCCTGAAAGGCTCAAAGTATTTCTCTCTAAGCATCTGTGGTGAGAGATAGACGGGAGTACGGTCCTTACCGGTCCATGGTGCTCCGTATGCGAAATAATGCTTTGTACTGGTGGCAACATGGTACTGGTCTATGTGGTTGGGGTCATCACCCTGATAACCCTTTATCTGTGCCTCAACCATACGTGCGTTGACAATAGGATCCTCTCCGTAACTCTCCCAGATGCGTGGCCAGCGTGGGTCTCTGCCAAGGTCTATCACCGGGTTGTAAACCCACGGGCAGTTAGCGGCCCTGCTTTCGTATGCTGCTATCTCAGCCCCTCGATATGTCAGTTCAGTATTAAACGATGCTGCCATATTTATTGGCTGTGGGAACAGTGTTCCACCTTGAGTGTATGTCACGCCGTGATTATGATCCAGTCCATATATGTCAGGAATACCGATATACTTCATCGATTTCTCTTGGATGAGCCGTATCCACTGTTGCCATTGCTCCACAGAGGAAGCGCGTGTGCCTGGGGCATTGAGGATAGACCCTACCTTGTATTTGGAAATACAAGTGTCGAGCATCGTCTCATTCAGTTTCCATCGAAAATTCTCATCGTAACTTCCCATGATGTCAAGGTTCAACTCGAGCATCTGGCCGATTTTCTCGTCCAGGGTCATCTTGCTCAGAGTAGCTTCAATCTTACTCTCTATAGCGGCGTCACGTGGGATTGCCGGCTTGGTAACACTTTGTGAGTAGCCGCAAAGTGCCACAATGGATAATGTAATTGCTAAAACAGTTTTTTTCATTGTTTTTTTACTTTTATCTTTTATCTTTTATCTTTTAACTCAACTCAACAGAAGCTTGCTGAAGTTGAGTTAATTAATAGTTCATCAGCACCACTCCCTCCTGACGTTTGCCATCCATCATTATTTTGAGAGGTTTATCAAATCTTACGTGGCGTACATATTGTGTCTCCTCAATGGCAGGCATATTGTCTAATATGTCTTTACGACATATACCCTCATCCTTAAAGGTGTTGACAGTGAAATATCCAACACCAAAACTGGTGAGGTTCTGGAAGAAATGGGTTCCCTGACTCGGATCCACCCTGTAGTTAGGCAGTCCCTCTTCCACGATAACTTTTGCACCGCTGATGTGTGGCCATTTCACCGGCACTCCAAGCCAATAGTCGCTTGAGCCCCATCGTCCCGGTCCTATAAGCACGTAGCCCTTGCCTTCAGACAGGAATTTTCTGTTTATACGTTCTATGTCATCTGCAATGGTCGGATTGTTGGCGGCGGTGAAATCATCAGGGGTCTTGACATATACGACATCCGTAACCTCTTCGCTAACACCATGACCCAATGAGTTGTGTGAACGTAGCAGACACCCCTCATCTGGTATAAGTGTTATGTCTTCTGACAGGATCTGTTTCGGGTCAACGATGGGTCTTATCTGTAAGAGGTAGAACTCCCCGGTACGGTCATCATTGATATTACATGCAAATTCTATTTCCACTGGACGTTTCATAGCCTCAGAACCTAACCGCATGGACATTTGTAGCAGTTCGGGCAGTGGGAATATATCCTGTTGCAGTACTCCGCAGAAAGAGATGATTTTTCTGCCTCCCTCATATATGCCGTCGCGTATCACCTGGTCGTAAGGGTCAAAGGTAGAGGCTATGTATGTGAGAGACTTATCGGCATCAGCCTCTTTAACCCTCATTTTCCTTATGTTGAAGCCATCATCCACATCAAACTCATCTCCCTTAGGTGCCATGTCTAAGGCATAGAATTGTGTCTGTGTCTGACGTAGCGCTATCTCCATGTCGCTCATCTGCAACACCTGTTTGGGGTGGTATGGACAAACCCTAAGCGTCTGTCCGCCGTCAACGATGTATTTACCTAATCCGAGCGCAAGGCTTGCTATGCCTTCCTCTGCCGTCTCATCGCCGATAGGGTAGTAGTTGAGCGAGCGCAGCACACCACTGCAGTTGGGGTAGTAATGGTCACCATACTGTCTGCCAACGACAGCCTGTAGTATGACAGCCATCTTCTCCTGATCTATAACGTTGCTCGTGGCTGTCATATATGCTTTTGAGTCACGATAATAGACTGAGGCATACACACCCTTGATGGCTTTCGCCAACATCTTCAGCATCTCATATTTATCATTGAGGAGCGGTATCATATACGTCGAGTAGATACCGGCAAAGGGCTGATAGTGGGCGTCTTCAAGCAATGATGATGAGCGGACGGCAATAGGGCTGTTGGTGGCCTCAAAGAAAGCGAAGAAGTCGGCTATGAGTGTGTCTGGAAGACTTGCTTTTAGGAAATGCTTCAGAATCTCATCGTCGGAGGCATCGCTGAGAGCAATCTGATAGAGGTTGTTCTTCTCCATAAACTCATCAAAGATATCAGTACACAGCACCACGGTCTTGGGTATCTGCACTATGGCATTGCTGAACTGGTTGATTTCCGGATGCATCTTGATGACATTGTCAAGGAAAGCCAGACCTCTGCCCTTACCGCCCAGGGAACCGTCGCCGATACGCGCGAAATGTGCGTAGCGGTCGAAACGGTTACGGTCGAAGACAGCCACTATACCGAGGTTCTTCATACGTCGGTATTGCACAATGGCGTCAAAGATAATCTGTCTGTGAGCATCCACATCCTGCAACTTAAGCCAAGTGATGCCCTTGAGAAATTTAGATACAGGGAAGATAGCTCTGGCGCAGAGCCAGCGGCTGACATGATTGCGTGAGATGTGTCGCAGCATAGAGTCGTTGGGAATCTTGAAAATATTGTCCTGTAACTCCTTCAGGTTGCTCACACGCATTATCTCCTCGTGTGTCTTTGGATCACGGAAGATAAAGTCTCCGAACCCCATGTGCTCTTCCATGATTTTTCTCAGGTCGCGGCTGCGTGTCTTGGAGTTCTTGTCCACAAACAGGAAACCCTCCTGCTTTGCTTTCTGCTCATTCTCCTGTTCTGAACTCTGTAGTATCAGAGGTATATACTCATCGTGGGAGCGTATCTCTCGTAGCAGTTTAAGTCCTGCCTCCGGGTCTTTCACCCCGTTGCATGGAAAACGCACGTCTGATATAACACCTAAGGTGTTGTCGCTGTATTTCCGATACCACTCCATCGCCTCCTCGTAGCTACGTGCCAAAACCACTTTCGCCCTGCCTCTCATCCTTAATGTGGCGGCATGTTTGTTGAGTGCCTCGGTGGAGAAGCGCTGGCTTTGCAAGAGCAGGTAGCTGTATAGGTCTGAGAGGATAGACGAGTAGAAGCGTATATTGTCTTCCACGAGGAGTATCATCTGCACACCAGCCTCCTGGATGTCATGCTCGATGTTCATCCTGTCTTCTATAAGTTTGATAATCGACAGAATGAGGTTGGTGTTTCCAAGCCAGCAGAATACATAGTCGAAGATGCTCAGATCCTCGTGCTCCATACGCTTGGTGATACCATGTGAGAATGGTGTGAGTACCACGCACGGTATGTCTGGGAATTTTGCCTTTACGTCACGTGCCACATCGAAGGCTGTATTGTCGGCGTTACCCGGCATACATATCACAAGGTTTACCTTGGTTGTCTTGAGTAACTCAAATGCCTCTTCCGTGGTACTCACCTGAGTGAACATCGGCGGGAAGCGTAACCCCAACTCCACATACTCGTTATAAATCTTCTCCTCTATACGTCCGTCATCCTCAAGCATAAAGGCATCGTATGGATTGGCTATAATAAGCACATTATAGATGCGTCGCATCATGAGATTGACAAACGACACGTCTTTGAGCAAAAACTTGCTCCATTCCTGTGGGATATTCTGACTCATCGATTATTTACGATTTTATTTACTATTCGTTCCCGTTAACGTTCCCGTTCCCGTTAACGTATTAATGAATGTCCGCGTCAAAGGGGAACAGACCGTACATCAGAGCGTCAATGCGGTCTGTCACCTGCTCAAAGTCAGACGGGTTCTCCCCAAACTTACATGTGTCGCCCTCAATGATAAGCAGTTTGCCCTTGTAACCGGCTATCCATTCCTCATACCGTTTGTTAAGTCCCTGCAGATAGTCGATGCGTATGCTTTGTTCATAGTCACGTCCCCGCTTCGCTATCTGTGCTATCAGGTTCGGTACAGTGCTACGGATATAAATCATCAGGTCGGGCAGGTTGACTAATGACATCATCAGTCCGAACAAGTCGGTGTAGTTGTCAAAGTCACGGTCACTCATCATCCCAATGTCGTGAAGGTTGGGCGCAAAGATACATGCGTCTTCAAATATTGTTCTGTCTTGTATGATGATCTTATCCGACTTGGATATCTCCACAACCTCGCGGAACCGCTTATTGAGGAAATAGATCTGCAGGTTAAATGACCAACGTTTCATATCGGCATAAAAATCACTCAGATACGGGTTGTTGTCCACGGGTTCAAAACGTGGTATCCATCCATATCGTTTCGACAGCATCTTAGTCAAGGTTGTCTTGCCGCTGCCTATATTTCCTGCTACTGCTATATGCATAATTTACTATTTTAAGTTTCGCTTTCGCTCAACTTGTTGGTTTAAAGTTTAATGTTTAAAGTTTAAAGTGAATTAGATTTGTGTTTTATGTTTGGTGTTGTATGTTTTGTGTTTTATGTTTTGTGTTTAATAGTTCCCGTTCCCGTTAACGTTCCCGTTGATATCAGTTCCCGTTGATATCAGTTCCCGTTGAAAGAATTATTAATTTCTAATTATTAATCGCGCAGCGACAACTGTTAAATCTTAAGTTTTAACTTTTAATTCCTCAACCGTTCCCGTTAGAAACCTTCCACTCGTCCACGGTGCGTGTGTCTGCATTCATGCTGACACCAACCTTGACAACCTTGCGGCCGTCTGACTGGTAGGGGATGGCATAACTCTTGTCGTCAATTTGCTTGAGGGCATTGGCGGCAGTGTCTCCGGCTTTCAGTTCAAAGATGTATATTTGTGCAAAGTTAGCGATTATATTTCTGTAATGCAAATTTTTTCGGTTTTTTCTGCTTTATTATTAAAATCGTCTCTTTGTCTCTTTGTCAAAAAAAGTCTCTCTGTCAAGCCATCCATTTC
>JAGDAU010000030.1 GCA_017959365.1 Prevotella sp.
ACATCATCGTCATACTCCACCAACGCGGTTCGTCCAGCAAGGCTTACAGATGCGTTATTTACACCATCCAAGCCGTTGAGTATGCGCTCTACTGTTCCGGCACACACCGCGCATGCCATACCAATCACAGGCAGAGTCTTCTTTTGAATCATAGCCTTATTTTACCATTTTCACGATACTGCTTTGACCATTCTGGTAGATAATCTGCTGATAGTAGATACCGTTAGACACTCCCCTCAGGTCTTTTTCCGTGTACAGACGGTCTGGACGCTCGGTAACGCTGACAAGTCTGCCGCCATTGATGGTCAGGTTACCGCCATTGACGTAGATGACCATGCCGTAGTTCTCGTTGGCACTGAGGCTACGACTTAGCTTGTGGCCGTTCAGGTCAATCGTCACGGTATTGCTACCAACATCCAGCTTTCCGTTTGTCAATGCGATGTCCGCCGTGAGTTTGATGTTCGTTCCTATTTGCTAATGTTGACATAACCTTCGTACTCAATCTTGTCACGACCCTCCGGTTCAAGGTTGATTTTTGCATTACCATTGTTTTCGATGGTTACGGTGAACTTGTATTCTATTCCATTTTCGACCTTGAATTTGATGATGGCGCGCCCGTCGCCCGGCTGTATGCCGCACACATAGTCCTTTATGTCGGACTTGAAATCAATCTTCGATCCCATACGCACCTCAGCGCGCGACTTCATGTGTGGAATATCATCACGGCCGGCGTAAGGCAACATACATTCCACTGTGGTGCTGTCCACTTTCAACCAGGCCGTGGAGACAGAGTGGCTAATACCCCGCTCTGGTTTCATCGATGTAACATTGATCCTGTATTTCTGACTAACCACGGCAGTCTTTACCTTCTCCTTAACAGCCGCCTCGCGGGCTGCTTTCTCTTCGGGTGTTAGTGTGGCACACGCTGCCATCAGCAGACATGCCATCACCATTGACATAATTTTATTCATCGTCTTCTGTATTGAATGTTTAAAAATAGCTTTGTATTCTGCTACATTATAATTTTTCTTAGTAAACGTAGATCTTCACATCCTTCACACCGTCTGACGCATCTTGTTCTACACGCGGCAGGTATTCCAGACCACTGATGGTCTCCTCTGTGCCGAGGTCGATAATAAGCAGATGCGGGAGGGTTGCACCACGCTCTGTCTGCCAATATGTGGACTCCTGAAGGTCAAACACCTTGTCGCCCAGATGATTGCCGTTGTCATCCTCGCTGTCGGCATATACCACAGTCCACATCTCACGACTGATGCGACGACCGCCTGGGGTCTGTAGGTACAGCTCGGCAATGGCAGCCTGTGCATCGCCTCTATGTGTCGAAAGTACCTCGATAGCCAAGTAACGACCTTTGGCGTCATTCTGGAAATTGACGGTCTGCCAGCCGTTGCCGGGTTTGAGCTGCCCTATGAAGACTGGGGACTTAGCGTTGAGATCGGGCTTATTATTGCTGTCATTGTGCTTGTTGCTCTTCTCCATCTGCAACTTGTCCTGTTCTGGCTTTGCCTGACCCCAGACGACGGGCTCCTGCGGACCTACGATGTCGAGAACGATAATCTCGTTCTCGCCTTTCTTAAGCCAGCAGCCCGGTACATAGAGGGTCTGCTGAGGGCCAATCGACCAGAAACGTCCAATGGCGTGACCGTTGACATAGACTTGTCCCTTGCCCCATGTCTCGAAGTTCAGGAATGTGTCACCCACCTTCTTCAGAGTGAACGCCCCACGGTAGTAGCCTCTGCCAATGTGAAGATCGTCTGGGATGGCTGTCTTTACAGGACTGTACGATAGTGCGCGCACGGCATTGTCGTAAGAGTCGGGTATTATGACGTTGTTCCAGATGCGGGGTGACCACGTCATCTCAATATTGTCCACAGCGGCAGAGAGAGTCAGCTGACCAACTATGCCTTTGTTGTCCTTGATGGAACGACCGAAATTGATACGTCCCATACCCTCTACGAGGATGTCAATGACGGCATCTTTCCTTACAGCAGGCAGTAGCAGTGACCGCTCGTCCTTAGTGCGGTCTATCTTACCAACATATTTCCCGTCGATGAACACTTGTGCATAGTCGTGCACCTCTGCCTTGAGAACACTCTTCACTGGTATCTCAGGCAGTGTAGTGGAATAGAGCATCATACCCCACCCCATGTCTGCCTCCTCGAAGGTCATAATGTGGCCTTCGTCCTCACCAGCGCCTCCCATCAGAAGCGGCTGGTACTCTGTCAACTCAAAACGAGGCACGGTGATGACAGGCAGCGGAGCCTTAGGTACGGCTGGCAGACGCTTGTCATCGTTATACTTCGCCATCATCTCGCGCAGCAGCCAGTATTTTCTGGTGGGCATGCCGTATTCGTTGATGGGTGCATCGTAGTCGTAACTGGTTACATCGGGTGAGAACCCCGGACTGTTAGCGCCTGCCCAATGGCCGAACGATGTGCCGCCGTGGGTCATATACAGTGAGAAGCTGATATTTTTCGACAGCATCTCGTCCAATCCGGCTACCATGTCCTCAGCGGGACGCGTCTCATGGCGCGCACCCCACTTGTCGAACCATCCGCTCCAGAACTCAGAGCACATCAGTGGCGAGGTAGGGCGCAACTCACTCAGACGCTTAAACTGCTGGTTGATGTTCGCACCTGTGCCGAAATTCATGGTCCATACGAGGTCATCCAATCCATTCATCTCAAAATTGCTGGCCCAGTCGCACTGGAAGAGTAACATTTCCTTGCCGTAGATACCTCGCAGACAGTCGCGTATCTCGCTGACGTAAGGTTTATCAACACCGTATGAGCCGTACTCGTTTTCGACCTGTATCATGATGACAGGTCCACCATGCTGTATGGTCAGAGATGTCAGTTGCTCGCCCACCTTCTGCTCGAAGATACGTACACGCTCCATGAAATAAGGGTCGCACTCACGAAGACGTATATCCTTCTTCTTCAGCAGCCACCAGGGCAGACCACCCATCTCCCACTCTGCGCACACGTATGGACCGGGACGTACGATAACATACATACCGTTCTTCTGACACAGACGTACAAACTCGGCAATGTCGCTATTTCCACTGAAGTCGAACTCACCTTCACGCTGCTCATGGATATTCCAGAAGACATACATACAGATGGTGTTCATGCCCAGAGCCTTACACATCTGGATACGGTGCTCCCAGTAAGGACGTGGTATGCGTGGATAGTGTAGCTCGGCAGCCTTAACCACAAAGGGTTTGCCATTGAGTAAGAACGTCTTGTTGCCGACCGTGAAATCTCCCGGCTGCTGTTTGTCTGCACTTGCCGTGACCGTACTCAGCAATAAGAAAAAGAACAGTAACAGTCTCATAGATATTACAAGAAATTTGTATCGTTTTTATACAATTAGCCTGCAAAGATAGTGCAAATCGAGTGAAATGCAAAATAAATCTCATTTTATTTTCATTTCCGAGATGAAGCCTATCTTCGAGCGAAGCTCAATGTAGTGCAAATCGAGTGAAATGCAAAATTAATCTCATTTTATTTTCATTTCCGAGGTAAAGCTTTTGCCCCTTCAGGGCGTTGTTTCCCATGACGTCATACACAGGGCGTTGCCCTGTGCTGACAGCTCAATGCCCCTTCGGGGCGCCGAATGAGAAACTTGCGAAACTTTTGTTTATCTAAAATATCGATTAAGCGAAGGGAAATGTGGTGTCATCGTAAAAAATACGCTGATGATTTGGATATGTCTGCAAATATATCTATTTTTGCAACGTCCCCCTCAAAAAAAGATATAGTTGGAGATGTAAGAAGGATGTTGTGTTATGAAGAAAATCATCATTGCTATTGATTCATTCAAAGGTTGTCTGACATCGGCTGAGGCTAATCAGGCGGCAAGCGAGGGTATTCTTGCAAAGATGCCTGAGGCGCAGGTCATGCAAGTGCCAGTGAGCGATGGCGGCGAGGGATTTTTGGAGGCGTTTCAGGCTGCGATGGGCGGATCTATTGTGGAGGTCAACATAAAAGATCCGCTGATGCGAACAATTATGGCGCAGTATCTCATTCATGACGATACGGCGGTGATAGAGATTGCCAAGGCCAGCGGACTGACACTGCTCAAGCCAGAAGAACGTAATCCAATGGTGGCTACGAGTTACGGTACGGGACAGTTGGTGGTGGATGCTGAAAGGAGAGGCTGCAAGCGCATCATCGTAGGACTTGGTGGAAGTGCCACCAGCGATTGCGGCATAGGGATGTTGCGTGCGATTATCGAGGCGTTTGCAAAACACGGAAATTGGGATGATGTGCGCCAACTGGATGACGTTAGCTTCACGATAGCAACGGATGTCAACAATCCACTCTGTGGTGAGAATGGGGCAGCGCATGTATTCGGACCGCAAAAGTTTGCTCAATCGAAGGATATTACGCCCGAGATGATCGAGGCTCTTGACTCGCGCGCCAATCGCTTTGCGGAGGCATCTGCCAAGCATCTGGGTCGTGATTGTCAGAACATGCCGGGGGCTGGCGCTGCAGGCGGCTTGGGCTACGCTTTCCTGCAATACATGAATGCCGAGTGTCGCTCTGGTATCGATCTCCTATTAGAAACCATCCATTTCGACAAACTGCTGCAAGAAGCCGACCTCGTTATCACCGGTGAGGGCTCTGCCGACCGCCAGACCCTGATGGGCAAACTACCGGTCGGTATCCTTCGACGCGCCCAACGACACCATGTGCCAGTCATGCTAATAGCCGGTCGCATAGCCGACGAGCAACTCCTACTCGATGCCGGCTTCTATCGTGTCATCTGCATCAATCCTCCCGGTCAACCTCTCGAAATATCTATGCAACCTGAAACAGCGAAGGAAAATATCAGGCTGATTTTTTTGGGTAAATAAAAAACTTTTCGTATCTTTGCAGTTTGAACTGAAAACCAGACGGAACTGTGGCTTGCGAACATTGAGTGAAATAATAAATATAAATAATTATAAATATGATTAGCGATACGATTAAGTATATCGGTGTGGATGACCTCGATATCGATTTATTCGAGAGTCAGTATATAGTGCCCGAAGGCATGAGTTATAACTCCTATCTTATTGAAGATGAAAAGATTGCTGTAATGGACACAGTCGATCACAGGAAGGGTGAGGAGTGGAAAAAGAATCTGAAGGCTGCGTTGAATGGCCGCCAGCCGGACTATCTGGTGGTTCACCACATGGAGCCAGACCACTCGGCACTAATAGCCTGGATGCTGGAAGAGTATTCAGGACTGCAGTTGGTGTGCAGCACTCAGGCAGTGAAGATGTTGCCCAACTTCTTTGAGGGCGTCGATTTCGAGGGTCGCGTGATGACTGTGAAAGAAGGTGATATATTAGAATTGGGTCAGCATACTCTGCGGTTTATTGGTGCTGCGATGATACACTGGCCAGAGGTTATCATGACCTACGACAGCAAAGACAAGGTGCTGTTCTCAGCCGATGGATTCGGTAAGTTTGGCGCTTGGGTAAACGAGACCGATGACTGGGCTTGCGAGGCGCGCCGCTATTACTTTAACATCTGTGGCAAGTATGGTACACAGGTGCAGAGCTTGATGAAGAAGGTGGCCGCCATAGATGTGCAAGCCATCTGTCCGCTGCACGGTCCTGTGCTGAAAGGTGAAGCATTGGCTGAGGCAGTGAAACTCTACGATACATGGAGCAAGTACGAGCCAGAGAGCGAGGGTATCCTCGTTGCATACGCCAGCATCCATGGTGGTACAGCTGCTGCCGCTGAGCGACTGGGCGAGATACTTCGTGAAAAAGGCGCTAAGAAGGTGGTTGTGAGCGATCTGAGTCGTGAGGATATGGCTGAGGTCATTGAGGATGCCTTCCGCTATCCTACGGTCGTGGTGGCCGCTTCGAGCTACGACGCCGGCGTGTTCCCCGTAATGCACGACTTCCTGTATCATCTGCAGATAAAGAACTATCAGAGGCGCAAGTTTGGTATCATCGAGAACGGCAGCTGGGCACCAACAGCTGGCAAGACGATGCGCACGATGATCGAGGCTATGAAAGCCTGCGAGATCGTGGAGCCGATGGTGACCATCCGCTCGCGCATGAAAGCTGGCGATGAGGCCCTGCTGGAGCAGTTGGCTGACAGTCTGTTATAGGGTAATCAGTTTTTCAGGTCGAAAGAGGTGCCGTTCCAACGGAATGTCTTGACAATATCTGAATATGAGTCAGCGTCGCTGCTCTTATAGATACGCAGCTCTATATCCTTGCCATCCTCTGGCAACACAACCATATAGTCATCGTATCCCTTGGCAGGACGTATAATCATCTCTGCTATGTTTGGCTGAGGAATTAGAGTCCTGCTCTCTGCGTCATAGAGATAGAAGAGCAAGGCGTTCTGTTCTTTCTCTGACTCATGGCTCTCTCTCATCCAGGCCCCCACAAGCTGTTTGCCATCCTTACGGAACCAATAGCACACCTTTGTAGTAAGGTCAAACTGTGTGTCGGCGGAAGCGTCGGCATAGCCCTTCATCTCGTTGTACCTTACGGAATAAGTCAATCCGTCGGGCGTCTTATATTCCTTTTGTCCTTTGCTGTCTGCCAATATCGCCGCATTGGCGGGATAGGCGCTATATGTTTTGGCTATAGCCTCCGCAAACTGACGTATGCCTACCCTACCCTGACCAGCCACCTCTACGGTGTTGTCCTTCCATTGGTTGCGCACTGTCGGCAACACGCTGGATGTAGGCTCATCGGTATCCTCATCATCCATTTCCGACTGCTGGTCGTCGTTCTGGTCGTCAGGCAGCTGGATATTATAATCCTCTACCTTACTACTGTCTATGGCTGTTGGCTGTTTGTCTGTCTGCTCCGTTTCCTTTCCTTTGGTCAAGCCAAGTTTGTCGGTATATTCCTTTATTTTAAAACACGATGTCAGCATCAGTGACACTACAGTCACAAATAATGCGATTGTTATTCTTTTCATTATATTGTGATTTCAAGTTTCGCTATTGAGAGCCAAAACTATTTAACATAAAACATAAAACACACAAAACAAATCAGTTCCCTGTATCCCAGTTATCCACTATCGTCTCAAGGATATTGTCGTATGCCTTGTTACTTATCGCTGGATAGGTAAAGACAAGGTGATAGAATACATTATCATGTATCCTCACCTCCTGATAGTATTTCTGATTACCTTGAGTACCGGAACGTTTGAAGAGGTCATCATAACATACGCCCATCTCATCATCTTCCCTGCGGTTCTCGTCATAGAGCTGTCTCATCGTCTTGTCAAGGGCGTTGTGGGCAGCGAAGACATGCAGCTTAGCTCCATCGTCATCAATAAACACCTGACCGTCACCATTCTGAGGCTCACCCTGAGGTTTCATCTCCACAGTGTATGGCACGGAGAAAACAAAACGCTCGTTATTGTAGTAATGCATCGGCTGCTCATAGAGTTTGACAAAGCGCCCCTTTTGGAACTGGTATTTCCGGAATACATACTCATTGGCAGAGGAACGTGACTCTGAATAGATAAACTGGCGCTGGTCATCAGCCATTGGACTCTCTATCTTACTGAATGACGGACAATGGTCATACTTATCGCCGGCTGGGTCATAGATAAAACAGTCCTTATACGCTGTTGCCTGATTGCCGTAATATCCCAAGGTGACAAGAATATCGTTGTGACCGTCGAAATTAACATCCTGAAGCTCTAAGTCACCCACACCCTCCATATCGTTGGGTTCGTATTCACACTCGGTATGAAGCGTCTGGACAATCTTGTCATCCTTCATAAGGCTTATTGTCATCCTGGGCGGACGGTTAGATATGATTATCTGATTCATCCAATGGATGCCATTGTCGAGGTCGCCCTCACGCGGTAATACACGAGCCTCCTGGGCTGCGGCACACACTGTTGCCGCAGCCATTATAATCATGATACCAATTCTTTTCATCTATTTCTATGTTTTGGAGTTATTACCTTACCACTATCCGCTTGCCGTTTTGTATCACTATACCCTTGTAGCCTGCGCCTACACGCTGACCATTGAGGTTGTACATCGGCTTGGTATAGTCTAAGCGGGAACCATCCGCTGAGTCAACACTCTGTATTGTCCTGATGCCAGTATCCTCAGATTTGGAGGCATTCTCCTTAAAGAGTGACGGATTCTGCTGCTTACCGGTATAGCAACGCCACATTGGGCTCGTCTTATTATACTGCAAGAAATAACTGGACCTGTCAACGTTGTTGATATAAGTCACACCGTTATCAAAGTATATCTTCCATGTTGTACCCTGGTCACTTGGATTACTCTGGTGGCTGAGTCCGTTCTTGGATTCCGTCAAAGCAAGATACATGTCTGTGCCAGATTCCAGCGTCTCACGTATGAGCCAATTGCTGCCACTACTCTCAAGATAAAGCGGTGTCGCATTATTAGTGAGATCCCCAAGGTCTATCTGGTCATTAACTATATTAACATTTCCTGCACTACCACCATTACCGTTAAAGCCTGAGTATGCCTTTCCAGCATCAATATTGACGATGAGGTAGTTGCGACCGGTCTCAAGCTGGTCAGCGCTTGTGACATGAGTGTAGATACCATCACCCTCAACCGGCTGTCCTGACTCGCTGATAGATATAACGGAAACGGCTATTGGGCTTGCCTCACCATTACTGATTGCCAGTGCCTTGACTGTGGTTGTCTCTGTAATCGTAAACGGGCCTATATACAAGTCGCTAACTACAGTCGGGTCTGTACCATCGGTGGTGTAATAGATGTCAGCATCCTTGGTACGACAGGTAATGGTCACCTCCTGCTCACTGGTGTACAAACCCGTTGGAGGTGATATCAGCGGCATAGCAACCGTTGTGGCGGTCGGCTCCTGATAATTGTCGTAACTGAAAGCCACATCAGTCATATCGCCCCAAATATATTCCTCTAATCCCGGATAGTCAACAAACGGGTTTCTGTTACCCTGGACATCGTCACCATATATGGCATTGTTACGGGCTATCTCCTTCGGG
Source organism: Prevotella sp. (assembly GCA_017959365.1). Taxonomy (GTDB): domain Bacteria; phylum Bacteroidota; class Bacteroidia; order Bacteroidales; family Bacteroidaceae; genus Prevotella. The sequence continues at coordinate 9,009 of JAGDAU010000030.1, forward strand.
CTCACATGGTCTTCACGCGCCCACCTCATAAGCATATTCTCTGCCCATTGCTTGAATGCGGGATATGCTCCAGGCTGGAACATGCCACCACTCCAGGACTTTACCTTTATCTCATCCTCATAGCATGTTACCATATAGAAATAAACCCTTGCCAAGTCACCCTTGAACTCGTCGTTAGGCTCAAATATTGTGCCACTGTAACCTATGCTTTCCTTGCAGGGACCACGCTTGCAGAAGCCACCCATAGTGGCCTGATCCGGCTTGTCTGTCTCACCGTAAGGCAAGTTGCCGCGGATAGTGTTCCACCATGAGTCAACGGGGAACAGGTGCATGATGTCACTATACATGGGAGAAGCACCATCAAACCAGCTCTGCGGCACAGAGTGTTCTTTGTTCCATCCGGCACCCATTTTGCCGCTACCGGCACTGCTAACGGTATAGTTCTGGATGTTGCCGTAAATATCCCAAAGGTAATTACCCTCACGAATATCCGTCTTGGGATAATAATCTTTCAGGTTGCTATACCCTAACGTCTTATGGGGTCTTATTATCGCACACAATGCGGACTTCAATTCCGAGCCTTTCTTACCATCAGCATTCTTATAATAATTACCTGTGTTATAAGGAGCCTGTGCCCAAGACATAATTGTCATAAGCACACAAAAAATAGCCAAAAGAATTTTTTTAATCTTCATGGTAAAAAATTTTATAGTTTTTCGGTGCAAAGGTAAGACAAATAATAATACCCTACAACTTTTTGGGGTATTATTTCTATTCAATGTTGTTTTTTCTGAACTTTTGTATAATACTGTTCCAGGCATCCGTCTTACGGCGAAGGATAACAATGGATATAACAAGGCTCAATATCACAAGTGGAATATTGATACACCAATACATAATACCATCATTAATATACGTCATCACATAAGTAACAATGCCAAGAGGTATCTGGATAAGGATATACCGCAATGCACTACCGGAAAGACGATAGTCGTAATGAGCATACATCATAACAAGCTGCACGAGGAAATCCATAACAGAAAGAGCAAGTATTGCCATACCGCAGCCAAGGAGCCCATAACGGTCGAAGAGATATATTGTGAGTGCCAAAAAAACTATGTAATACACTCCCTCAAGAGACATATACAACCGCGAGTCGCCTTTGGCAAGGGGCAGATAGGCTATTGGCAGCTTAATGGCACGGAAATACATTGCCAGCACAACCACCTGTGTCATGCCTAAGGCAGGAAGGAATTTGCCACTATACAACATGGGGAGCAGGATTGGCATCGCCACCATAAATGCGGCGAGCATAGGAGCAAGCAGCAGCAACGCAACCTCTATCTGCCTGTTGACCGTGGCATTTAGATGATTACCGACTCCCTTCACCGATGAGAGACGCGGGAAATAGTCTGTCTCCATGGCAGTGAATACCATACCCGCGTATGTCATAGTCATCATAAAGGCGGCATTATACAATCCCACCGTCTCTATCTGTGCCACATTATTTATATAACTGCGTATTAGAAAGTCGGCACCTGTCGCAAAAAGACCCGCCACAAGGAATGCCGTGCCAAGACGTATCATATCGAAGCCGCGGCCTATCACGCCCCTATCACGCGAGAGACTAAGGGGATAAAGCTTATATGAGCAGCGCATAGTAATTATTGCCTGCGCCAACACCATCAGCACCAACGATGGCACGATACCGGCAATGCCGAAGAACCAATATATAGGCACCGAGATTATCAAAGCAGCAAAAACATTATACACCGTGACAGCAGCAATACGTTTCAACTGCCTGACACCCTTCAGTACAGCCATCTCACCACCAATGATGGCAGTTAGTGCCACCGCTGGAGCCAACAAGGCGAAATGCAGGGTATGTCCCTGCCAAGAGAATGTGAAACGACTAATAAAGGGTGACAAAACAAGACACACGATAAAACCAAGAATGGCGGTTAATAGGCTGAGAGTCCTCACCGTGCGTATCGTATCATGCAAACGTGAATGATCTCCACCGTCGAAATCACGGGAGATGTTCTTGACGGCACTCATAGACAAGCCGAAACCCGTTGACTCACTGATCAGCTTTATTGTTGACTGGAAAAGAGCAATCAAACCCATACCCTGTGGTCCCAAGATGACGGCTGCCAGCTTATTGCGTGCCACGAGCATCAGTATGCCCACAATCTGAACACCACCAAAAAGACCGGTGTACTTCAGAATGTGTGAATAACTGTCAGAATGGTTTGTCTTTTTCATCTTGATAATAACGCCACTTCAACACTTTTTATTATTCTTTAAAGCTGTTTTTGGAACAAAAAGAACCTAAAAACTCTGTTAAGAGCAAATTTTTGACTTTTCATGGCAATAATTCTAAAAAATTGCCTACCTTTGCCGCGATTTTTTGCGCTCATCATTTAATGAGGCAAAAAAAGCATCGAACCTTACCCTCAGTGCGCAGGGTTTCGATATGAGTACATTGTCTAATGTGAAAACTCGTGGAGGCGAGGCTGTTCCTCCCCGCACCGGACTTGACCCCGATGCCTTCCCCAAAGCCAAAAGCTCAAAAACAGGGGTGTCGGTGGAGTATGTCCATGACCCAACTAAAAAATGGTATGTGTTAAGAGCATCCTACGGCAGGGAAGACATTGCCGCAGACATCTTGATAGAAGACGGTACATATACGTATATCGCCAAGCGATACACAGAGAGAATAATTGACGGAAAGATAAGAAAAACCCTACAGTCACTCATACCCAACCTGCTTTTCGCATATACTACCGAAGAGAAAGCCAAGGAATATGTGAAAGAGACACCAAGGCTGTCGTTCCTCACTTTTTACTACAATCATTTCACCAGTGGACTGGACATGAAAAATCCGCCGCTCATAGTGCCTTTGGCTGAGATGGAAAATTTCATGAGAGCTACTATAAGCAGCAATGAGCATCTGCTCTTCGTTAATCCATCACAATGTCACTATAAGAGTGGTGACACAGTAGAGGTGACCGAAGGATTATTTAAGGGTGTACATGGGAAAGTGGCACGTGTGGCGGGACAACAGAGAGTAGTTATCACACTGCCACAAATAGGTCTTGTCTCAACAGCATATATACCAACAGCGTTTATACGTAAGATTAAACCTAAAGAAACTAACTGACAAAAGATATGAAATACGCACTTGTAACAGGCGGCTCAAGAGGTTTAGGAAGGGCTGTGTGCCTTAAACTGGCAAAAAAGGGCATACCTGTAATCATCAATTTCCAGTCCAACGAACAAGCCGCGTTAGAAGTTAAGGCAGAGATAGAGAAACAAGGCGGAACAGCGGAACTTGCCAGGTTTGACATCGGTAATGGAGAGGATGTGGATAAAGCCATTGACGAATGGACAGCAAACCACCCGGACGACTATATCGCATACCTGGTCAACAACGCCGGCATACGCCGCGACAATGTGATGTTCATGATGCCGGACGAAGACTGGCACGCAGTAATCAATACATCGCTGAACGGGTTCTTCTATGTCACACGCAAACTGCTACCCAAAATGATGCAACGCAAGCACGGCGGCCGCATTGTAAACATGTCGTCACTATCAGGACTTAAAGGCATGCAGGGGCAGGTAAACTATAGTGCCGCAAAGGCCGCTCTCATTGGAGCGACTAAGGCTCTGGCGTTAGAGACAGCGGCCCGCAATGTGACCGTTAACGCTGTGGCACCGGGATTTATTGATACCGACATGACACGTGAACTGCCACAAGACGAGTTGCGCCAACTCATACCTATGAGGCGATTCGGCAAACCAGAAGAGGTGGCAGCACTCGTAAGTTTCCTGCTCTCCGATGATGCCGCTTATATCACCGGTGAGGTGATATCAATCAACGGAGGACTATATACATAAAAGATTTTTCGGAATTTCGACATCTCGGAATTTCGACATCTCAATATTCAATTTTCAATTTTCAATATACCAAATGGGCAAAGTAGTAATAACAGGGATGGGCATCTGGTCATGCCTTGGAAAGAATATAGATGAAGTAAAGGACTCGTTGTATGCCGGCAGGTCGGGTATCGGCATTGACCAAGACCGCTTGGACTATGGTTTCAGGTCTGGACTGACAGGTATGGTGGAACGCCCCAAGCTGAAGGGCATCCTTGACCGCCGCACACGTGTCGGACTGTCGGAGGAGGCGGAATACGCATTTATGGCAAGCCGTGAAGCTTTTCAGATGGCAGGCATCGATGACCAATACCTGCTTGATAATGAGATGGGTTGTATTTTCGGCAACGACTCGTCATCAAAAGCCGTTGTTGACGCCGCAGAGATAATGAATGAGAAGCATGACACAGCGTTGATTGGCTCCGGCCTTATCTTCCAGGGCATGAACTCTACCGTTAATATGAACATGAGTACCATTTTCCACCTGCGCGGTGTGAATTTCTCTGTCAGTGCGGCATGCGCCAGCGGCTCCCACTCCATAGGCCTGGGTTATCTGCTTATCAAACAGGGATTGCAGGACATCGTACTATGTGGAGGAGCACAAGAGGTGAATAAATACTCCATGTCATCATTCGACGCACTTAACACCTTCTCTGTACGCATGGATGATCCGACCAAGGCAAGCAGACCATTCGACCGCGACCGCGACGGACTGATACCGTCTGGCGGCGCTGCGGACCTCATCTTAGAAGACTACGACCATGCTATAGCACGTGGCGCCACTATATTGGCAGAGGTTTGTGGATATGGTTTCTCAAGCAACGGCGGAGGCATCAGCCAGCCAAGTGACGAGGGCAGTTACATTGCCATGACAAGAGCTATGAAAGACGCCGGAGTGACAGCTGATGACATCGACTACATCAATGCCCACGCCACATCAACACACCAGGGTGACATGTTTGAGGCTATCGCCATCGACCGCATCTTCCGTGGTAAGCGGGCACTGATAAGTAGCACTAAGTCTATGACAGGTCATGAGTGCTGGATGGCGGGCGCAAGCGAGATTGTTTA
>JAGDAU010000031.1 GCA_017959365.1 Prevotella sp.
CTTTTTCCGTATCATCAGTTCTCTCAGTTCCAATGCCATGACGCAAACATTCAGAGAATGTTCCAACAGTCCACCCTCATGACTGAGGTGAAACCTCGTACTCGCCGGTGCCGTGAAAAAACCTAAATCCTCCAGAACTTTGATTATATGCTCTATATTCTCCCTCTTTGTGGAGCGTAACAACTCTATGAATTTCGCTTTCTTGTCTTCCATAATACATTGTTAACTCGACTTTCGCAAGCTTCAGTCGAGCTTAGTTTAATGTTTACAGTGAATTACATTCGTGTTTTTTCCTTTTCTTTTTTGTTTATACTTCAGTTACTCACTTTCTTATTTTGATAATTTTAATTTCAGATTTGTCTATCTTTATTCTTTTTATTTTGAAGTGGGTAGGTATTTCTTTTTCAACCATAGTTGGAAGAAACGGTCGTAGATATAGTGGACGTTGTCAGTACTGGTGATGAAGTCTTTTTCCATTAATCCCTTTACTGCAGAGACGACAGAGCTGGATGAGGGCAGATGGTAAGCATGCACGAACTTACCACCGGAGATATTCTTCACCTGACCCTCTGCAGCGATGGCAAGGAATACATTACGCTGTTTTTCTGGCATCTGACGTAGCAGTTCTGCGTAATATTCTGACGACATTTGTAGGTAGGTGTCAATTGCTTTGTTGATCATCGGCATGTCGCACCTCTCTTCTTTTGGTGTCAGCATATACAGCATGTTCATGATTCTCTGTACGTTTGCCGTTATACCATTGAATTCCTTATATACCGCCTCAACGACCTCGTATGATATCTTTCGGTTCCCGTTTTTAGCAAACTGTGGTTCGGCGAAAGCCCAATAGCGTTCGATGGAAATAGGGTTGAGGCTCATGGGTACCACCGACTGGTAGAACGGGCGTGCTGGTGACATAAACATCTTGCTCATCAGATGACGTTGTGAGCCACAGAAGATGAAATTTGCATTTGTGCACTTTTGGATTTGCGTGCGCAATTCTGCCTCAATATTTTTATTGTCATTATAATAGAGTATCTGCTGAAATTCATCAATAGCTACTAAGCAGTGCTTGTCGGCAGTGCGTAGATATGTGAAAATCTCGTCAAGTGTTGTCTGTGGCGGTGTCATATTGCCTATACCTAATCCCCATACGGGATTGCCGTTTATGTCGAAGGATATTTCAGAACGTATTGACAAAAGCGTGTTCAGGAATTTCTCCCATACCTTACGACCTTTCGGAATCAGATTCTCCAGAATGGATTTCCCGAAGGTGTTGACAAATTCCCGGAAAGAGCTTGTGGCATATATGTCAACAAGTATTGTGTAGTATTCTTTAGTTATTTTTTTTTGCTGAAAACAATGGCATATCAAGTCTGTTTTTCCTAAACGACGTGGTGACATTAGAGCAATATCATTGCCATTCGTTAGCAGATTGGTTAATAATTCAGTCTCCTCTATGCGGTCGCAAAAGTATTCTGGTCCGGCATATCCATTGGTTACAAAAGGGTTGTCTATCATCGTATTCTGTAATTTTGGGGCAAAGATACAATAATTATCATAATTATCAAAGATTAATTATCAAAAAGTGATAATTATTTTATTGTTGTCAGAGAAATATACAATGGCGGGCAAAATCCTTGGATTCGCCCGCCATTGTGAATGTATAAAAGGGTAGGGGTTACATCACACCGTCCTCACGAAGTTTCACCTGCCATCTCCATGCGGTGGCAAGAGTTTCCTCTAATGGGGTGTCTGCTTTCCAGCCAAGTACGGTGTTGGCATGCTTGGGATCAGCCCAAACCTTCTCGATGTCACCCTCGCGGCGTGGAGCATATTCCCAGTTGACTTTTACTCCTGTGGCTTTCTCAAAGCCTTCCACTACTTCGAATGTGCTCACTCCGCGGCCGGTGCCGATGTTGAAGAACTCTACAGGCTCAGTGTCCATGTCAAGCACTCTCTGCATGGCTTTTACGTGAGCCTTTGCCAGGTCAACCACGTAGATATAATCACGTATGCAGGTGCCATCGGCGGTGTTGTAGTCATTGCCGAATATTTTCAACTGCTTACGAATACCTATTGCAGTCTGTGTGACAAACGGTATCAGGTTCATTGGCACACCGTTGGGCAGTTCGCCTATGAGTGCTGTGGGATGAGCTCCTATGGGGTTGAAATACCTTAGGATAATCGACTTGATGGGAGCTCCGCTGTGGATGTAATCCTGTATTATCTCCTCGTTGATCTGTTTTGTGTTACCATACGGGCTAAGGGCCTTTTGTATAGGAGCATCCTCAGTCACAGGCAGGTGATCCTTATCCGGCTGTCCATAGACAGTGCAACTGCTTGAGAAGATAATGCCCTTGACATTGTACTCAGGCATCAACTCTAACAGATTGATGAGGCTGACGATATTATTGCGATAGTAGAGTAGGGGTTTCTCAACACTCTCGCCAACGGCCTTAGAGGCTGCGAAGTGGATAATGCCGCAGATGCCGGGATATTTCTTGAATACCTCCTCGGTAGCATCCTTGTCTCTCAAGTCAACTTTCTCAAACGCGGGACGTATGCCGGTAATCTTCTCAATGCCGTCAACGACCTCAATCTTAGAGTTTGACAGGTTGTCGATGATTACGACATCATATCCTGACTGTTGCAGTTCCACTGTTGTGTGTGAACCGATGAATCCTGTTCCCCCGGTAACTAATATTGTCTGTTTCATTACAATAAATGTTATTATTCGATACCGAATAGGGTTTTCAGTCCGCCGTCAACACCGCTGAAGCCCATAAATGCCAAGGATAGCAGTCCGGCTGTAACCATTACGATAGCTATACCGCTCATGCCTTTAGGCACCTTAACGAGTGCCAGCTGCTCACGCAGTCCTGCGAAAACGGTGAGGGCCAGTCCGAAGCCGATGGCTGTGGAAATGGCATAAACAACGCTCTCAAGCAGAGAGTAATCCTTTTGTATCACGAGAATGGCAACGCCCAGGACAGCACAGTTGGTGGTTATCAGAGGCAGGAAAATTCCCAATGCCTGATATAATGATGGTGAAACCTTCTTAAGGATAATCTCAACCATCTGCACCAACGATGCGATGACCAGAATGAATGTCAGGGTCTGTAAGTACTGCAGTCCGAAAGGATTAAGTACAAGCGTCTGCACTAAGTAAGTCACTATAGTGGCCAGTGTCATCACGAAGGCCACTGCCGCACTCATGCCAAGTGATGTCTCAACTTTCTTCGACACCCCGAGGAACGGGCAGATGCCGAGGAATTGTGAGAGAATAATATTATTGACAAATATTGCGCTGATGAAAATCAATAAATACTCCATAACTTATGCCTTCTTGATTTTGTTGAATACTGCGATTAGATAACCCAAAGAGATGAACGCACCCGGAGGCAGCACAAACAACAGTATATTTGTTGTCTCTGGCAACAGAACATAACCGAAGATACTGCCACTGCCAAGCACCTCACGCACGATACCCAGAAGGGTGAGCGCCATGGTGAATCCCAGACCGATACCAATACCATCGAAGAGGCTTGCTATAGGGCTGTTCTTAGCGGCAAACGACTCTGCACGGCCAAGGATGATACAGTTAACCACGATAAGTGGTATGAAGATACCCAATGCCTTGTTAATAGAGTCGGGTGCGTAAGCAGACATGAACATTTGGAGGAGTGTCACGAATGTGGCAATCACAACGATGAACACAGGGATACGCACCTTGTCGGGTGTGATCTTCTTAATACATGATATAACGAAGTTGGTGCATATCAGCACAGCCATTGTGGCAAGACCCATTGACATACCATTGATGGCACTCGTGGTCGTTGCCAGAGTAGGACACATACCGAGGAGAAGAACAAACGTCGGGTTCTCCTTGGTTATACCGTTTAATAAAATCTTAATGTTACTCATAACTATGCCTCCTCCTTCTTTTCTTGTTTCTTTGTAGCGCCGCTTTCAGCGTCAGCGCCCTTGTTGCTATAAGCCTTGTAAGCCTGGTTGATAGCTTTCAGAAATGCTCTTGAGGTGATGGTGCTCGCGGTGATGGCATCGATGGCATTACCATCTTTGCTGTCTTTGCTCACGTGCAGGTCTCCTGTGGCGGGACTCTTGCCGATGATGTCGCCCTTCTCGCCTTTCTGGAACCATTTGTCGGCTTTTGCTCCGAGTCCCGGAGTCTCAGCGTGCTTGAGCAGTGTATAGCCCAGCACCTTACCCTCTGTATCAAATCCCACGAGAACATCGAGGTCGCCACCAAAGCCTAATGTAGTACTCTTGACGGCTGCTCCAAGGTCTTTCTTCTGTGCGTCAACGGTCTTATAGATGACGAATGTTGCCTCTTTGCCGTCAAACTCCTGTTTTACGGTGTCAGTGGATGCTACGGTAAGTGCGTCGCTGCACATCACCTCTTTAATACCAGCCTGCAGCGTCTGGGCATCCTTCTCTGCTATCGGTCCCTCTGTTATGTGATTGACCAATGCTAACAGGCAACCCATGATTGCTGCTACGCCCACTAATACCAATACCATGTTGGTAAGTGATGATTTCAGTTTTTCCATATCTTTTCTCCTCCCTTACTTTTTAGCCGGTACTTCACCGAAACGCTTTGGTTTGATATAAGTGTTAATGAGCGGAGTAAAGGCATTCATGATAAGAATCGCGAATGACATACCCTCCGGATAGCTGCCCCAGTTACGGATGATAATGGTGAGCAGTCCAATGGCAACACCATATATTATCTGTCCCTTGCCTGTCATTGGTGAGGTGACATAGTCGGTAGCCATGAAAATGGCGCCGAGCATCAGACCACCACTAAGGATCTCAGATACCGGGTCTGCATAGATAGGATTTGCCAGGTGCATCAGTCCGCTGAATACAAACACAGTGGCAATGATGCTGATAGGAATGTGCCATGTGATAATCTTCTTCCACAACATGTAGATAAGACCGATTATCAAAGCCAATGCGCAGAGCTCACCTAATGTGCCGGCGCCGATGGTGGCGTTGTTGCCGATAAGCATCTCCATAGAGCTTGGCAGTTGGTCAAGGACAGAAGCATCTCCGCTCTTTATCGCCTCTTTCATAATACTCAGTGGCGTGGCGCCTGTCTCTGCGTCAAGATAATTTGTCAGCTGACCAATCTTAGGCCATGTAGTCATCTGGGCAGGGAAGCTCACAAGCAGGAAGCAGCGTCCCACAAGTGCCGGGTTGAATGGGTTGTTACCCAGTCCGCCGAACGACATTTTGCCAATGCCGATAGCCACGAGAGCACCCAGGATGATAATCCATACGGGTAGGTTGCTGGGCAGGTTGAAGCCCAACAGCAGACCTGTCAGTATAGCGCTGCCGTCACTGATAGACGGTTGGCGCTTAAGGATGTATTTAGCGATGGCCCATTCGAAGAATACGCATGATGCCACACTGCTTAACAATACTATTGCACTGCCCAGTCCGAAATATATCAGCGAGACAACAATGGCCGGAACGAGTGCGATGATCACTCCGTACATGTTTTTCTCAACGCTGTCGGTGCCGTGGGCGTGCGGTGATAAGGATACTATTAATTTTCCCATATTCTTTTACGATCTTAGTATTTCACGATTATTTCTTTGCCGCTCTGGCACGTATTATACCCATTACCGTTGACTTTCCGAGACGGATGTTGTCAAGTAGCGGACGGTGGGCAGGGCAAGTAAACTGGCATGAGCCACACTCAATACAACTGGTGATGTCCTCCTTCTCATCACGCTCCCAATCGTGGAGACTTGACAGTGTGGCAAGCAGGTACGGCTCCAGACCCATAGGACATGCGCTCACGCATTTAGCGCAACGTATGCAAGGTTGTGGCTCCTTGCGGCGCGCGTCATCCTCAGTGAGGACAGTAACGCTGTTGGTGCCTTTACAGATAGGTGTGTCAAGGCTGTTGATAGCCTTACCCATCATAGGACCGCCGGCAAGCACTTTATTGTCGCCTTCGGGCATGCCTCCGCATACGTCTATCAATTGACTCATAGGAGTACCCATCCTTACGAGGAAGTTACCGGGGTTGGCAAGCTGCTTACCGGTGACTGTCGTGTAACGCTCAAAAAGAGGCTTGTTTTTCATCACTGCCTCATACACTGCAAACGCAGTACCCACATTTTGCACTATGGCACCCACGTTAACAGGGATTGCCGGTGGAGCAGGTACCTGACGGCGTATCACAGCGTCAACGAGCTGTTTCTCACCGCCCTGCGGATATTTCTTTGCCAATGGAACTATCTCTATGCGGCTGTCGCCTGCTGTCTTCTCCTCAAAGAGAGCAATGGCCTCGGGCTTGTTGTCCTCAATACCGATATAGCCCTTGTCAACCTTGGCTGCCTTCATAAGCAAGTCAAGACCTACCAGTATCTCGTCTGCCTTGTCCATCATAAGACGGAAGTCGGCAGTGATATATGGTTCACATTCTACACCATTGATGATGACACACTCTGCCTTTGCCGTTGGTGGCGGGCATAGTTTGATAAATGTTGGGAAACAGGCTCCACCCATACCGGTGATACCTGCTTTCTTCACACGCTCCACGATTTCCTCGGGTGTCAGTTCCGGATGGTCGGCAAGCTTCTCCAGTTTGTCACTGCGGTCAATGCTCTCTTCCCATTCGTCACCTTCCACCTTTATAATAATAGCCGGCTTGCGATAACCTGTGGCATCGAAGGCCTCGTCAATTTTAAGTACTGTTCCACTCACGCTGGAGAAGATTGGTGCGCTGACGAAACCACCAGCCTCGGCTATCATGGTTCCGACTTTCACCTTATCGCCTTTCTTGACAACAGGTTTTGCCGGTGCTCCGATATGTTGTGACAGCGGGAACTGTGCCTGTACGGGCAGGGGAGCCTGCTGTACGAGAGCGTCATTGGTCAGTTTGTTTTCATCGGGATGAACGCCACCTATTCTGAATGTACGTAATTTCATGCCTTTTCCTCCTTCTCTTCTTTAGGTGTTACTGTTTGTTCTTTCACTTCTGCCTTTGGTGCTACCTCTACCTTTGGCGCATCCTCTGCCTTTGGCTTTACTGTCTCCTTAGGAGCCTCAGCTGTCACCTCCGACTTTGCCGGGATAGCTTTTGTCTCTGCCGGCTTCTCTGCCTTTGGCTTGCGTGGCGGGAAATTCATGGCTATGATGGCGTTGGTGGGACATTCTTCCTCACACTTACGACACATTCTGCACTTGTCAGGATCAATGTAGCTGAGGTTGTTGTCGATGGTTATTGCCTCAAATTTACATACTTTCTGACATTTGCCGCAACCGATACAGGCAGCAGCGCATGCTTTCTTGGCTACTGCTCCCTTATCCTTGTTGACGCAGCGTACATAAACCCTACGGCTCTTGGGTCCCTTCTTGCGCAACTCGATGATATGACGCGGACAAGCCTTCACGCATGCTCCGCATGCTGTACAAAGGTCTTCGTTCACCTCTGGCAAACCGGTCTCCTCATTCATCACGATAGCACCGAACTGGCAAGCGGCAACGCAGTCGCCACATCCCAGACAACCATAGCCGCAGCCCGTCTCGCCGGCTCCGGTGGCATTCTGAGCACTACAGGTCTTCAGTCCGTCATAGATAGCTGATCGCTGACGGAACTCACACGTGCCGTTACATCTTACAACGGCAACTTTAGGATCGCTGTTGGCAACGGCCATGCCCAATAAGTCGGCAACCTGGGTCATTACCTCAGATCCGCCAACGGGACAGTTGAGCCCCTCTAAGCTGCCAGCGTCAGCAGCTTTGACAAGGGCGTCGGCCATACCGCCACAACCGGGGAATCCGCAACCACCGCAGTTGGCTCCAGGCAACAGCTCAGAGACCTGTCCGATGCGCGGGTCTTCCTCGACAGCAAACTTCTTGGAGCAGACAAAGAGAACCACAGCGGCAATCAGTGCGATGGCTCCAAGAACAATTACTGCAATTAAAATAAAGTTCATAATTTTTGTATTTGTTGTTTATAATGATATATTCTTTCTAAGTTGTCGTCTTGTCTGTAAATCAGATTATTCCACTGTAAAGCTAAAGCGTCGCTTCAACTTTTCCCGCATTAAATAAATAATGAGGTAATACGGCATCAAGACAGCAACACTCAGTCCTGCCGCAAGTGTCTCGTTACCAGTAAGCTTCTGTGTGACAAACACTGTAATCACCATAAGAAGAAACGGCAAGCCAAAACCTATTGCCACCGCCCTCATGCCGGTCTCCAAAGTGGCTACAACGGTAACTACGTCACCCGCCTTTCTTCCGTTGACGCTCGCCTCATCGTAAATGTCGATAATCTTGACTTTCTTATCTGATGCGTTGCAGTGGGCAGAGACCTTACAGCCACTGCATGCAGAAGACTGCATGATTCTAACTTTCATGCTGCCCTCTCCAACAGATTCTACCACTCCTTGATGCTTAATCTTGTTGCTCATCACAATGTGCTATTTTGTAATGCCGAGTTTGCAAATCGGTTTACAGTTGCAAAAATACTATGATTATTTCAATTAACAAAAAAAAAATCGCATTTTCTTTTGCAGTTACAAAAAAAATCAGTAATTTCGCCACGAAAACCATAAACTACCAACTGTAGACACTAAAAAACCAATGGATAAAAGCAGTCAAGTAGTGGCTCAAATAGAGCGTTTCGTAAGAAAGGTGATACAGAAATTCCCTCCTGCCGACGAGCCTGATGTGATGACAGATATTCACGTCAGGGCTATTCAGGAGAGCGGTGAGCTGCGTGCATACGACGACGATGACAACGAAGTTACCCGCTGTGTGGTAGAGCAGTGGATAGACAATAAGGATGAGACATTTTATGATGAGGTGACATCATTGTTGCGCGGCATTCTTACCTCCAATAGCGATACAATACTCAGCATGGGACTTCTTAAACCATTCAGCTTTGTGTTGGAGAATGATGATAAGGAGTCTGTGGCAGAATTGTTCCTTGCCGATGATGATACAATTATTCTTGGCGGTGACATCATGCCGGAGCTGGATAAGGAATTAGATGATTTTTTCAAAAAGATTTTTAATTAATAATTATAAAATAATACGTTAACGTTATGAAAAAAGTTTTTACATTATTGTTTGCTTGTGTCGCAATGACAATGAGCGTTCAGGCACAGAGTGCTGATGTGACCGGTCTTAACGAGTCTCATGATGTTTATTTCTCTTCAGATGTTACCCCTATGTCTCTTGGTTTCAAGGCTGATGGTAGCGAATTGAAGTATGACTTCTCTTTTGATGGCACCTATGCTCCTACAACTCAGCCGGGTGAGGTTGCTTCTCTTATTTTGGACAAATTCGCTATTAACTATTATCACAACTCTAATCTTGTTGAGGTAAAGGATCAGGAGAATAACGGTATCTCTATCCAGTACAAGGTTTATGAGGGTACTGATGGCTCTAACGCTGACTGGGAAATGGTTACACCGGCTACTATTTCTTCAACTGTAACATATACCGTCCTTAGCGGTGTGCTTGTAAAGCAGTGCCTTGCTGAGGCTTCTGGTTTAGGTGTTGATATAGCAAATGGCCTTGAGGCTGGTAAGACCTACACTGTAGAGATTATGGCTCAGGTGATGACTGCTGAGGAAAATGCATTCTTCTTCCCTGGCGGTGCTGAGAAGGCTAAGTTTACCTTCACCAAGAAAGCTGGTGGCCTGAGAGGTGATGTTAACAGCGACGGTGAGGTTAACACTACCGACGTTACCGCCTTGTATAATGTTATCTTCGGTACAGATACCTCAATAGACCCGTCAGTCTGTGACTTAAACAACGACGGTGAGGTTAACACCGGTGATGTAACTGTGTTATACAACATTATCTTCGGAACAGCTGTTTAATCTCTTGTAAGGTTATAATAATATAAAAGGTGTGTCGTCAGACACACCTTTTATTATTTATTCAAGTTTCGCATTCGCTCAACGTATTGGTTTAAAGTTTAATGTTTAAAGTTTAGAGTGATATAGTTTTTATTCAACGGGAACTTGGAAGATTGAAAATTGAAGATTGAAAATAGTAAATAGTAAATAGTAAATAGTCCAATCGTAAATGTATTAATATTTTAATACCTTACTAACTCCCTGGCTTTCGTTGTTCATGCGGTCGAGGGCAGTGACGACGTATGTGGCGCCATTGTTATCTGGTGTGACAAACCATGTGTTGCCTGTCATACATACAATGTTTGCGGGATCCTCAGTGTCTATTGGCTGGTTGGGCATAAAGCGATAGACGATATACTTAACAGCCTCGTCTTTCCATCCCTTACCCTTGGGAGCCTTCCACTTCAATACTTTCCTGCCATTATCGGTGATGAACTTCACCTTGCGCGGTTTCTTTGGCGCCGTGCCGTCGATGAACGGCATTAACGGCTGAAGGGCTGGTGTGCGCCAGTAGCCATTGCGCAGAGCCATGCCATAGTTGCCGATATTATCTACGGCAGCCTTGGCATACCACAGTACCCAACCGTTGACATTCCTCATCTGTTGATGCAGACGGTATTTAGCTGGCAGCTGATGGCTCCTTGGATTCTGAGGGTCTGGATGCTTGGCAGTGCGCTCAATATCCTCACCGATATACAACGGACGGTTGGCGGCATGGCTGTTCCACCATGTAATAAGTTCCTGATAGTCGGCAGCCTTGTGGCCTATCTCCCAATAGAGCTGTGGGACACAATAGTCTAACCAGCCGTTGTTGACCCAAAGGAGCACGTCAGCATACAGATCGTCGTAATTCTGAAGTCCAGAAGTATTGCTGCCGTTAGGGTCGTTGCGCTTGTTACGGTAAATGCCAAAGGGACTTACACCGAACTTCACCCATGGCTTCTCCTGATGAATTGTCTCATAGAGTTGTTTGATAAATCGGTTTACATTGTCGCGCCTCCAGTCACCGCGCACTGTAAACCCTCTGTTGTCAGCCTGATACTGTGCGTCATCAGGTATGGGAACTCCGGCAACGGGGTAGGGGTAGAAGTAATCATCTATATGGAGTCCGTCAATGTCGTACCGCCTGACGATGTCGCGTACTACCTCACATGTATACTTGGTGCACTCGGGAATACCGGGGTTTAAGATAAACAGCCCGTCATAGCTGAATACGAGATCCGGCCTGCGCACAGCGATGTGGTTGTTTGCCAACTCATTGGTAGTCTTCGTCTTGGCACGATAGGGATTTATCCATGCGTGCAGCTCCATGCCTCTCTTATGGCATTGTTCAATCATCCATGCCAGAGGATCCCAATATGGCTCAGGAGCCTTTCCCTGTTTACCTGTGAGGAAACGGCTCCACGGCTCTATCTTACTTTCATAAAGAGCGTCACACTCCGGTCGCACCTGGAATATTATGGCGTTGACACCATCTTTCTTCAGCTCGTCGAGTTGATATGTCAGTGTCTGTTGCATCGTCTCTGTGGACATACCAACGAACTGTCCGTTAACACACTGAATCCATGCTCCGCGAAACTCCCTCTTTGGCTGTCCGCTACCAGCCCATGCGCTTATCAGCCCCCAAGCCATAAGCGCTGTCAATACAATAAATTTTCTCATATTTAAAAATCTCAATATTTCAAACTCACTTTCCCGTTCCGAAGATGATGTTATAAAGTACTGTCACATCGGTGGTGTTAATCTCGCCGTCGCTGTTAAGGTCGCAGAGGGCACGGTCTGTTGTGGTGTCAGTACCGAAGATAACATTGTATAAAGTCGTTACGTCACCGGTGTTAACCAAACCGTTTCCATCGATATCGCCTATTACCTGAACAGTAAACATGTACATTGCCACAGGACCGCTGTAGTCTATGATTCCATTTGTGATGGCGGAGGCCTGGTCTGTGACGTATCCGACAACAGACTCCTGACCATTGATAATCACCTTGGTGCGGTTGTAGTCAAACTGGTAGCCGTTGTCGGCTTGTAGGTTAAGTGCGAGGAAATACAATTCTCCGGTCTTAAACCTACTTGCCGAAGTCATTTTCTGTGGCTGTCCGTTGGAGTCAAACAGAAACCAGTTTACCCCCTTAACCTTGTAATGCTTGCCTGTCTGGCTGCTTGTGAGATAGAACGTAGGCGCATTACCAATAGAGGGTGGTGTTATTGTCTCGTCAACAGTCTTGATATATGTCCCGCCCTCGGGTTTAGGAATGGTATAGTCAAACCTGAAGCGCACACTGCCAAGGTTGCCGCCTTCCCTTTCTGTGAAACTCTTTTGTCCGATTTTACATGTGGGGTAGAAAGTGAATAAATATCCCTCGTCGGGTTCTACGGTGAAGTATATCGATACATTATCGCCCGTCTTTGGCTGGTAGTTCTTTTTCAGTGTACCGTTAACGTAATATTCTATCTTTTTTATTGTGGTGTGGTTGGAGGACGATGCGGTATAGTCAGCTCCGAAATCGTCAGGCCAGTCAAACTGGGAAATGTTAAATGAAGAAATCTCACCTCCTATAGCTTTGATACTCTTAAACCATACGGTCCATGGTGATGAGCTGTAATAAGATGTGTTTGTGACGTACAGGGTGGCGCTTGTATTGATGTTGTTAAACATCTTGTTGCTATAGTCAACGTTAGGAGCAGAGTAACCGCCTTTAATGAATACTGTGCCAAGCCACGAACAGGCATCGAAGATTTGTGTGCCGTATGTATAGGTGGCGTTCCCTCTTATTATATATGCCTTTCTCAGCTTTGAGCATGAATAGAATGCTTTGTTGTCAATAGTGTTTACCGCTTCCGGTATGGATATAGACTCTAATAAAGAGTATGCGAAACACTCTCCGCCAATAGTTCTCACAGATGCCGGGATAACAATGTCTTTGATCTCAAATCCTTTGAAAGCCCTGACCCCCAGCTTCCTTACATCGCTTGGTATGACTGTGGTGTTGCATCCTTGTACGAGTTCGTCTGTGGAGGTGTTGATGATAGCATTGCAGTTGTTACGCGAGTCATAATAGGTGTTACTGCTGCTGACACTCAATTCCCTAAGCATGTCACAGCTGTTGAATACTCCCTCTCCGATTTTTTTTACGCCAGCCGGTATAAATACCTTTATTAAGCTTGAGAAAGCAAAGGCGTTGCTGCTGATCTGTTCAAGGGAACCTGGAAATGTCACACTTGTCAGTTTCGTACCGTAAAAGGCACTGATGCCAATCGCCTTTAGCTTTGAGGGGAATGTAATAGAGATTAACTGCGTATTAGAGAAAGCACTGCCGCTGATTGTCTCCAAGCTGTCTGGCAGCGTTACTGCTGTCATGCTGGTACATTCTGAGAAAGTGCCAGTGTTTATGATTTTTACTTTTTGTGGTATGTCAGCCCTTTTTAGATTCTTGCATTTGTAGAAAGCGTTGTTGCCGATATAAGTGACGTTTGCAGGCATGCCGACGCTTCCTATATTGCAACAATAGAAAGCCATATCACTTACCTTTGTCACCTTATAACCATTCACTGTCGCCGGGATGGTAAGGGCTCCCTCTACGTTCTTGTCTATAGCCGGTGTGACTGTCATGTTGCTGCCTTCTGTGGTGGCTTGGCCATACACCTCGCATGTCTTCTCTGACTCGCTGATGACACGAAATCGTATGTTCACAGATTTTACCTGACCATTATCTATGAGGTTGTTTTTTAATGTCACTGTAAAAATATCACCATTTGCAGCACTTGTAGTGATGGCAGACAGTATGAACACTAATGACAGTATTGCTTTTTTGAAAATAAGGTATGTTTTCATAAATATAAAAAAATAATGCAAAACAAATTTTTGCAAAGATACAAAAATACTTTTTAATTGGAGTTGGAAGTGGGATTAAAAATCTCATAAGTATTAAATAATGTTAATTTGTGGATTTTAAATTGTTGAAAATGTGCTTTACTTCAATATATTTATTACCTTTGCAATGTGTTATGCGCATAATAGAATAATAAAAGGAGAAAACAGATATGAAAAGACTTATTTATTCACTTTTTGCAGCGGTTTTATTGTGTGGGATGCCTGCCATTGTAAGTGCGGCTCCGGCAATAGAGATTGTTGATCAGGATCTGCAGTCACCTAATGTGTCTGTCAATCAGTCGACATTGCACGTCAGTGGAGCTAATGGTCAAACTCTTGAGATTTATAATATAGCCGGAGTTAAGGTGATGTCTTTCAAGGTGGAGGGAGCTGATAAGAAATATGAGCTCAACCTGCCGAAGGGTTGCTATATTATTAAGGTGGGAAAAGTAGTAAGAAAGGTTTCCATAAAATAAGAAAACAATAACAACCGACAAGAATAACAACCAATCAAAGAGTGGGGAGAGATACTCAGAAATGTGAAAACATCTCTTTCCACTCTTTTATGTGAATAATGACAGACGAAAAAACGATATTGCAACTATTGGCGCAGCCTCAGTCACGCAGTAAGGCGTTTGAGGTGATTGTCAGACAGTATGGTGAACAGCTATACTGGAAAATTCGCCGTATCGTAGTTATTCACGAAGATGCTGATGATGTGTTGCAGAACACTTTCGTAAAGGCATGGAATAATATTGATGATTTTCAGGGGAAATCAAAACTGATAACGTGGCTTTATAGGATTGCTGTCAATGAGGCTCTCGATTTCATGCGTCGTAAGAAGAATGTCGCAGAACTTGACGATCAGGCGCCTACGGTTGTCGCCTCCCGTCTCATGGCTGATGACTGGTTTGACGGTGATGCCACTCAGGCATTACTGCAAGAGGCTATACAGTCATTGCCACCAGTGCAGCGCGCTGTTTTCAACATGAAGTATTTCGATGAGATGAAATACAGTGAGATAAGTAAGATACTTGATACCTCTGAGGGTGCGCTTAAGGCTTCATATCATATAGCTGTGAAAAAAATCACCGAATATGTCAAAGCCAATGAACTCTGAGGCGTTATAAATGGTCTAAATAGTAATTGGAACGAATTATTTTTGTTTCTTGGTTAAACTAAAGGCATTGTGAAGCGTCTAAAAAGTATGAAGAACGAAAATATCAATATAGAAGAGAGATTCCTACAGGAGAGATTCGGGCGTGAGAACCCATTCCGAACGCCAGAAGGATATATTTCTTCTCTGGTAGAAAGGGTTATGACCGCCTTGCCTGACAAGGAAGAGACGGCAGAGGTGAAGGCTGTCACAATACCATTATGGAAACGGTTGAGGCCGTTAGCCGTCGCTGCTTCGGTATGTTTGCTGATAGGTGGTGTGGGTACTGTTGCTTACAAGACATTCACCACAAATGAGAGTAAGCAGGCCGTAGTAGCAAAGAAAGCACCAACTGATAATGGCAATGTGGCGCGAGTGAGTAATATTGATCAGGCGGTAACAGACTATCAGATTGATGAGGAGGATCTGTTTGCCATGATGTATGACGAGTGATTACGATTATGAGTAGATATTTAGTGATGATGCTTGTGTGCCTTATGGCCATAACAGCAAGCGCACAAGAGAGAAAATTCGATCCGGCTAAATTTAAGGCTGATGCCAAGGCATTCATCCTTAAGGAAGTAAGTATGACCCCAACAGAAAGTAAGGCTTTCTTCCCTGTTTATTTTGAGATGATAGATAAGAAGGGTGAGGTGTTCAAGCGTCTTGGACAAATGCGTAAACAACAGCCAAAGACGGATGCTGAGGCTCGCAAACTAATAACAACCCATGACCAGTTGTCGCTCAGATTACAACAGATAGAAAACGATTATCATAAGAAATTCCTTACTGTTTTACCGGCTAAAAAAGTGTTGCTTGTAATGCGCGCTGATGGTAAATTCAGAAGGCAGTCGCTACAGAAAGTGGCTAAAAACCATAAATAATGCCTTATAATAAAGGCATTTTTTTATTTTTAAATATTTAATATTACTATGAGAAAACAACTATTACCTATTATGGTGAGTTTCGCAATAGCGATGTTTACCAGTATTGCGGCAAGCGCAAACGATGAGGGACAGACCGGCGGACAGCAGGATGGCAAACAGATAACGGTGACTATCGATGAGTCGGGGCTGTCGAAAAAGACTATATCTGCGCAAGACGGTAGCTATAGCTATACTTATAATAATGCTGCTGTTGGTGTTGTAAAGGTTACGTTGAGTGACATACCGACAACTCTTGCTGACCTTCAGAACTTAGTGCTGCCACGTGGTATGAAAGATATCCACGACACACCATATCTTGCACCGGCATTGATGATATGCGCGGTGAGTCAGAGGTTTGTGAATGAGCAGGAGTGTAAGGCTATGATCAACTATATCGCCAAGGCATATAATGACACTACAGTAGGAGCCGCTGACTTCTATAAGTCTGACTGGATGCAGATAGGACAGTATAATGCCAAATACATGGAGGCTATGCGGTCATATTTTAATGGTGCCACCAAGCGAAACGGCTATACCCCCTCACAACCCGTAACTCTTGAGATGGAGCTGACCAAATGGAGCTACACAGCCAATAATAATCATATAAAGCTGTGGATAAAGTCATCTGTCAAGAGTAGCAAGCAGGAGTATGGCATCTGGATGGAGGACAGCGACGGTGATGGCAGATATGACTATTTCTATCCCACCACATTCATGACTCTTTCCCATGGTTTAGGTGCTTACTAAAAGTGATGCTATTCAATTATAAGGCTCAGAGGATAGTCCTCTGAGTCTCTTTTTTGTTGTTTTTCATCATATTATATTATTTTATTGAAAAAAAGTTGTAATTTTGCACTTTGAAAGAAAAATGAAATAATATTAACACAATGGCAAAAGAATTAAAAGACCTTACAAAGAGGGCAGACAACTATAGTCAGTGGTATAATGACTTGGTGGTGAAGGCAGACCTGGCAGAACAGGGTGCAGTGAGAGGTTGTATGGTTATCAAACCATACGGTTATGCTATATGGGAGAAGATGCAGCAGCAGCTTGACAAGATGTTTAAGGAAACAGGAGCACAGAATGCCTATTTCCCGCTTCTTATCCCTAAGAGTTTCCTTAGCCGTGAGGCAGAGCACGTAAAAGGGTTTGCCAAGGAGTGTGCCGTTGTTACTCACTACCGTCTCCGTTCTAACGAGGATGGCAATGCCGTGGAAGTGGATCCTGCAGCTAAGTTGGAGGAGGAACTTATTATCCGCCCTACATCAGAGACAATTATCTGGAACACATACAAGAACTGGATTCACTCATGGCGCGACCTGCCTCTGATGTGCAATCAGTGGTGTAACGTGATGCGCTGGGAGATGCGTACACGTCCATTCCTGCGTACTTCGGAGTTCCTTTGGCAAGAGGGTCATACTGCTCATGCCACACGTGAGGAGGCAGAGCAGGAGGCTCAGAAGATGCTTAAGGTCTATGCCAAGTTTGCAGAGGAGTGGATGGCTGTACCTGTGGTACAGGGTGTCAAGAGTGAGACAGAGCGGTTTGCCGGTGCTCTCGACACATACACCATAGAGGCAATGATGCAGGATGGTAAGGCACTGCAGAGCGGTACGTCTCATTTCCTTGGTCAGAATTTCGCAAAATCATTTGAGGTGACATTCCTCAATAAGGAGAATAAACCGGAATATGTCTGGGCAACATCATGGGGTGTCTCCACACGTCTGATAGGCGCGCTTATCATGACTCACTCTGATGATAACGGCCTTGTGTTGCCACCGCGTCTCGCTCCTATACAGGTAGTGATAGTACCCATTTCTAAGAACCAGGAGCAACTTGATGCCATTACCGCCAAGGTTAACCCCATCGTAAGCGAGCTGCGCAATAAAGGTATCACTGTGAAATATGATGATGCCGACAATAAACGTCCGGGATTTAAGTTTGCGGATTATGAGCTGAAGGGTATTCCTGTACGCCTTGTGCTTGGCAGCCGCGACATTGAGAACGGCACTATTGAGGTGATGCGCCGTGACACATTGGAGAAAGAGACCGTAAGCATAGACGGTATTGCTGATTATGTTGAGAAATTGCTTACCGACATACAGGACAATATCTTCCGAAAGGCAAAAGCCTATAGGGACGAGCATATCTATGAGTGCGACAATTATGAGGAGTTTAAGGAGCGTGTCAAGGATGGTGGCTTCTTCCTCTGCCACTGGGATGGTACCGCAGAGACAGAGGCACGTATAAAAGAGGAGACACAGGCTACTATTCGCTGCGTCCCCTTCGGTGTTGACCAGACTCCTGGCACGGATATGGTAAGCGGTAAGCCGGCTAAGTATCGTGTTATTATAGCAAGGAGCTATTGATGAGTTAACGAGTTGACAAGTTAACGAGTTGACGAGTTGTTTGTAAGGGAGCTGTTAATCTGTTTGGTTGGCAGCTCCCTTACTTTCTGTTTTTATTCTCTGCCACTCATCGTTACTTGCAAATGTAGAGTGTTCGGATGCTGTCTGTCGGCTAATGATGCCGCTGTTGGCAAGATTACAGAGGCTGCTTACAAGTTCTGCCGTGTTTTGGTGGATATATGGCTCAATCCATGATATCACGTGCAGGTTGGTGTACAAGTGGAGAGCCTTCTGTTCTATTCCATAGCCATGTTGGAACAGACGGCACATCTTTTCTATACTGATCTCAAAGGCTTTGGCGTCTGTCATGGCTTTTTCTATTGACGGAGAGTAAAGCAGTTTGATGGTCACTCCCGGTAGGTTCCCTCCTTTCACTTCTGGCGGCAGTACAGTGAAGCTACCCATAAAAATCATCCTCAGCAATGTGTCAAGCTGGAGACGGAAATTCTCAGCTTCCTGCGGCGCTGACAGGTATTCGGCGTGGTCATCACTGCCCATGGTGATGGCTTTTACGTTACCATAGATATCGCCATTTATCTGTATGTCATCACCTCTGAGAACCATAATAGGAAAAGCGTAAGCCATGTTGTTCTGGCATAATGCGCTTAGTGCGAGTTCGTATTTGTCGATATTGTCCTGGCTGAAACTCCAGCATGGCCCGCTGTCTTCACGATGATACACCACCGGAACATACGGGAAGGGGTGGGTGTGACTCTCTATCAGTCTGTATCCGGGGATTTCAGGAATGCCTTTTGTTGACACGTTGACGGAATCACCGTGCACACTGTATGCGTTATAACTTTTGTATCGGCGGAAGGTGTGGCAATCCCATACCTCTATAAACGTTGTTTCATACATTCCGTTGTCTCTTCCCATATATTTCCTTATAAATGTGCATAACTCGCCATTGTCATCATAGTGTGGATAGAGAGTGTCACCGTTCAGATAACTCAGGCTCTTGGCTTTCAACTTGCCTTCTTGCATAAAAAAGGCTATTGCTCCGTCTCCTGTGATTTTCACCGACTTACACAGCTGATAGAACAGCCGTTCCATTCCTTTGTCGAGCCACCCTTGCTGGAGTTGTCGCATTAGTTCTTGTTTCTCTTTTGTGGTTTCGCTATCGCTTAGCTCAAGGTGAATGTCATTCCCTGTGAGATGTACCAATTGTTGTGTGGTAATAATTTTCTGTAGTGGGACAGCAACCCTGAATACTTCTTGTGTGAAAAACTCTTTTTTCTCCTGATCGTACTTGACGAGGTTGTGGTAATACTGCGGGTCATTAATTTTGTGACCAGAGGGAAAGTACTCTCTTAGCATGTCTGCCTGTGTCATCACCTTCCATGCCGGCTCTTCGGCATTATGATGAAAGGGTGTAATTCGGCGGAAAGGGCGCTTCCATAGAAGCCCCCTTTCCTGCCCTTGATAGTGTTTTCCAGTATCCATAAAGCGGTTAATTTAGTGTTAGCGTTTGTATTTTCACCGCAAAGGTATGGATAAACATCCAGTCTGCCAAGAAT
The DNA here is from genome assembly GCA_017959365.1 of Prevotella sp. Taxonomy (GTDB): domain Bacteria; phylum Bacteroidota; class Bacteroidia; order Bacteroidales; family Bacteroidaceae; genus Prevotella. Next base: position 19,799 of record JAGDAU010000031.1, read on the forward strand.
TTTTTGTAATGTATCTTTACTAAAAACGTCACGGGTGAACCGTGACGCATTCTGTTGTTTCAAAAAACGTCACGGGTGAACCGTGACGCGCTATGGTTATTCTTTGTTGCTGAAGAATTTATTGGTGTTGGCGTTGTAATAGCCTTTACGATAGAGGTTGAAAGAGCAGGTTTCCGTGGAGTTTTTCATTATACCCTGGAAGTGGTTCGCATACTCATTCTCTATCATGTCGAGAGTGAAGTCGCTGATGGTCATCACACGATTGTCGTTGAAGCTGAGGATAATCTCCTGGGTTTCAGAATTGATGTACCATGTGAACTCGCAGTCATAGACGGTATTGCCTTGAGCATCGTAGTCAACTTCTAAACCGTCGCCGCTGATGGCCTGTTTGTTCTGTGCGCGGAAATGGAACTCACTATTGTAGTTTTCGCTCTTCTGGTTGCCGTCGCTGTCAATATACTGTGAGTTGATTGTGCCTTGCCATTGTCCGTCCAAAGCCTGTGCCAGCTCGATGTTTGAGTAGCCCTCGTCCTGACCGCCACCGCCTGGTTGATTTCCACCGCCGCCCGGTCCTGGTCCACCGCCCGGTCCCGGTCCGTAATAATCAGGTCCGTAACCTGGTCCATAATGATAATCATCATAATACGGATCACCGCACGATGACAATGTGAATGTCGCGGCTGCCGCAAGCATCATAACTGTTGATAAAGTAAATTTTCTCATAATGGTATGTTTTTAGTTTATATTTTTTCTGAGCTTTTGAGTTATTGTATTATTGAGTTGTTGGGTTTAGTTTTATGGTGCAAAAATAAAAAGAAATCTCCTTTTCAACAAGGAGATTTCTATAATAAAACATAGGGATTTCCCTAATATTCTGTTTTGGTATTATTCAAACACACGCTTTGGAGTACCTGGAGCGGCAGGTCTCTCAACCGTCACACCCGGTGCGGCTGGTTTAGACCATAACATATCGTAGAGCAGGTCATCCCAACCGTAGCGGTAGTCATTATAGTAGTTATCGTTACGATAAACCTTATGCAGGTCAAACTCTAACCGCTCGCCGCCGTTGGTGGATGGTACCCACCCTCTAAAGTGATTGTCTGAGAGGTAATAGTCGCGAATTTGTATGCTCTCCTGATTCTCGAATGTGATGTCGATGATACCCTCATGCACACTCCAATGGAAACGGCTTGCGAAATAACTTCCCCATGGAGCATCTGTGTAATGGTCTATCCAGTAACCCTTACCTTTCCTCACTTTGTTCCAGTCAGCCTCAAAGTAAATCTCGGTACGTGATGCATCGTATATCGCTCCGTTGTACTCAGACC
>JAGDAU010000032.1 GCA_017959365.1 Prevotella sp.
AAGGGCTATCAGACCGGCCTTAGAGGCGGCATAGTTAGCCTGTACAGCATGACCGTGAACACCCACTACAGAAGCCATATTGTTGATAGAACCCTTACGCTGGCGCATCATAACAGGAACACAAGCATGTATGAAGTTGAATGCCGACTTCAGGTTAACAGCGATAACGGCATCCCACTGTTCCTCACTCATCCTGAGCATAAGGCCGTCCTTGGTGATACCTGCATTATTGACAAGGATATCAATACTGCCAAACTCCTCTTTCACCTGTTTCACCACCTCCTCTGTCTGGGCAAAGTCAGCGGCATTAGAGGCGTAGCTCTTAGCCTTAACGCCTTTGGCGGCAATCTCTTTCTCTGTCTCTTCATTAATCTCAAGATCAGTAAAAGCAATATTCGCGCCCTCTTCAGCAAACTTTAAGGCAATAGCCTTACCAATACCACGTGCCGCACCTGTAATCAGAGCGGTCTTTCCTTCTAATAATTTCATTGTTTTCTTATTTTATTATAGTTTTTTTTATAGATGCAATAGTGATAATAGATGAAATAGTGATAATAGGTTACCTGTTTATCTTGTTTTTGCACAAGGCGCCATACACCACTTTGGCGACAAGGGGACGGCTGGCTTCTTCTGTCATGCCATGACCGATACGACCATATATATACGGCACCTCGAGACCCTTGATACAATAGTGGGTGATATCTGCCACAAGGTCAACGTTCTCTATATCAAACTCACCCTCTGCCTTACCCTCGGCATACACCTTGCGGAACAACTCAATCTCGTCCTCATCAAAGTTCTTACGCACCTTCTCAACCATCCAGATGTTACGGAAAAACTCCGCGCGCAGGTTACCGTTGCGCACCACAGTCTCCCGAACCATACTTAGATGGGTATATATAATCTCCATAATCTTCTCCTGAGGAGGTATCTTCTTTGCTGCCACCTCGTCGAGTTTATCAGAGAGACGCTCCAACTCGCTTTCTATCACAGCAAGATACACATCCTCCTTACTCTTAAAATAGGTGTAAAGCGTTCTGCGACCCTTGCCAGATGCAACGGCAATGTCGTTCATCGTGGTGTTGGCTATGCCGTTTTTGGCAAACAGTTGGCGCGCCACATCAACCAGTTTCTGTCTCGTCTTGGATATTGACATCTTGCTTATTTTAATTTATTCAAGTTTCGCTTTCGCTCAACTTATTGGTTTAATGTTTAAAGTGATATAGATTTACTATTGGACGATTTACGATTCACTCCGTTAAAACATTGTCACTTTCAACTCATCAACTTGTCAACTTGTTAACTCGTCAACTTTTAACTCAACTGAAGCTTGCGGAAGTTGAGTACAGGATGTTGCACACCCCGTAACAATGTGCAAAGTTACATAAAAAATAATTACCTCCAAACAATATTGTAATAAAATTGAAAAATTTGTATTCTTTTCAATATTATTTTGCTCATTTTTACACATTTTTCAACTTGCCGTTTACACTTCTTATTTTTTTTTGTATATTTGCAGCCGATTTCGCGCCCCCCCCTGCCTTAGGGGTATTTTTTATGCTGATAATAATAACTAAAAACAATATGAAGAGAAAATACATCCAAATTGCATGCCTGACAGCATTACTGCTGATGGTATGTAATGTTGCCATATATGCAACGGCAACACTATCCGGTGATGGGACACCTTATCTTATTACTATTAATGAAGGTGACGATCCCGACCTGACGGACATCAACTTGTCGTCCATTGATCGAAGCAAAGAAGGCGTGTCATACAAATTCGTTACAAACGGAACAGCCACACTGACGGGTGCAGGTATCGCAAAAATCACTTATGACGGCACATTCAATTACATCACTATTAGTCAGATCGACCTGTCGGAAGCTACACTGAGCGGAAGCCTCACCAATTTTAATGGCACAGAAAACTATGCACATGTGGCTTCATTGATAATGCCCAAAGGCGGGTCTCTGCCAAGCGAGGATTTAATGGCACCTGGGGGAGGATTAAACACCCAAAACGGTTCTTTAAAATATGTGGTTGTAACAAACTCTGACGGTTCCCAAGCCACTCTGTACATACCAGCAAAGACTCTTTGGAGTAATACACCTGCATACGAAGAAGGAACTATAAGCGACCCATTTGTTACTAATGCCTCAGAGATAACTATCCGTTACGCCTCTACCATACCGGAAACGAGCTACAACAACGATCTCAAGACATACCTTGAGGGACGTGGAAAGACCGTTACAATATATACCGCCGGTTCTGGCAGCGGTGGCGGTGAAGGACAAGGTGGAGAAGGTGGTGATGACCCCAACATCTCTGAATTACAGAGGAAAATCAACAACCGTGAGCAGCTGACCGACGCACCTACCATCTATCTGGAGGTTGATGGTCTTGGGAATAATCCAACGGAAGCACAATTGGCTGCCGTGCTTTATAAAGACAGGCAGACTGGCGAAGAACCATACTCTAAAGC
>JAGDAU010000033.1 GCA_017959365.1 Prevotella sp.
AAACTCTTGACCCTGTCTGTGGCCTTGACACCAAAGAGGACGGCCATGAGCGGCAAAGCCACGATGTATCGGTAGATGTTTGCCGCCATTGCGGTAATGAGAAGGAAAAGAAGACGACCCGTATAATCTCACTGTACTGATAGCCTATCAGCGTGCTGCGAAGTCCCAAATGAGAGCCTTTCACAGAGGACAGGATAGAGTCAAATTTGTCCAAGTCGAAAAATATTCCACCAAAAGCGGTGATTTTCTCAGATTTTTTTGCTTACCTTTGCCATGTCATTGAAGAATTTGCTTGTCTTGAAACGCAGCACTAAGGTAAGTGAAATTTCTGACATGACCAAATCCTGAGCAACTTTTTGTTGCTCAGGTACTTATAAAGAAAGTTAAACTAAAGTGCTGCGGAATTGAGGTTTTAAATTTGCAGACTGTAAAAATACACTAAAATAATCAATGAACATTATCAACAGCATAAAGGGATTCAGAAAAGCTACAATAATGACACCGGTGTTCACTGCGTTGGAAGTGGTGATGGGTGTTCTGATACCATACGTTACCTCGTGGATTATTGACAAGGGAATAATGGCGGGAGACATTAAAAACGTGTACCTGTATGGTGCGCTGATGTTGGGAATTGCTGCATTGAGCTTATTCTTTGGATTAATGTCTGGAAGATGTTCCGCCAAGGCATCAACAGGCTTTGCGTACAACCTGCGCGAAGCTATGTACACCAATATCCAGACATTCTCGTTCTCCAACATCGACAAATTCTCTACAGCGGGACTCATCACCAGACTGACCACTGATGTGAATAACCTGCAAAACGCATTCCAGATGATTCTCAGGGTGAGCGTCAGAGCACCGCTGAACCTGATATTCAGTGTACTGATGTGTGTATTCATCAACCCCAAAATGAGTCTCATATTCGCAGTGGCACTCATAATACTCGGTACTGTAATATACATGGTTTTATCCCGTACGGTGAAACTATTCGCAATGGTATTCGGTAAATATGATGACCTTAACTCCGCAGTACAGGAGAATGTCACAGCGATAAGGGTTGTGAAGGCCTTTGTGAGAGAAGATTATGAGAACACCAAGTTCCGCAAGGCCGCTGAGGCTCTGTATAGACTATTCGTCAAGACCGAGAGCCTGCAAGCCATTAACCACCCCGTTATGTTGCTTGTGGTTTACGGATGTATCATTTCACTGTCATGGTGGGGAGCACATTTCATCGTTGACGGCGAACTGACCACAGGACAGCTGACATCGCTCCTTACATACGTCATGACTATTCTATCATCGCTGATGATGTTGTCGATGATTTTCGTCACACTGACCATGAGTGCTGCCAGTTGGAGAAGGGTGGCAGAGATAATTGATGAGAAAGCGGATATCACCAGTCCGGCGGAGAATGCGTTGACAAATGTGGCTAACGGTAGCATTGACTTCAAAGACGTGTGCTTCAGTTATGCCAACGAAGAGGGAGAATACGCGATACGTGACATCAACCTGAGCATAGAGTCTGGAGAGACAATAGGTATCATCGGTGGCACAGGATGCGGAAAATCTACACTCGGAAATCTGATATGCCGCCTATACGACACCACCAAAGGTGCTGTGTGTGTTGGTGGCAGCGATGTGCGACGTTATGATCTGACGACGTTGCGCGACAATGTGGCGATAGTACAACAGACAAACACCTTGTTTACCGGCACCATTCTCGACAATCTGAGATGGGGAAAGGAGGATGCCACTGAGGAAGAGTGCATTGATGTATGCCGTATTGCATGCGCACATGAGTTCATTGAACAGATGAGCGATGGCTACAACACACATATCGAGCAAGGTGGAGTGAATGTGTCTGGAGGCCAGAAACAAAGATTATGCATTGCGCGGGCACTGCTCAAGCAACCGAAGATATTAATCTTGGACGACTCCACCAGTGCCTGCGACACTGTTACAGATAAAAAGATACGTCAGGGACTGAAAGACTGCCTGCCCCAGACAACAAAGGTAATTATCTCGCAAAGGATACAAAGTGTGAGAGACGCCGACCGTATCGTTGTTATGCAAAGTGGTATGATTGATGCCATAGGCACCCATGATCAGTTACTTGCGTCTAACGCCATTTATAAGGAGATATACCAACTGCAGTCAGAACACCAAGAATAACCATTATCATACAGACATGGCCAACAAACAGCAAACAATAAGAATGGGTGGGCGCGGCCCACGCTCTATGGGAGTGGCAAAGATGCCGGAAGGTGGGACGAAGGTTATAATGAGGCTGATGAGACTTATCTTCACTGATTTCAAGTGGAGTTTAGTGGCTGTGGTTGTTTGCATTCTCATCACATCGGTAACATCTCTGGTGTCATCACTGTTTACAAAAACTCTTATCGACGACTATATCATTCCTCTCACAGAGACAGCATCACCCGACTATATGCCTCTGGCTCATATACTGATGATACTGGGGGCTGTTTTGGCTGTAGGCGCACTGAGCTCCTACATCCATAGCCGGCTGATGATTAACGTCAGCCAGGGAACACTCCTACATCTACGTACACAGACATTTGAGCATACCCAACGGCTTCCTTTGAAATATTTTGATTCTCATGCTCATGGAGACATCATGTCGGTTTACACCAACGATATTGACACGTTAAGGCAGATGATAAGCAGCATGCCAAACCTGTTGTCCTCAGTGGTGACCATAGCGTTAACGCTTATCAGTATGATTGTGCTAAGTCCACCTCTTACACTACTTATTATCATAATGTCAGGGGTGATGATAGGTATTACACGATGGCTCGGCACACGCTCGGCAAAACATTTTAAAGAGCAACAGCAGAACATTGGCAGAATGAACGGATTCATTGAGGAGATGCTCACAGGACAGAAAATTATCAAGACCTTCTGTCATGAGAAGGAGGCTTTGACAGAATTCCACACACTGAATGAGGCACTGCGCAACAGCGCAAACAACGCCAACCACGTGGCAAACATTGTCATGACCGTTAACGGCAACCTATCAAACCTAATCTATATACTTGCCGCAACAATAGGAGCCATGCTGGCGCTTAACGTCATTGGGGGGCAGGCTTCTCCTGTTTCCGTCATAAGTGTCGGAACACTTGTAGCTTTTCTGACACTGATAAAGAATTTCACACGACCTGTAAGCGAAGTATCACAACAGCTGAACAACATTATTAACGCTGTGGCAGGGGCGTCACGAGTATTCCAACTCACCGATGCTCAACCGGAAGATGACAGTCAGGCAACGGTAACTCTCGTAAACGCCATACAAGAAAACAATGACAATCTGAAAGAGACCGAACACCGCACCGGGACATGGGCTTGGAAAGAGACACTGGAAGATGGCACGGTAATACTGACAAGACAAAGGGGAGAGGTTGATTTCATAAACGTAGATTTCAGCTATCCCAAACAAGACGGTAGTGGAGAATTAGACAAACAGGTACTTTTTGACATCACTATTGACACTGAGGCAGGCGACAAAGTGGCACTGGTGGGTGGAACGGGAGCAGGAAAGACAACGATAACCAATCTCATCAACCGTTTCTATGACATACAGGACGGAACAATACTATACGACCATATCGATATCAAACGAATCCACAGAGGGGCTCTTAGAAGGAGCCTCGGCATGGTGCTGCAGGAAACTCATCTCTTTACAGGAACAGTCATGGATAACATTAGATATGGACGATTAGACGCCACGGATGAGGAATGTAAGGATGCGGCACGCCTCGTTCACGCTGATGACTTCATCTGCCGACTTCCAGAGGGTTATAACACGATATTACAAGGCGACGGAGGAAACCTAAGTCAGGGAGAAAGACAGCTCATAGCCATCGCAAGGGCTGCAGTAGCCAACCCGCCGGCGCTTATCCTTGACGAGGCAACATCGAGCATCGACACACGTACAGAGAAACTCATTCAGCAGGGCATGGATTCTTTAATGGAAGACCGTACATCTTTCGTCATAGCCCACCGGTTGAGTACTATACGTAACGCCAGACAAATAATAGTCATGGATCATGGTCACATAATAGAACAAGGTACCCATAATGAGCTGATGAAAGCAAAAGGCAAATACTATGAGCTTAACAAAACTTAATTTCTATTGCCTGCCCACCTATAATTGAAATATTATCCCTAATTTTGCAGCTATGAAACAGAAAATCAATTTACAACAGGTGCTGATATTCATTATCGTGGGTGGGGGACTTATTTACATTACGGAGTCTTTCCTCATGTCGCTGGGTATTCTGCTCCTGCTTTTTGTCATCGACTACGCCATAGCCGACTATTTCGACACCAAGAAGCGAAAGAGAGAACAGCAGCAACGCGAGACAGAGAGACAACAAAAGAAATAACTACCACAGGGTGCCGAGTGGTTCTCCCGCGAGGAATAACAGAGAATATGGAAAAACTATTACAACTATACCAACAGTGGAACGGCAACAATCCTAAAGACGTGGAACAACTGCCCGGAGCTGGCAGCAACAGGACTTATTACCGTCTCACATCACAGGAGGGAGTGTCTGTGATTGGAGTCATCGGAACCAGCCGTGACGAAAACCATGCATTCATAGGACTGTCACAACACTTTACCCATCTGAGGCTACCTGTGCCGGAGGTGCTTATAGCCACCGATGATGAGTTGCGCTATATACAGCGTGACCTTGGTACACAGTCGCTCTATGATGCCATAGAAGGGGGAAGAAGAGCCGGTGGACGATATAACAAAAAAGAAAGCGACCTGCTTGTAAACACCATACGTATGCTACCTGAAATGCAGATAAGGGGAGCAAGAGGTTTACAATGGGATATCTGTTATCCACAACCGGAATTTGATGAGACAAGTGTACTGTTTGATCTCAACTACTTCAAGTATTGCTTCCTGAAGGCAACAGACCTTGAATTCCACGAACTTAAGTTAGAGGCTAATTTCCGACTCTTCGCCAAAGACTTGTTGGCTGAAAAGATGGAGGCTTTCCTATATCGTGACTTCCAGGCGCGTAATGTGATGATTGATGCTCATGGAAACCCGTTCTTCATCGATTTCCAAGGCGGACGAAAAGGGCCCGTTTATTACGACCTCGCTTCTTTTTTGTGGCAGGCATCGGCACGCTACCCAGACAGGCTGAGACGCAAATTGGTATTAGAATACTACAACGCCCTGTCACAACTCACAGAGGTGCCGTCAAAGCGGCATTTCACACATCGTCTGGCACTCTTTGTACTTTTCCGCACACTGCAAGTGCTTGGAGCATACGGCTTCAGAGGATATTTTGAGAGAAAGAAATACTTCCTCGACAGCATTCCACAGGCAATGCAAAACTTACGTATATTGCTGACAAGGCCAGACCTCTTCCCCTACCCCTATCTGGTGGATGTGCTGAAGAGACTTACCGCACTGCCACAATTTAAAGCTGAGGATGAACAAATAAGAGAACGTACCGACGGACTACCCACAACCGACAATGATGTAGTAAAGGCTCACCCTGCTGACGGAAAATCTTCATTCTCTAAATATGACGGCAAGGGACCGTTAGTAGTCAGAGTTTTCAGTTTCTCATTTAAGAAAGGTATTCCAGAGGATGAGTCCGGCAACGGAGGCGGTTACGTCTTCGACTGCCGCAGCACACACAATCCGGGACGTTACGAGCCATACAAGAAACTCACGGGACTTGATGAGCCGGTGATACGCTTCCTTGAGGATGACGGAGAGATACTGACATTCCTTGACAGTGTTTACCGTCTGGCAGACCACCACGTCCGGAGGTTTATGCAACGTGGATTTACGTCACTGATGTTCTCCTTCGGATGCACCGGCGGACAACACCGCAGTGTCTATTGTGCTCAGCACTTAGCGGAATACATCAACACAAAATTTGGGGTAGAGGTAAGAATATGCCACCGAGAGCAAGACACCTCATCATTATTACCTGCGGCAATGAAAAGATGAAAAGAGTTGAAAGTTGATAGTTTGGAGTTGAAAGTGATATTATTTTAAATCAATGAAACAAGCAATGATATTCGCAGCCGGACTCGGCTCGCGCCTTCAGCCTATAACCGACACGATGCCCAAAGCATTGGTACCTGTCAAGGGGGAGCCTCTGCTCAAACGTGTATTGCTGAAACTAAAAAAACAGGGATTTACTCAGATCGTGGTCAATATCCATCATTTCGCACCACTTATCATCGACTACCTGCACGACAACGACAACTTCGGCATGGATATACGCCTGTCATACGAGACGGGACAGCGCCTTGAGACCGGTGGCGGCATAAAGAAAGCACGGGAACTATTCTCTCCAGACTCCAACATACTGATTCATAATGTTGATATACTGAGCAACGTTAAGTTGGATGAGTTCTACGACAAGGCAACAGAAAACACCGACGCACTCTTATTAGTCAGCAGACGTCACACTACACGTTATCTGCTCTTCAATGATGATATGCGGTTGGTGGGATGGACAAACATCTCAACAGGTGAGGTGAAAAGTCCGTATAAGGAGGTGAGAGAGACACCTATATATAAACTGAGCAGCAAATACAAGAAATACGCCTTCTCGGGTATTCATGTTTTCTCGCCACACCTATTCAATTATATGGACAGCTATCCTGAGAAATTCGGTATAATTGATTTCTACATCGAAAACTGCGACAAGGCTGATATCCGAGGATACGTGAAATACGACCTTAACATGATTGACGTAGGAAAGATAGACACATTGATAGAAGCGGAAAACTTCGTAGAATCATCAGAATAATTACAGTGCCGCACGCTTTGGCATGCGGGAAAAAGAAAATACTATGCAGAAAATTATCATTTTGGATTTCGGGTCACAGACGACCCAGTTGATTGGCCGCAGAATAAGGGAATTAGACACTTTCTGCGAAATAATGCCTTACAATAAATTCCCTAAGGATGACCCTTCGGTGATTGGAGTAATACTGAGCGGCTCTCCTTTCTCAGTACACGACAGTGACGCCTTTCAGGTGGACCTCAGCCAATTTGTTGGACGCATACCGGTGTTGGGCATTTGTTACGGCTCACAGTATATCGCTCATACAGGAGGTGGTAAAGTAGAGAAGACTGCTGCTCACGAATATGGTAGAGCGCACCTGAAGACTGTTGACACCAACAATGCCCTCTTCTGTGGCTTTGAGCAAAACTCACAGGTATGGATGAGTCACGGCGACACTATAACGGCTATACCCGAAGGGTATGAGTGCATAGCATCAACAGAGGATGTGAAATATGCTGCATTTGCCAGCACCGCAAAAGACGCTGCCGGCGTATGGGCTGTGCAATTCCACCCTGAAGTGTTCCATAGCATTCAGGGAAGCCTGCTGCTAAAGAATTTCGTCGTGGATATATGTGGCTCCAAACAAGACTGGAGCGCCGCATCATTTGTTGATACTACCGTGGAGGAACTGAGACAGCAGATTGGGTCAGACCGCGTTATACTCGGACTGTCAGGAGGCGTTGACTCCTCTGTGGCAGCCGTACTGCTCAACCGTGCTATTGGCAGTCAGCTGACTTGCATCTTCGTTGATCACGGCATGTTGAGAAAGGATGAGTTTACTCAGGTGATGGATGACTATAAGGTTCTCGGACTCAATGTCATCGGTGTGGATGCCAGCGAAAAGTTCTTCTCTGACCTGGCTGGAGTCACCGACCCTGAGCAGAAACGTAAGATTATCGGCAGGGACTTTGTTGAGGTATTCAATGCTGAGGCTAAAAAGATCACAGACGCCAAGTGGCTCGCCCAAGGCACTATATACCCAGACCGTATAGAGTCGTTGAACATCACAGGTAAGGTTATCAAGAGCCACCATAACGTTGGCGGACTGCCCAAGGAGATGAACCTGCAGTTGTGTGAGCCACTCAGATGGTTGTTTAAAGATGAGGTGCGCCGTGTGGGCAGGCAGTTGGGCATGCCGGAACATCTCATAACACGCCACCCATTCCCCGGTCCCGGATTAGCTGTTCGCATATTGGGCGACATAACGCCTGAGAAAGTCCGCATCCTGCAAGACGCTGATGATATATACATCCGTGGCTTGAGAGACTATAAAGTCAAGCTAAGCGGTGAGGAGGCAAGACGGGTGCTCGCAGCTGGTGTACCGGCAGAGATGAACGATGGCGAGATGGAGGTTTCTCTCTACGATCAGATATGGCAGGCAGGAGCTATTCTCCTCTCTACTGTCCGCAGTGTAGGCGTCATGGGCGATGAACGTACATACGAACACCCCGTGGCACTGAGGGCTGTCACCAGCACTGACGCCATGACGGCAGACTGGGCTCACCTGCCCTACGATTTCATGGCACGTGTGTCGAGTGAGATTATTAATAAGGTAAAGGGTGTCAACCGTGTATGCTATGACATCTCATCCAAGCCACCATCCACAATAGAGTGGGAATAAGAAGATTATATCTTCGCTCAATGAGGTATGATGAGTTAGTAATAATAAGTTGGGCTGTTGGCGTATGTGTCGGCTGATGCCGATACAACAAGCAATATCAATCATGAAACAATTATCTTTTATTATCTTAGCTACCCTGCTGTTCTGCGGCTGTAAGAACGAGGTGTATATGTACTCCTCGTTTCACGAGCCGGCAACAGACGGACTAAGGTTTATATACAGCGAGGACGGCATGCACTGGGACAGCATACCCGGTGTGTGGCTGTCACCGCAAGTTGGCGTACAGAAGGTGATGCGCGACCCCTCCATACAACGGACCCCTGACGGCACATATCATCTGGTATGGACAAGCAGCTGGAGAGGTGACAAAGGATTCGGTTATTCATCAAGCCGTGACCTGCGCCACTGGACAGAACAGCGGTTTATTCAGGTTATGAGCGATACCTCTACCGTCAACGTATGGGCACCGGAACTCTTCTATGACGATGTCCGCAAGGAGATGATGGTTGTATGGTCATCATGCGTACCGGGTAAGTTTGAGAGAGGCATTGAAGATGAGAAGAACAACCACAGGTTATATTACACCACGACAAAGGACTTCCAGACATTCGCACCCGAGAGACTGTTGATTGATCCTGGGTTCAGCTGCATAGACGCCATCATCCTCAAAAGAGCAAAGAATGACTATGTCATGGTGTTGAAAGACAACACACGGCCAAACAGAAATATAAAAGTGGCATTTGCCACAGACCCTCACGGACCATGGGGACCACCATCACAGGCTTTTACGGAATACCTCTCAGAGGGTCCCACTGCCGTAGAACTGAATGACGGGTACATCATCTACTATGACCGCTACGGCAACAAAGACTTCGGGGCTATCCACACCACCGACTTCATCCATTTTGAAGACTGGTCAAATAAGGTGAGCATACCCGAACTCCACAAGCACGGTACCATCTTCCGTGCGCCAAGAAAAACATTAAGAAAACTAAAAGGTAATTAACACATCTGTGTTTTGTGTTTTATGTTTTGTGTTTTGCGTTAAATAGTTTTGTCTATCCGCAACTTACTTGGCCGTACCGAAGATGATGTTGTAAAGTGCTGTAACGTCAGAGGTGTTGGGATTGGGATCATCACTTCCATCGATGTTACATTCATTATGGTCTGTTGTCACATCGGTGCCGAAGATGACATTATAAAGGACTGTTACATCGGTGGTGTTGACCTTGCCATTATGATTAATATCGCCTAACGGCCAGCTCTCATCCTGTTGATACATGGAGTGGAACTGCAGATTGATTGCAAGATTTCCATAATCCCACCTTCCCCGTGCGGTTGTTGAGGCGCCAAGGCTGACGATACTCTCTGCGGGACTCATATTAAGATAGCCAGGTATCTCAAAGCCCGGAATGCCGAAGTGCATGTTATTACCGTTGTGGTCAATGTCAATGGAATACTCATGCTCAAGGATGAACGGTTTGAGCGTCTGAATACCGTCGGTGGCTGTCTCCTTCTCTGAGAACAGCAACTTATACTCATAACACTTGCCTGTTCCCGTCATGGCTCCATAGTATTTTGTCACATCTACCTTGCCAACCAGGTCTGCGGCAGTGGCACTGAGAGTTACTATATTCTGTTTTGTCACCTCATCATATATCATCATGTAAACTATCTCACCATCTGGTATAGGAGTTTCTAACGCAGATAATATAGACATATAGATCTGATCGACATATAACGGAGCAGCGGGAGCCGGATATCTCTGCGACACACCAATAGTTTTATATGAGCCGCTTTCAAAGGTCACCGTGCCTGTTCCGAATATCCATGGTGTGCCATCACTGTCTTTGGTCTGGCCATTGATAGGAGAATGATTGTTATATTTACCATCGAATGTGCTTGGTATATAGATATGATATGCCAGCACATCATTGGTGATAACCGGTGTCATATTATGCCTCAACTTATAAAAGCCATCCTCAAGGAATGTGAACGACATCGTACCGTCAGTCATCTTCAGCGGCTCCATCGGTTTGTCTTTGGCAAAGGAATAAGTGATATTGCCCTTTGCATCAGCCTTAGCAGTAACGTCTGTTGAATTGCTATCATCGGTAAACAGCCACTGCACATCACCGGCATTAGCAGATTTGACAAAGGTAAACTCCGTGTTAAATGGCATGATAATGTCGGAATAGGAGTAACTGAGTTCAAAGTCATCATTCAGCTTTATTCCTGTAAACAGCGGCGCGGGCACTATGGTGTAATAGAAGCCGTTATCCACACTCCTGCGCTGTGATTTATGTATGACACCTGTCTTACTGCCATCATTAATACGCAATTCACCCGTATGACAACGCTCAGACATATTCACTTGAGCCCCAACATGAATTGCCACAAGTGTAAGAAGCAAACAAATAACGACCTTTTTCATACTGTAAATATTCCGCCTGCAAATTTAGTACATATTTTATAATTTTCCAAAAAAAGGCAAAAAAAAGAGAGCCACAGCTAAAAAGGCTGCGACCCTCTCTCAATATAGAGGTTTTATAAAATGAGTTCAAATAATATACGCTTATAGTAGATTACTCAGCAGTACCGAAGATAATGTTGTATAATACTGTTACATCACCAGTGTTAACGTTACCGTCGTTGTTTAAGTCACCGACTGACTGGTCTGTGGTCGTGTCTGTACCGAAGATAACATTGTACAAGATAGTTACGTCACCGGTGTTAACCACGCCGTCACCGTTAATGTCACCACGAATAAGATCTGAAGGAACATCAATCTCACCCTGCTTGATGATGATCGGGGTACTTGATGTATATCCAAGTCCCTCGAAATAAACCTTTGCATAACGGCCTGACACACCTGAAGGTAATGCTTCACAATCTACACTGAAATAGATTGTACCATAGTCTTCTGTATCATCCTCCATATATAAAGTAAACCAATCCTCACTGTCATCGGAATACTCAACATTGGCGAAATAATTGTCAATACCCTCACTGTCATAGAACGGACGGGCGGCGTATGCAAAACCATAGTCGATTACCGTACCATTATTGTCTGTTGCGCCGCTGGCATTCTCTACTGTCTTTCCATCAGCAGATACATTCAACATATTAATATCCTTATATTCTGTAGTTTCCGCTACTGGCTCAAAATAGTCGAACATTGAGTGGAAAGAAACATCAACAGCATAATCACCATAGTAAGTCCATCCACCAATATTTTCACCCTCAACCATAAGAGCCGTGGGAGCCTCTACTGTACAGTAAGTCGGTATCATTTTAGCCTGAATACCGAAATGGAGATTAGGATCATCCAATCCAATTATGGACACGGAGAAAGAGTCTGTTATGACAACAGGCTCTATTGACTCACCGCCAGTAGCACTGGTCTCCTTGTTGGAGAATACAAGGTTATATACGTATGCTTTACCTGTGGAGGTGTCATCACCCCAATATTGGGTATAATCCTCCTTACCTGTAAGGTCATCGGCTGTGGCTGTCATTGTGGCAATTACTTCATCGGTGGCAAGGTCACGGAATAACATCTTAACCTCTGCACCATTGGCAATGGGGTTTTCATTGTCAGTAACAATGGCTACGTATGCCTGATCAATATACAATGGGCTGCCTGGAGCCGGGAAAGTCTGCTCTACACCGTATGACGTATAAACCTCCGGATTACCTTCCTCATCCTGAAATGTCACAGTACCAGTGCCATAAACCCAAGGCGAGCCGTTATCATCCACCAAGCCATTGTAAGGAGCACCGGAAGAATAAAGACTGCCACTCTCATAAATACCATAATAAGGAACAAAGGTGTGCCATCTTAGAGAGTCACAGGTGATAATTGGTTTCCGATTATAATTAAGAATATAGAAACCATCCTCCAAATATTGGAAAGTCTTATCACCGGCAGACATAATATATGGATAATATCCACCATCGGGAGAATAAATAGCAGCATAGTTGCCATCAGTCCAATTGGATTCAAGCACTTGATTTTGGGAATCCTGCCACGTCACATCAACACCAGACTGGTTAGTAAATTCTGTT
Source organism: Prevotella sp. (assembly GCA_017959365.1). GTDB lineage: Bacteria > Bacteroidota > Bacteroidia > Bacteroidales > Bacteroidaceae > Prevotella. The sequence goes on from JAGDAU010000033.1 coordinate 12,538, forward strand.
ATCGCGTATGGCGGTACAATGATATCCGTACCTGTATAACTTAGCTCGATGTAGCCGTCCAAATCAATACCTGTGAATATTGGTGCGTTTTCGATAGTATAAACGAAACCGTCAGCCTGGCTCTTACGCTGAGGAGCCTTTCTGTAATTACCATTAATTCGTGTTGCCGTCTTGTCTATATTGGAGAACTCGTAATTTTTACGCTCCATTTTAACTTTCTTGCCATCATTCTGTGGCTTGACGACACCCTTAAGCCTCAGCTCAACGGGAGCAGAGTGTTTTTTTTCTGACTTTACGACTTTCAGTGGCTTTTGGGCAAAACCCACCATTGAAGTCAGTACGAAAACTGATGTTAGTAATAAAAATCTTTTCATTTCAATAATTATTTAAATTAATATTTCAATACAAACCATAAATCCGGGTCATTGGCGGCTACCAACTTGAGTTCTGTCAGATTGAAACGTGTCGTAACCTCGCTGACAACAAATTTCTGACCAAACACATTGATGAACGCGGAAAGACCCTCAACGGTGTTGTAAGCCTTATCGGTGTTCATTAGGTCTAAACCACTGAACTCAAGAGTCTCTCCATCGAAAACATAATTATAGGAGAAGTTGTAATACTCCTGACGACGCTTGGCGTTAAGGGTGTTGAGCCTGAACGACAATACACCGTCTTTTGGAGATAATGAGAGCATCTTTGACTTGCTGTTGAAAGAGTATTTGATCTTTGTAAAACCGTTGCTCATATCATCAAACAAGGTTTTCATCTTATCAGACATCTCTGAACTGCTACCAAGATAGTAAACGTGCTCAGCATCAAAATTGGCCTTCAACGCATCCACCGGTACATTACCCTCTAAATAGACGTTTTCAATGGTGGTGGACTCAAAACGATCGGTCTCTGGGTTATACTTAAGTTCCTGATATGTCTGTAATGACTCGTCATCAGGGGCACCAGACTCGGTATAATAAACAATCTGTTTGTCACGGAAACGGATATAATAGTCATCACCACGCTTTGTTGTCAGGAACGGATGGAACTCATTCTCGGTAACCTCATCTCCACCAACAGGATAGATTATTGGAACACCAGAATTGGCATTCTTAAAAACAAAATCCTCATCTCCGGCATGAAGGATGTCGTATGAGATATATTCCGGTGGGAACATGGCATTATGGAATGCCTTCACATCAGCAAGATAATCCTCATAGACAACACCCTGCTCAATAGGTGTGAGCAAGTTGTAGGTACCACGTTTCTTACCCTTGAGCATCATATATGAGGCATCCTCCGGTGCGTCAACGACTATAAACTCATAATCACCCTCTGCACCTTTTCCCTGTTCGTTATTGTCTTCTTCACTTGTTCCGGTGAAGGGCAAATCCTCCGGGTTGGAGAAGGCATGCATGTTTTTGTTGTAACTATTAAATGACAACACGGGACCGTTGTCAGTGATAACCTCCCACAGCGAACGGTCCTCGCTGTAATTGTTGCCGGAGAAAATATTGTCCATAGCAACCTTAACAGAGCCATCGGGGTCGAAGTCACACAGTATGAGATAGCCGCTGCCGTATGGAGCCTCTTCCTCGTTTGTGGGGTAATACTGCATAGCCCAACCGTTAGGCTGTGCCTCAAGACGCGCTGAGTAGATGTCACTCAACTGGTTGAGACGCTCTGCGGCACTGTGATCGAAGAGGTCATCTTCCTCATTGACACACGATGTGAGCGAGAAACCCGCCGCCAAGATTATTGATAATGATAATATCTTTTTCATCTTAATATATTCGTTAAAATAGTATAATTCGTTGTAATCCGAATAATCATAATAATCGTGGTTTACTGCATTAATGCCTTATATGCCTCCAGCTCCTCCATGAGAATATCCATCAGTGTCTTTGACGGGTCTTCAAGGGTTGGCGTTATAAAGCGGTTAACGTATCTGCCTTTACTGTCTTTCACAAACTCACCATTGGCATCGGTCATATACTGACGATGTAGCACTTCGTCACGCAATACATCAACATCAATATTCCAGTACTGCTTGAGCCATACCCTTACCATGTCAAGTTTATTGAGTATCATAGCCTTACCATCGATATTGTCAATCTCAAGGTAAGTCCACTCGCCTTTATCGTTTACTTCCACATAGCCATCGACATCACGCTGGACTACCTTACGCACAATCTTCAGCTCACCATTCTGCTCCTCCTTGACGTAGCCGATGGTATCGAGATTACATCCTGGCTTGATAAGCTTATTATAGTCTGAGATATCCTCAAGGTCTATCTGCTCCCAGTCGTAGGAGGCAGTGGCAAGCAGACGTCCCCACTCATCATCATTCATGGTGACATAGTTTGCAAGCACCTCTACCCAGTCCTCACGAGCCTGTGAGGAGGCATACGGAGTGACAAATCCCTGGCAGGCAGCGATACTGTCGTGGGTATTACCCCAGTCAGCCACATTGTACAGGCCAGCAGACATAGTATTAAACTCACTTGGACGCTGATAAGTCTGATCCAGGATATGGGCAAACTCATGGTGCATGGTGATGAAGAAATACTCGTTCATCATATCAATATTACTAACGTCAAGTTCGTTGGTCTTGTAAAGAGTAATCTTCAGACCACCCTCAGCGGTACCAAGGGTCTCGGTACCCTGTGTGGGATTGTATGCCGGCGAACCGATGACGTGGATGATACGCGGACTGTACATCTTCAGGAACTCCTCCCCTGCTACCTTCTTGTAAACATCATACCACAGGTACTTACTAAGCACTGCCAACTCCTTACTCTTCTCATAGCTGGCAGGAACAAGGTTTTTCTGTAGATCAGAACCGATATCCTCCAGACGGTAGATGAATTTAAGGTTGTATGGCTCAAGGAAATTCTTTTTCACAAAGGTATCCAATGGAAAAGAAT